>JBEKZQ010000160.1:0-12797 GCA_049509675.1 Thermoguttaceae bacterium | reverse complement strand
ACGCATCGCGGAAACGGTCTCCTTGCCCGCCGGCGCCCGCATCGAATACGGCGGACTCTACGAACAACAACAGCAGTCGTTCCGCAATATGACGCTCGTGCTGGCAATGGCCATTGTCCTGGTGTACACTGTTTTGATCGTCGAGTTCCGCTCGGTCTGTCAACCGCTGGCGATCGTCTTGGGGGCCGTGTTGGCCCTGGTGGGTGTTGCCGCGGCGTTGTGGATCACCGGCACCTCGCTGAACGTCGTGTCGTTCCTGGGCGCGGTGATCGGCGTGGGCCTGGTGGCAAAGAACGGCATCCTGATGCTCGATTTCGTGGACCATCTCCGGGCCGAGGGCGTGCCGCTGGTCGAGGCCCTGGTCCGCTCCGGCCACCGCCGTCTGCGGCCGGTGCTGATGACTTCCCTGGCGGCCTTCCTGGGCCTGCTGCCCTTGGCCTACGGCGTGGGCGCCGGAGCCGACATGCTTCGCCCCTTGGCCATCGCCGTGATCGGCGCGCTGCTGATTGCCCTGATGCTGTCGTTGGTGGCCACGCCGGTGTTCTATTACTTGCTGATCCGCCTGTTCGCCTTCCGCCGTCACGATGCCGCCGAGGGCAACCCATCTTGCGGAGGTTCGCGGTGAAGAATTTCCCGACACCCTATGCGGCTAGTGACTTTCGCGCTCTTACTCCCCTCTCCCCTTGCGGGAGAGGGGTTGGGGGTGAGGGGTTTCTCGCCCGTGTGATTTTCTCGCCGGACCTCCGCTCCGCCGCGATGCTGCTGTTGTTGCTCCTGGCCCTGGCGGGATGCAAGCACGCTCCGGCCGCGGAGGAGGACGACGAGGACAAACTGCCCACCAAGCCGGTGCCGGTCGAGGCCATCGAGGCCCGCGTCGCCACGCTGCGGCCTTCGCTGGAGGTGGCCGGCACGCTGGGCGCGATTCCCGAGCGGACGGCCAGCGTTTCACCGCGGACCACCGGCTGGATCGAAAAGGTGCCCGTGGCTGAAGGCCAGGCGGTTCACGCCGGCGACCTGCTCGTGGAGCTCGACGGGCGGCCGGCCGAGGTCGACCTGGAGCGGGCGGAAGCGGCCGTCCGCCAGCAGGAGGCCGTGTGTCTGAAGCTCAAACGCGGCCCGCTCGCCCAGGAGATCGACATGGCCCGGGCGGAACGCGACAAGGCCCAACTACTCCGCGAGTCGCAGCGGGTCCAGTTGGCGGCCTTGAAGCCGTTGCGGGATCGAGGCGAGATCCCGGCCATCCAGCACGACGCGGCCACGGCCGCGTTGCGCAGCGCCGAGGCCGACTTCCAAGTCGCTGCCGGCAAAGTGAAACTCCTGGAGGCGGGCACGCGGCCCGAGGAGATCGCCGAGGCCGACGCGAAACTCGCCGGCGCAAAGGCCGATCTCGCCGCCGCCACACTGGCCCGGGATTACTGCCGCATCACCAGCCCCATCGACGGCATCGTGACGCAACTCCCCGCCCGGCACGGCATGTACGTCGAGCGGCTGGCCAGCCTGGTCACCGTCGCCGATCTGTCCAGCCTGTTTGCCGAGATCCGCATTCCCGGCGCCTACTTGACCCAGGTGCGTCGCGGCGCGCGGGTCGACGTCCACGTCGCCTCGCTGTCCAGCCAGGTGTTTTCCGGCACGATCACCCGCATCAGCGGCCAGGCCGACCCGGCCACGGGCAATGCCCAGGCGTTCGTGCTGTTGAACAACCCTCACGGCGAGTTGCGGCCCGAGTTGGGCTGCCGGGGCGAGATCTGGCTGGCCGAGATCCCCAAGGCCACGACCGTGCCGATCTCCGCCATTGCCGATCGCGAGGGCACGCCGGTGGTGACCGTGGTCCGCGAGGGCAAGGCCTACACGATTGCCGTCAAGCTAGGCACTGAGGCGCAAGAGCAGGCCCAGATCCTGGAGGGCGTTTCACCGGGCGATCGCATCGTGACGCGCGGCGGCTACGGTCTGCCCGACGGCTGCCCGGTGAGCGTTTCCCCGTAGCTCCCGCAAAACAACAATTTGGCCGGTTGCCCGTAGGACGGATTGGCAATCCGTCCTACGTCGGCTGCCACTGGCTCCGCGAGTGCTTTCGCAGGGTTGACTTGGTCGGAGAAGGCCGTCGCATGATCGATCGCAAGAGAACACTGGCAAAGCCAGTGGCACCCGGCCGTGCGGTCCTCGTCGCCGCGCTGCTGTTCTGCTCGGGGTTCTCCGCCTTGGTGTTTCAGACGGCCTGGCTGCGCGAGCTGCGGCTGGTGTTCGGAGGATCGACGTCCGCGTCGGCTGCCGTGCTGGCGATCTTCATGGGCGGGCTGGGCGTCGGTAACGCGGTTTTGGGTAAACGGGCCGACCGCCACGGGGATCCGCTGCGGCTCTATGCCGGACTCATGCTGCTGATCGGGATCAGCGGCGCCGCCAGTCCTTTGCTTAGCGACTTTGTGCGGCAGGTGTATATAGCTCTGGGCGGCCAGAGCGCGTTGGGGATCGTCGGCGCCACGGCGGCGCGTCTGTTGTGCTCGATGTTGGTGCTCGGGCTGCCCACGTTCTTGATGGGGGGGACGCTCTCCGCCGCCGCCTGCGTGGTGACGCCGCCTACGGATCGAAACCGCCGCAGCGTCGGGCTGCTATTCGGCATGAACGAATTGGGGGCGGTGGCCGGCGCGGCAGGGAGCACCTTCTTTCTGTTGGAGCACCTCGGCACGCGCCGCACTTTGTGGCTGGCGTGCGGAGTCTATTTGGCTGCGTCGCTGATCGGGTATGCCGCCGCGCGCCTCCTGGGCCGGCCCGTCGCGGAAGCCGGCTCGACCAACTTTCGGTCGCTGCCCGAGCCACCCGACGCCGAGCCGCAAGCCTGGCCGCCGCTGCTCTACAGCGTGGCCGGCGTGGCCGGGTTCGCGTTCTTCCTCATGGAACTCGTTTGGTACCGGATGCTCGCGCCGATCCTGGGGGGAACAACGTTCGCCTTCGGGCTGATCCTGACCGTCGTGCTCGCTGGGATCGGCTTGGGGGGAGCGGCCTATGCGTTGTTGTTCGCCAAGGTGCGGCCCAGCTTGGGCCTCCTGAGTCTCCTGGCGGCTTTGGAAGCGGCGGCCGTCGCCTATCCGTTCGCCTGGGGCGACGGCCTGGCGATGCAGGCCCTCCTGTTCCGCTCCCAGGGCGTATGCGGCGTCAACAGCCTGGTGTTCGGCTGGACCGTCATCACGGCGCTGGTGGTTCTGCCGACGGCCCTGGTGGCGGGATTTCAGTTCCCCCTGTTGATCGCCTTGCTGGGCCGCGGCAGTCGCGACGTCGGCAAACAAGTGGGGCGGGCCTTCGCCTGGAACACCGTGGGGGCGATACTCGGCTCGCTGGCCGGCGGCTTCGGACTGCTCCCTCTGCTCAGTGCCCCGGGCGCGTGGCGGGCCGTCGTCTTGCTGCTTGCCGGCCAGACCGCGCTGGTGGCACTGGCTTCGCTCCGCCGCGAGCGACGCCCTGCCGTGGTTGCCGGCTCCACCGCCGTCCTCGCCGCGGCCTTGACGCTGCTTTGTGCCACGGGCCCCACGGCTGTCTGGCGACATAGCGGGATCGGTGCGGGCCGCGCCACGCTGACCGCCTGGACCCCCAATGCGATCCGCGACTGGCGGCAGGCAATAGTGCGATGCATCTGCTGGCAGGCCGACGGCGTGGAAGCCAGCATCGCCATCTCCGACGGATTTTCGTTCTCCTTCTATGTCAACGGCAAGATCGACGGCAACGCCATCGCCGATGCCGACACGCAGATCATGTCCGGCTTGCTGGAAGGCATTTTGCACGGCCGGCCGCAAACCGGACTGGTCGTGGGATTGGGCACGGGGGAAACCGCCGGCTGGATGGCCGAGATCCCTTCCATGCGGCACGTCGACGTCGTCGAGATCGAGCCGCGCGTGCTGGAGATGGCCCGCCGCTGTGCGGACGTCAACCACCAGGTCCTGGAGCATCCCAAGGTCGGCATCGCCGTGGCCGACGCCCGCGAATTCCTGCTGACCTCCACGGCCCGCTATGACCTGATCTTTTCCGAGCCTTCCAACCCGTACCGGGCCGGCATCGCCAGCCTGTTCACGCGCGAGTTCTACCGGGCCGTCCGTCAGCGGCTCCAGCCGGGCGGTATCTTCGGCCAATGGCTGCAGGCCTACGAGGTCGACCAGCAGACGGTCCGCACCGCCCTGGCCACCCTTAGGAACGTTTTTGGGCACGTCGAAATTTGGCAGACGGGCCCCAACGACATGCTCATGATCTGCACCGAGCAGCCGCTCGCTTATGACGCGGCTCTGCTGCGCCGACAGATCGGCGACGCGCCCTATCGGTCGGCACTGGCAGTCGCCTGGCAGACGCGCGACCTGGAAGGATTCCTGGCGCACTACGTGGCCGGACAAGAGGCCGTCGAGAAGTTCAGCTTGCAGGACGCGGAACGCACCAATAGCGACGATTGCAACTACATCGAATATGGTTTCGCCCGAACGGTTGGGCAGCGGGGCGGCGGATTCTCCATCGGAAAACTGCGAAATCTGGCCGTAGCCTGCGGCGCCCAGCGTCCAGCCGTGTCGGGAAAGGTCCAGTGGGAACGGGTGGAGGACGAGCGACAGGTACTCTACGGAGTCGGCCACGGCGACGTGCTGATCCCGCCGTCGCCCACGCCCGCGCAACGCACGCGAGCGGCGATCTTCGATTGTTTCTGGAAAGAAGACTATGCGGGAGTGGTCGCTTTGTGGCAGGCCCGTGATTATGCCGCTGTTTCGCCCGCGGAAAGCGCCTATTTGTGCTTGGCACTGGCATTGCAAGGGCGGACGGAGGCCGTGCCGCTGTTGGCCGAGCTGCGTGGCGCGATGCCTGCCGAGGCGGACGCCATTCGGGCCGCACTCCTCTTGCAGAAGGGAGACACGCCACGGGCGGCCGATTTGTTGGTCGAGGTCTTTACCCGGCTGCACGACGACCCGTGGATATTGTCCGTCGTCGGCCAAATCGCCTTGAAGGCCGCCGCAACCGTCGCCGATCGCGATCCCCGGCAAGCCGCTCGGCTGTACGCGGCCGTCCGCACCCCCTTTGCCGCGGAGCAGTTCGAGGACCAACGGCGCAGGACCGCCTTCACCCTGGCGCGGGAACCCGCACAAACGATGGAAAGTCTGGCCGCCCTTGAGCCCTACCCGCCCTGGGAAGAACCTCTTCTGCAACGCCGGCTTGGCATCTACCGGGCCGCGGATGATCCGCGTGCGTCCGCGGCAGCCGCCGATCTACGCGAGTATCACCGCAACGCCGCGGTCGAGATGAAGACGTCCGCCTCCCGATAGCGTTACCGCTCGCAGGGGCGTTTGGCGGAAAAATGGTTGTCTTGGTCCGGGGTGATGGGTCGGCGGCGCGCCGCGTGCCACTGGCTCCGCCAGTGTTTTCGCAGGGTTGACCCGGCCCGAAAATCCGTCGCCAAGTCCACCAGTTGCCCCGGAGAAACCCGTCGGCAGGTCCACCAATGCCCTCCCATCGGGCATGCGTCGCACTCCGAGGTGTTCCGCGAAGCCTGGCGCGGCGGAGCCGACGCCCAGGCGGCTCGCGGAAGCCAATGGTATGCCTCTGCCAGTGGGCATCGCTCGCAGGGCTTCGCGTACAGAGCCCACCGAGCGTACCGCACGTTGCCCGGCCCATGCCAGGATCGGCCGCGGAGCGGATTGCTCCCGTCCGATCGGCCGGGGAGACACCTCGACTCCCGCCGCCGCTACGCCTATCTTGACCACCAGATTGCCGGTTGGGTGAGCCCTTCCGTTAGCCACCCATTCGATGGGGTGTTCCAGTTGGAACTGGCAAGGCATGGCAGCGGCGACCGAATTATCATAGTAGCGTCCCCAAGACCGGTATCGTGTTCCAAGTCGTTACGGCGCAGACCATTATGGTTCTTAACGCATCGTCCACTTCTGTAGAAACGCTGAATTCTCGTCCGACGTGGGTTGACTGAAAACTCAACGTTGAGTATTATATCAACATGAGCACCACATTCGGTACGATACTACGTAAGAAACGGCGAGGTGCGGAGATCAGTCAGCGAAGGCTGGCGGAATTGGCGGGGGTCGATTTCTCGTATATTAGCAAGCTGGAAAACGACCGGCTGCCGCCGCCAGCGGCGGATACTATCGTCCGGATGGCCGAGAGCATCGGCTGTCCCAGTGAGGAATTGCTCGCCGCCGCTCAAAAACTCCCCGGGGGGCTCGGGTCCGCACTTTCGGCGAATCCTGCCGCCGTGCGATTCCTCCAAGAAGCATCGATACTTTCATTGAGCGACACAGAGTGGGAGCAAATGCGAGGGACACTCAAGAGCCTGCGCGAGCAACCACAACAACGCCCCACGAGGCGTCCTTGATATGAACAAAGTGTATTCCCTTGGCATTGCCTACGATGGCGGCCACCTGCTTTGCACCGAACAGACAGTTGCTGATTTCCTACGTGACACGCAGTCACGCCAGCGGTTCGAGGCGCTTCGGGAAAAGGCCAACGGTCGCCGGGGGACGCTCATCTACAATACCGGCCAAGCGAGGCGTTTGAAGTGCTACTTCGATGCTTTCGCCGACGGCATGACTTGCGACAGAACAGGCCCGATCATCGTTCGCGGTCGACGTTACGGTTCGCTTCTGGAGTACTATCAGCGTGACAACGTCAAGCTGCCGGTGTCCGCCAGTGACATCGTGGTCAGAGTCAGTTTCGAATGGGGCGAACGGCCAGTGCTTGTCGCAGCCAAGCTATTGCGACTGCGGCTCCACCTCGATCCTTCTCACATGCCTCGCAAGATGCGCCGACTAGCGATGTCGCCCGATTCACGGCGGGCATTCATCCAAAGTCGATGGTCACTCCAAACATCACGAACCATTGACAAGATAGGCCTTGTGGCCTCGCCGAGCCTTTGGCAACCGAGCACGAACGAAACCATCCAACTGGTTCCTCCGGCATTGCTGTTCGGCAACGGGCACCGACTGGAACCACCCGCGGTCACGGCGGCCTTCGCTGAGTATCGCCACTATTTCTCCGATCGGGAGGGACTCCTTCGGGAGCATGGGGTGTACCGATTCAATTCGGCCGCTGCCCGTGAGGTGGTGATGGTCGTGCCGCGCGCCGGCCATGGTTGGTCCCTGGAGGTGCAGGACGCATTCGTCGACGCTGTCGCCCGCGATTTGGAGCAAGTGACGAAGCAACGCTTCACACTTAGACTGGAAACCGCAGACGGCGCAAAGGAAATCTCGCGGCTCCTGAAGAACCGTATTCCCGGCAACTGCCTCGTCATTTTTGATGATCGTGATCTCGACGGAGCTGCCTACTACCTACTGTCCGACGACCTGCGCGATTGGGCCATGAAACGAGTGACCCGCCACAAACTCGTCCGCAATTGGAGCCGACTCCGCTCAGCACGGGACCGTAGGCAGAAAGCCGATGCTGAGCAGTCTTGGCGTGACACAGTCTTCCACACTGTTCTCGACCTGCTCGATCAAATGGGCGTAATTCCATATCGAATCGCCGAGTGGCCCTATGAAGCGTGTTTGGCCATCGATGTCTCAGAGGATCGCCGGTTCTGTGGGGTGTCGTTCCTGATCTGTCGCGATGCGACGATGCATCCTGGCCGTGCTGGTCTATGGCGCTATCTCGACAGTTGGACGAAACCAGATACACGGCGGGAAACGATCGAGAGCGTTCAGTTGGCTGACAAGATCGCGAGAATACCAGACGCGCTTCACGGACTTCGCCTTTCTCCCCTGCGATCCTTGTTGGTGTTGCGGGACGGGCACGAGTGTGGCGACGAGCCGCGAGCCATTGACCGAGCACTTGATCTATGGAAGAAGAGCGACATGCTTGCGCAAGGGGCGGCAGTCGATGTGATTGACTACCACAAACGAACCGTCAAAGACTTGCGAATGTGGCGCATTTCGGGAGAGGAGACGACCAATGTCTTGGAGGGGTGCGCTGTCTTTCTCGATCAACGGACGGCCTTGACTTGTCTGACCGGTGCCGCGACGTTGGCACGCGGAGCGACGGCGGACCCAGTGGCGTTGGTGGGACGTGAGCAGAGCGACGTGCGCCGTGCGGCTGCTGGCGTGTTTGCCTTGGCGCAGCATAACTGGCTTAGTCCAAAGAAAGCTTACCGTGACGCACAACCAATGCGCGACGCCGATCATGAACTGACGCGTCGGATGGCAATGGAAGTGCGAGGCCTCCGGTAGCGACAACAACAAGGAGAAGACCATGAGACAACACTGGCTGGACATCCAGAGTTTCTTATCCGATCAGCGTGTATTGGCGGCAATCGACGACTTGTCGATCGCCACAAAATTCGCGCTCGCGGGCATTGACGACCTGGAGCGACAGCAACTTGCGCAATGCGCACGTGAGGACCTGTCGCGTTTCTTGTTGCGGCTTGGTGAGGCTTCCGCGGCCGCCGATGCTGGCAAAATCCTCGGTATCGACCCTCGTTTCAAAGAACTTCTAGACGCGTACCGATCGGCCCGAAACGACCGCAGCAATTTCAGGTCTTCGCTGATGCGCGTCGGTGCCGAGACAGCAGCATCTCTCTTGGACGCCTCCGACAAGAGGACCCGGCGAGAACTCTTGGAAAGCCTGGATGAACTGCGGCGAATCATCGAAGGACACCAGCAAACAGACGTCTCGGCGATCCTGGAAGAAATCTAATGCGGACGGAACTGACTCGATCGAATGAAGACCTGAGCCACCAGATTGGCACGCTCCAGCAGTTGCTTGGCCATGCAAGGATTCCAGGCGAGTTGACTGGGTACCGGAGCGAAATTGAAGCAGTCTGCGAGGAGCTCCGGCGTCAGGTTCGTCGCAACCTGAAGGATTTGTCTTACGACCACCCTGACACCTTTGAGAATGTGCTGCGGCAGACCCAACGGGTGATGAAGGAGCTGGAGGTCATCAACGCATGCTATGCCGGCCCGTTGCTGCGGAGTCGAGAGGATGATCGTTTAGCATTGATTGTCTTGCGATGGCTCCACGATGAGCATTCGCGGACTGCTCGGCGCGCATTCGCCCTCTCAGATGGACAGTTTGGGATTTATCCCGACCTTCGGTATCCCTCCCTGTTCTTCTTGCCGTGTTCCCGGCGGCGAACGCTGCTGTATCTACCACTACTTTTCCACGAGTTTGGACACTTGCTCTACGCGGTCCATCGTCCTGAGTTGGATGAGTTGGTGAGGGAGTTTCAGGAAACCGTCGCGAATGTCTTTGCTCCGCCCACTCGCCGGCAAGGCTCCACTGCTGTCCAACAGGACACATTTCAGGCTCAGCTAGTGCTAGCCTGTTACTCGTGGTGCCAGGAATTCTTTTGTGACGCCGTCGGACTGCGCATTGGCGGCCCCTGCTTTCTGAAAGCCTTTGCGAACTACTTCCGGTTGCAGGGAACCCATGCGTTTTATGTGCCACGCGAGAAACTCATCTTAAGAGAGCACCCCGTGGGATGGCTACGAGTCCACTCCCTCCTCCGCCGAGCGGATCGCATGGGTTTCGAAGATGTCGCCGCGAAGATCCAAACGGACTGGAATGCGACCGCCAGGCTGCTCAAGCTGACAGAAGACTATGAAGGAACCTGGTCGGAAGAGTTGTCAGGACCATTGGATAAAATGTTGGACGACATGCTCGTGGAGGCGGGCCCCAGAGGTGTAACTCCCCAGGAAGCTGCCGCGACGGAACTGGCCGCGAGCAGCGGGATCATTGGATTGCTCAACGCATCTTGGCACCGCTTTGAGCAGGACAGCAATGCCTACACCAAGCAGGAACCTCTCGCAATTGCTCTTGTTGAAGCGGGCACGTCCGTTAACCGCACAGAATCTTCACCGGGCGTGGTGTGACAGTTGTCAGCGGCAATCGTCACCGATTCACGCCTGTATCACAGGTCGTCGTGGTGTCTAACCTGCAAACAACGGTACTCAAGTGCTCACACTCGGGCGCCGGCGCGAGCAACAGGCGAATGTCCTCCCACTCCTCGTGACTGAGCGACTCCGGCTGGCGACTGGCAAAGCCAGTGGCACGCAGCTCGCGGCCTACTTGGCGATCTTGGGCCGGAGCGAATCCTCGCGATAGGCGGTGTTGGTGCGATACAGCGACATCCGTTTGCGAATCTCCTCTGCCAGGAGGGGATTGCCCGCCCCGCCGGCCAGTTTCTGGGCCCGATCGGCCGTGGCGACCGCCTCGGCAAAGCGATCGGCGGCCGCATAGGCGGCGGCCAACGTATCGAGGATGTCGGCCCGCTCGTGGTGGGTGACGTTTGCTGCCCGCTCGGCCAGCTTGACCGCTTCGAGCGGATCGCGCATCGATTGGTCCGGGCTGGTGGCGATGATCCAGGCGGCGGTGTTCAGCATCAGCACGTCGTCGGCACGGCGCTGGAGCACTTTTCGGCACTCGGCGATGGCTTCCTTCCAGTTGCCCTGCTGCGCGAGGCCCACCGCCAGGTTGGTGCGCAGGCCGAGGTTTTCCGGTTGCGCGGCCAGCGACTGCCGGATGTACTGGAGTGCTCCGGGCAGGTCGCCCTGTTGCGCCAAGAGCATGCCAAGCTGCCCGGCGGCCACGGCGTTGTCGGGCTGGCGGCGAACGATTTCTTCCAACTCCGCGATGGCGTGGACGAGATCGTGCTGCGCCACGTACACCCGCGCGAGGTTTCCGCGGACGTCGGTATTGTCAGGATTCAAATCGACCACCGCCTGCAATTGCGCCTTGCCCTCGTCGGGCTTCCCCAGCTTCAACAGCACGACTCCCAAGGTGTTGTGCGCCGCGTCCAAGGTGGGATCGAGAGCCAACGCGGTCCGCAGTTCCTCTTCGGCCTCCGGCAGGCGGTTCTGGCTGGCCAAGATCACGGCCACGTTGCTGTGCGCCACGGCGCTGTCGGGTTCGAGCCGCACCACCTCCTTCCATTGCTCCAGGGCGTCGGTGTAAAGACCGTGCTTGAAGAGCAAGGCGCCGAAACGATTGTGGGCCGGCGTCGAATCCGCATCGATCCGCAGCGCAGAGCGATAATGGGCCATCGCCTGGTGCATGTCGTCCAGCCGGTCGTACGCCCGGGCCAGGTTCAATTCGGCCGGCGCAAAGTCAGGGCTGATCCGCACGGCTTCCTTGAGGTGCGCGATTCCGTCGTCCGATTGATCCAGCGCGCAGAGTTCGGCCCCCAGGAGGTTGTGCGCCAGGGCATTTTCCTCGCTGACCTGCAGCGCATGCTTCAAGAGGGTTTCCGTGTTGTTCCAGAACGCTACCTGGCGCTGCGTGAGGAACATGCAGCCGAGAATCAGGATGCCGGCGACTACGGCGGCCGCGTTCCGCGCAGCGCTCCAGCCGGCCGCCAGTTCGGCCGCGCCCCACGCCACCACCAGCCACAACCCGACCAACGACAGGTAGGTATAGCGATCGGCCATGGCCTGATCGCCGAGTTGGACGAGGCCGACCACCGGCAGCAGAGTGCCCAGGAACCATAGCCAGCCGACGGCCGGATAATACCGCCCGGCCCGGGCGGCCCAGGCCACAGCCGCGGAAATGGCCGCCAACAGCAGCAAGGCCCCCAGCACGGCGGCCGTCTTGGGCGACGGCGTCCAGGGATAAAAAACCGCCAGGTCCATGGGGCAGAACATCTTGCCCAGATAGGCGGCATAGGAAAGCAATGCATTCTGCAGGCGGGCCACCAGCGCGATGTTTCCCGCCGTGATCGGTGATCCGCCTTGCGACATCGCCACTCCGCTCATGGCCAACGAGGCCAGCGACAACAGCGCCAACGGCGCCTTCTCGACAGCCAGCCGAGCCAGTCCGGCCCGCCAGTCGGCAGTCCGCATGGGGCGCTGTTTCTTGCCCGTTCGTAAACGTTGCAGCGGCCACACGTCCAGCAGCAACAGCAGGGCTGGCAAGGTCGCCAGCATGGGCGTGGCCAACAGACCCAGCAGCAGGAGCAGGGCCACCGGCACATACCGGGCCATGCCGGGCTGCCGCACGTAGCGAACGTAGGCGGCCACGGCCAGCAGGCCGAACAACGTGCCCAGCAGGTCTTGCCGCCCGCCGATCCAGGCCACCGACTCGACGTGCAGCGGATGCACGGCGAACAGTGCCGCGACCAGCGCGCTAGGCCACCGCGCGGCGGTCATCCGCACCAACAGCAGAAACAACAAGATCGAATTGAGCAGATGAAGTACGACATTCTCGACATGCGCGCCGGTGCCTTCTGTGGAACCGAACAGGACTCCATCGACCAGGTGCGACAGCCGGGTCAGCGGCTGCCAGCGGCCGCCCTCGAAACCGACCAGCGCCCAGTGGAGGCCCGGGCCGCTGAACCCGTATTGCACCGGGGCGCCGGCGGCCGGGTCGATCTTGTCTCCCAGGCGGACCGCCTCCAGGCCGCCCACCCGCCAGTAGGCAACGACGGTGGCCAGCACCACGCAGCAACAAATCGCCAGATCGCGACGAAGATTGCGATCCACGCCTTCCCCTTTTCCTTGCCTCGACCAGTTCACAGCTATCCATTATCAATTCGAGAAGGGATGGATGCAATGCGTTTTCGCAGCCCGGGGCCGGTTTTGCCGTCTTTGCCGCGCAAGGGGGTTCCGAAGACGCAACCTGTGCGGGCGATTCCATGCCGATGGACGCGGGGTGCCACTGGCTCTGCCAGTGCCTTCCCAGGGTTGAACTTGGCCGGAAGAAGTCATCGACTGATCGATCACGAAAAAACACTGGCAAAGCCTGGCACCCGACCGGCTCCCCCCTGGCTCCCTGCATACCCAATTGACAATCCCCCGGGGGGCGTTACCATGACTGCTGGCTGCCGCAAGCAGTCGTTTTTTTTC
>JBEKZQ010000016.1:0-25485 GCA_049509675.1 Thermoguttaceae bacterium | reverse complement strand
GACGGAAATTTGACACCATTTTGACTCCGATTGCCCCTAACTGGGCTGATAAGGGTAGTTATCGCCCGCCATTATCGGCACGATTCTGACGCTGGAGATGAACGAAAACCCCTCGGATGACTTCGGCTTGATCCGCCGATTCGATGCCACGAGGGAACAAGACCTTGATGGCCGATTCGACCTGATCGGCGGTCGCACTCACCAAGCCGAGCGCCCTCACCGCATCGAGGATGGCAACGTGCGCCGAGTTCGGTTTTGCCTTCTTCAGTTTCTTCGTCGGCGACGACGGAGCGCCTCCACGCCGGGCGTAGAACAAGATGGCCTTCCCGTCGACGCCGCAGTTCCGGTGCCGCACTTCAAGGCAGACCCGCTGGAGTTCTTCGGTGTAGAAAGGTCGCCGAGTCGTGATGTTGTACACCGGATACGGGAACGCCGTGCCGATCAACTGATGGAGTCGCTGCCTGGAGAGGTTGAGCATCCTCGCCATCTCGGCGATGGTCACTGCGACTTTCGTCTTGTCGGGAAATTGGACAATCATTGGGCGCACTCCTGACGCAAATTAGACATCAGTTGGACGGCATTCGGACAGGTGATCCCATCCTGGCGGTGGCGACTGCCGCCTTCGCCTGGTCGGTAAATTGGTCTGACATTGGACGCATCTTTGACGGAAATTAGACATCAGTCGGACACCAATTTGCCGACAATTAAGCGGACTTTGGACGGTTCCCCAACAAATGCTCCCTCCCCCGAGCGGTCAGTTGGCGAATGCCCTGGTGATCCTTGGCGACCAGGCCCGCCCGGATCAGGAATGCCTCAATGACTTGGCTGACCGTGCGACCCGGTAGCGCCAACCTCGACGCCAACACGTTCAGCCGGTTCGGACCTTGGGCCAAGATTCGTAGGTACTGTTGTTCGTTCCTGCCCAGGCCCAGATCGTCGATCTGTTCCAATCCACACGCCTTCTGCAGGTGGTCGGCGGTGATCGACGATTCACCCAATGATCGGCAGACCCGATGGCACGATTGCAGTAGGCGCAGTGCCAACCGGGGTGTTCCTTTGGACCGTTGGGCGATCTGGGGCACCAGGGCGTCCTCGATGTTCCAGCCCAAGGCCCGGCCACGATGATGGATGATCTGGCCGAGTTCGTCGTCCGAGTAGAACTCGTACCGCAGAACCAGCTTCATTCGGTCCCGAAGTGGTTGGAGCAGGCAAAATTCGTCCGTCGTGGCCAGGAGCAGCGAGAATCTGCCGAGGGGGAAGCCTTGCGGCGATAAGTTCGCCCCCTTGATGAACACGCACTGCTTGTCGAGGGCGAGATACAAGGCCGTCTGGTACATTCGCTTCATTTCGTGGGCTTCGTCGACGAAGACGATGTCCTTGTCCCTGGCAGCCAGAAGCAGACCGTTCAAGTCGGCCACGCTGTTGAGCGATTGGCCCAAGACCTCGTGGAAATCGGCGGCCATCTCCTGGGCGATCACAGCGGCCAGGGCGCTCTTGCCCAGCCCCGGCGGGCCGACGAGCATGGCATGGTCGAATCGCTTGCAGTCCTGCTGGCAGGCATCCAGCGCCACCTCGACTTGGCGGATGACGTTCCGCTGCCCGATCAGATGGGACAAGGAGGTTGGCTGGAAATCGCTTACGTCGGTCGAGTGGCTCATGGTTCTCTTCGCCGGTCAATAAGGTAGCGCAGCGTTGCGCTGGGTTTTCGGTTACATCTTCATGCACGAAGACATCAGCCGTCGAATCACGGCGTCCGCCGGATCACGAAGCGGTCCATCAGTTTCTTGAACTCGGCCACGTCGTGCCTCAGCCGCTTCTCGTGGTCGTCATGGACGAAGACCAACTTGCTATTCCTCAGGACCGTCCGAAGCAGGCTGAGCAGCTTCGCATCCGGTTGTTCTCCGTAATACACTCGGTTGTCGACAACTCTTGCCCTGCGCTGGCAATAAGGAAGGTTGACAAGCAAGCGTTGCGGAATCTTGTAGTGCTTGGCAACAAGTCGAGAGACGGTTGTTTCCCAGAACTCGCTATGGCCAATATCCCGCCTGTCTGCGGGGTAGCAGACTAGAAGGTCATCGCCGAGTTCCAGGAGGTAAATGGGAAAACAGATCATTTCGTCCGCCGGATCACGATGCCGGTGCCGTCGTCGGTGATGTTCCACGCCCAATGCCGTCCCCACTCTCTTGGCGGCTCGACCACCACTTTCTCGCCAGTGGTCTTGCTGCAGATCACGACGCCGGAAAGCGATTCCTGCGTGGCAAACCATTCGGGCCACGGGGACTTGCGGATTCGGGTGTCGGGCGTCTCGGTTGGTTGCTGGATCGCCCGAAGCAGTTTCTCAGCAAGTTCCTTGGCCTCCACTTCGTCGGCGAAGATGCCGATAATCTTCCGCTCGTCGAGACCACCACGAATCTGTAAGGCGAACCGCTCGAAATCGCACTCGAAACAGATGTCGCCAAGTTCCGAGGTCGGCGTGGGACTGACGACGAACCAGAGTGTTTCGGGAAGGCCGTGGGTTTTCATGGTGATTTCCTTTCTCTGCGTACAAGACATCAGTCGTCTTCGTCCAAGGCAGGAACGTGGTAGATACCGGTGGCGATGGGGACTTCATCGGTCCAGGGGATACGAGCGATTGCCCGCTTTGCCACCTCGTCCACCTTCTCCTCGGGCGTATCGGCAGGAATCTCGACGAAGTCGGTATCCCAAGTGCCGCTGTCCCCGCCGTTACCCGGCCAGAGCCGGTAGTATTCGATCTGTCGCAGTTTCTTCATGTTTTCCTCCAAAGCCAAGACATCAGTCGTTATCCACCGCGGTCAGATCAACGCCGAAGAGCAGCACCCGCTTGGCATCGCCGCCCTGCTTCTTCAGGATCATCGGAACTCGGCACTTCTCCCGCATGGGTTGCTCGCACTTGTCGGCCAGGTCACGAAGAACTCGGGCCACTTCAAACCATTTTGCAGCCCCGGCATATTCGGGCCGGTCGGTGTCAATGGTGATGCGGATCATGTTTTCCTCGTGGTGGTTGGGAATGTTTCCCGGAAGACATCAGCCGGCCAGCGAGGATCGACGCCGCCATTACCGAAACCGCCTTCGGGATTTGGCGGATTGAACAACGTGGTCAGCGGGCGAACTCAGCTTTGCCAACCGTCACTCTTCGACGATAGTGAACCCATCTTCTTGGAGGTGGCGAATCAGATCATCGGCCATGCGATGATCGACCATGATGGAACCGCCGATTACCTGCCATTCCTCGTAGTCGATGACACCGACATCGCAGGCTTTGTTGGCGTCTGCCGATATGGGGGTAAGGGCGACCATGCCGCCCGGCATTGTGGCGACCCAAAAGTCAGCCTCATCCTTTGCACACAGGTTTTCGAGTATCATGCGGTTTCTCCTTTATCGCAAGGACATCAGTTACTTGGGGCTCCTCGCCTCTCTCACCGCCAGGGTGGCGGTGAGAGAGGCTCGCTGCGATGAGAGGGACAAAGACATCAGGCCGTTCCGCTGATATTCTTGGCCGCCGCCCGCTGCTGGTCCGCCAGTTGCTTCATGGCTTGCAGGAAAGGGCCGAGATACTGATGGTTCTGCTGGCCCTTGAACTCAAGGTGCTCGAAATCAGGGAACGCAGAAATCGGCGATTCCAAGGCGAGGGCCGACCCGCTCGCCTTGAGCACGTCGTTGATTGCCCCGAAAGTGGCGGCGATCATCTCGTTCCACTCGCCGACCTCTTCCACCAGGGCCTTCACGTCGTACTTGCCTTCGTGCCAGGTGTAGACCCGCTCTTTCGCCCACGGATCGTCGGTATAGTGGCTGCGGCCGTATTTTCCTTCGTCGTTGACATCGACCTTCATCGTCGGCAGTGCGCCGATTCGGTCGAGCAGGTGAATGACGCTCAGGTGCGCCCGGAGGAAATTGGGAATGCCTCCGCATTTGGGATTGCTGGCGTACTGGGTCTTGCAAAATGCTTCCCCCGACCAGTCGTGCCGGTTGGTGCGAAGCCGCTTCCGTCTGTTCCAATCGTCCTTGACGGTAATCGTCTTCGCATACGTCGCCAGGAACACTTCCATCGGCTCTCTGCCGGGGGCGACGAGAATCTGGAATCCGATGATTTCCTTCGCCGGGAAGTCCCATCCCAACCTGCCATCCTTGCTCCACACGGTTTCCCGGGCCTGGATTTTCAGCCAGCGGAAGGGTTCGTCGGGGTCTTGGCTGAACTGGGCGTCTTTGCCCTTGAACTGGGCAATTTCGCCAACCGACTCAAAGGGCAGGTCCATTGCCCGCTGCCGCAGCTTCTCGATGATGGCCTTGGTTTCGGCCTTCGTTTTCGGGCCTTGGAAAGACCAGTGGATTGTCAAGCCCATGCTGGCACCTATGGTTGTGTTCGTTGTTTCGGCTTCGCCTGTAGGACATCAGTCGGCGCTTCAATACTCGGAAGGGAACAAACAACAAGTCGAGCTTCGGTCAGCCTCGGTAATGACCCAGATTCGGACATTGCGGAGCGTCCGATAGGCCGACAGCAGGCGCTCCCCGCTGACCAGGGCTTCGTCGTTCAGCCGTTTGTCTTCGTCGCCGACCTCGCCCCAATCGCCGCTGACGTGCTTCACCAAGAAGAATTCGGGCGATTGACCGGCTTCGGCGATGGCCTTCAGTGCGGCAGGCGTACCGACGATCTGACCGAGCGGAAATTTCATGTTGTTGCCTCCACGGCCACGACATCAGCCGCCAACTGCCGCCGCTGTTGGTGCATCGCATACGTCGCCCGCAGTCGGATTTCCAAGTCATATCCCCGCTGGCGGAGTTCGGCTTCCAATTCGGCGTATTCTGCCGGGGTAGCTGGTCGGCTTTCGGCAACGCAGCCGTAGTAATCGGCGGCGCAATGCTGGCCAATATGTTGGAAAGAGGTACAATAGACGCCGTAATTGTCGGCGGGCAACTCGGGAAACAGGGCGAAGACGATGCCCTCTTTGTCCATGCGGAAGATGACGACGGTGGTTTCGGTGGTTTCCATTGGCTTGGTCCTTTCCACCGAAAAGACATCAGCCGGTCGTTTCGGCATCCAGGATTCGGCCAAGGTGTGACCGCAAGATGGTGGCTTCTTCCACGGCGGTATGGTTGCTGCTGGTGCCGCCCAAGCCTTCCCAGGCCCCGCTACGAATGCCTTGCTCCAAGAACTCATTCACGGCCTCCAGAACACTCTGCACAGACGGTTTCTTCGAGTTTCACATGGCGGTTATCCTTTGTTCTGCTGGAAGATCGGCCCGCCCAGCAACGCATTGATGTCGTGCGCTGTGGGCGGTGGCCCCGTGACAGCGAGTGACACAGAAACAGGCCAAGCCGGTAGATATGCGACATCAGCCGCCGTTCTTCTTCGGCTTCGGCTTCTTCTTCGGCTTGGGGTTCCATACCTTGCCGCAGTACGGGCAGACGAACCTACCGTCCGGTCGATTGAATGGCTTGCTGCAATACTCGCATCCGTTTTTCATCTTTTCGTTCCCAGAAGTTTCGGAAATTGAGGACATCAGCCGCCGGAGTGCTTCGACTGGACGACCGAACCGGTCTTGTACTCGGCGTCGTGTTCGCAGAACACCTCATTGGGCGCAAGCTCCAGGGCCTTCGCACGGGCCTCGGTGACGTTCCTGGCCTTGCGGCGTGGCTGCACAGGATTGCCGGGCACGGCTACAGGAGGTTGCCGCCCTCATCCCGCACGTTCCACTTATCAGAGTCGAGCGTGTAGTCGTATTCTGTGTTGTCGCCGTCGTCGCCCGTCGCAATCTTCTCGTTGGCAGCGTCGATGATTTGCTGCCTGGTTGCGTTGGCGGGAAGCTTTACCTCAACGGCGTGGCACCACAGTTCCTTCACCTCGACGGTGAATCGCTTGGTCTCGGGTTTCTTTGGCATTATCTGGCCCCTTCGGTCGTTTCGAGGACGTTCGTCTGCGTAGGCTGGACATCAGTCGGTTTTGCCAGGCACAGGCACGGTAGGCCAAGTTCCGCCAAAATCCGCCAACTTCCGCCCCGTCTTTCCGGCCATGCCGGAAAGATGGGGCTTCATGCTGCCGGGGCTTGGATTTGGCAAGCCTTGAACTAGGCGGGCTGAAGCCAGCCGCTCTGCCGCCTGCACAGGACTACGCTGCCACCAATTCCCCGATGGACTCCGGCACCGCTGCCAGCGGCATGACGTCGACCTGCAGACCGTCGATCAACACCTTGCCTTCCCGGTGCATCTTGGGCAGGCTGGCGATCAAGTCTTGCCGAATCGCTTTGATTGCCTCGTCGACGTCCTTGATCCGCTCCTTGATGTGCTTGTCCTCTTTGACCTTGGTGGTCATGGCCTCCTGCAACGCCTCTCGCAACATGGCGAGGGCATGTTCCCGCACAACCCCGCACTTCTCCCAGAACAGGGCAAGCACGGCGATCAGCGGAATGGAAACCGTGGGGGCGACCATTTCGTCGCCGAGCTTCTCCACGCTGCCGGTGAGCCGGACAACGAACTCTTCGTCGATGTAGTGGCGACCGGGCGAGAGATCGGCGTCTTCGTTCTTCCACGCTTTGGCAAGCAGGGCTTTGGCGTTCATCGTTCGTTCTCCGTTTGGTTGTTGGTGAATCCGGTTGTAAGACATCAGTCGAGGCCGTGGAAACCGCCAAGTGCTAGGGCGATTTCCTTGAGAATAATCTGCGAACCACACTCTGTTATGAAAACGTTCAAGACACAGACATGCAGCGAAACAAGATTACCCCAACCAAGCGAGCGACAGCCGAAACGGAATTGTCTGCAAGACGGTGCAAACCGAAGAAACGTGCGAAATGCTCCAGCAAGGGAGAACCTCCGGAGACCCTTTATCTGGCTCTGCAAAGCGACGACATGGTAAGTCAGCCGTCCTTTGTCGTTACGCCGGAAACCATAGATCGGCCCTCCGCTCATCCCTTTCACGACTCGGATCGTACATTCAGCGGGAATCTGCCCGATAAACCAAGCATCGGTTGGGGCGGCTTCCGCGTCCGAAGGCGGCTCGCCGAGATCATCGAGGCCGATCTTGTCGATCCTTACCATCGACTGGCTGACATGCGCACTGATGGTTCCGTCAGGTGAAACGGGACGGCCCAACGATAGATAATGCCGGGAGCGGCGGCGGGTTTTAGGAGAGGCGTTGCCAATGGTGGCCCAGCCAGTAGACTGGGAGAAACGCTCCGGGATAGAACATGAGCCACACCAATCAACTGCAACGCCGCCTCCGGCGACTTCTGGGCGTTCCTCTTCGGCTGGACGCAGTTCCTGGTCATCCAGAATGGATTCAACGCCGCCGTGGCGATTGCCTTTGCCAAGTATCTCGGCGTACTGGTGCCCAGTCTCGGTGAGGCCAACGTGTTGGCACGGGTTCCCCTGGCGGAACTTCTGCCCCTGGCCGTCCAGTCGCACGCCCCTCACGGCCTGCTGCACCTTGAGTTGAACTCGGCCCAACTGGTGGCCTGTGGCGTCATAGCCCTGCTGACCGGGGTAAACATCCGGGGTGTCCGGGAAGGAGCCTTCGTGCAGAACCTGTTCACGGTGCTGAAGGTGGCCGCCCTCGTGGCGCTGATCGTGGCCGGGCTGAGCCGCAGCGGTGGCAGCGCCGTTCATTTCTTTCCACTGATCCAGCCCATGCCCGGCCATCGGGCCCTTCAGGCGGGTTTTCTGGCCGGGCTGGCCGTCGCCCTCTCGAAGGCCCTGTTCGCCTACGACGCCTGGTACACGGTCACCTTCGTCGCCGAGGAGGTCCATGACTCCCATCGCACGCTGCCCCGGGCGCTGGTGTTGGGCTGCCTGCTGGTAACGATCTTGTACGTGTTCACCAACGCCGCCTACCTGGTCGTGTTGCCCGTGGGCCAGATCGCCGCCGTTCCCGAGAACCGGGTGGCGGAACGGGTGGCCGTCGTGCTCTTCGGCAACATCGGCTCGACGCTGATTATCGTTGCCATCCTGATCTCGACCTTCGGCTGCGTCAACGGGATGATCTTTGGCGGGGCCCGTGTATGTTACGCCATGGCCCGCGAGGGGCTCTTCTTCCGTAGCTGCACCCGGCTGAATACGCGGAAGACGCCCATGAAAGCCCTGCTGTACCAGGGTGTCTGGGCGATGGTCCTGACGCTGACCGGCTCGTACTCGGAGTTGCTCACCTACAGCACGTTTGCCTCGGTCCTCTTCGGCGGCCTCACGGTGGCCGCCGTTTACCGCCTGCGCTTCACGCAGCCCGATCAGCCTCGCCCATACCGCTGCTGGGGCTACCCGGTCACTCCCGCCCTGTACCTGGTGATTTGTTTGGCGTTCCTGGTCTATGTCGTCCAGGGAGACCCCCAGGCGACGATGTTTGGGCTCTTGCTGGTGCTCACCGGGATTCCGTTTTACTTGATGTGGAAGGCCAAGATGGTCCAGCGGGACGGCAATCGCAATACATGTTGACCCTCATCAACAGCAATCGCATGATGCCGCCCATCGCCCCGCTATCCGTACATGGTGATGCCCGATCACATGCCCGGTTACGCGGTTACGCGGTTACGCGGACGACCCCCGGAGCCTCCAGGCATTTGCCTATGGTTACGGGTACATCAAGGGAGTTCTTCAGGCCGTCCGAAGGACTTCGAGGTGAGCAAGGGTGTCGATGGCCTTGCCCATGCCGAAACGAAGAAGGTTCGCTCCAGGCCCGCTGGAGAGGCGGTGCCGGAGGTCGATTGGCTTCGGCAATCGTCGCACCCCGCACTCCACGGCATGGCATAGTGTCGCTTCCTTTGGGTCGGCCTACAGCAGCATGGGCCATGATCGTATCCTACGTGCTGCATCAAGTCGAGAGGATGGTCGCCGCCCTATAATTCTTGTGCGGGCGGCTACGGTGGCAGCCTAGCGCCAAGGATTCTCCTACCCCCGAGGAAAGGACCATGGACCTTCAACTTCGCGGCAAGCGGACTCTGGTAACAGGATCGACCGGTGGAATCGGCTTGGCAATCGCCAAGATGCTCGCCCAAGAAAGCGCCAGCGTGGCGGTCAATGGCCGGACGGCCAACCGCGTCAACGAGGCGCTGGCCGCCATCCGCCGCGACGTGGCCGATGCCAATCTGACGGCTATGGCCGCTGATTTGTCTACAGCCGAGGGCGTGGATGCAGTCGTGCGGGTTAGCCCCGATTTTGACATCCTGGTCAACAACCTGGGCATCTACGACGCGAAGCCGTTTTTCGACATCTCCGACGCCGAGCGGCTCCGCTTTTTCGAGACGAACGTGATGAGTGGCGTGCGGCTCAGCCGGGCTTATCTGCCAGGGATGCTCCAGCGGAACTGGGGCCGAATCGTGTTTATCTCACCAACTCTTCTAGCCAAGCGGTGGGGCTCGCTGCGCTCGACCCACCCTATCCGGCCCTCCCCAACAGTTCGTCCACGGCGGCGCCCAGGTCGGCGGCGGCCATGAAGGTCTCGCCCACCAGCATCGCGTCGACGCCGGCCGCTTCCAGCCGCAACACGTCCTGCCGCGTGCGAATCCCGCTTTCGCCCACCACCAGGCAGCCCGCCGGAACGTGCGGCCGCAACCGCAGCGTGTGCTCCAAATCGGTGTGGAAGCTGTGCAGATCGCGGTTGTTGATGCCGATCAGCCGGGCCCCGCTCGCCAGCACGCGCGGCAGGTTGGCCGGCTCGCAAAGCTCGACCAGCGGCGTCATGCCCAACGCCAGCGTGGCCGCGTGCAAGGCCCGCAACTCCGCGTCGCGGAGGCATTCGGCGATCAGCAATACGGCGTCGGCCCCGGCAGCCCGGGCTTCGAGCACCTGGTAACGGTCGATGATAAAATCTTTTCGCAGCACGGGCAGGTCGACCGCCGCACGGACCTGCCGCAGATCGTCGAGACTGCCTTGGAAGAACGCCGCGTCGGTCAAGACACTGATGCAGGCGGCGCCGTGCCGTTGGTAGGTTTCGGCAATTTCCACCGGTTGAAAATCCGCGCGCAAAAGGCCCTTGGACGGACTGGCCTTCTTCACTTCGGCGATCAGCCGGATAGGGCCCGGTCGGCCCAGCGCGGCCCAGAAGTCGCGGACCGGCGGTGCGGCTGCCAGTTGCCGTTCCAAGTCCGGCTCGGGCAGGGCGGCCTTGGCCCGGCGGATCTCCTCGCGTTTGGCGACGACGATCTGTTGGAGAATGGTCATCAATGTTTGAAGTGCCGCCGGCCGGTGAGGATCATGGGCAGTCCGTGGCGATTGCACTCGGCAAGCACCTCGTCGTCATTCCGCGATCCGCCGGGCTGGATGACGGCGGCCACGCCGGCGGCCGCCGCCTGTTGGATCGAATCGGGGAAGGGGAAGAAGGCGTCGGAGGCCAGCACCGCGCCGCGGGCCCGCTCGCCCGCCTTGCGGATGGCCATATGCACCGAATCGACGCGGCTCATCTGTCCGGCCCCGGCCCCCAGCAGCATGTGGTCTTTGCACAAAACGATGGCATTGGACTTCACGTGCCGCACGATTTTCCAGGCGAAACGCAAGTCGGCCCACTGGGCTTCGCTCGGGCGGGACTGGCTGACCACCTTCCACTGGTCTTCCGGATCGGCCGCCACGTCGGCCTGCTGCATCAACATTCCGCCTTCCAGATAGCGATAGCTCCAAGCGGCCGGCGGTTCCTTCAGGCTGCCCGCCTTCATCAGGCGGACATTGGCCTTCCATTTGGGCTGCGTGGTGAGGATTTCCAGGGCCTTGGGGTCGTAGTCGGGGGCCACGATGGCCTCGATGAACAGGCCCGGCGTGGCGAGCACTGCGGCCGTGGACGGGTCCAGCGTTCGGTTCAGCCCCAGCACCGAGCCGAAAGCGCTGAGCGGATCGCCGGCGAGGGCCCGGCGAAGGGCTTCGGCCGGGTTGTCGGCCACCGCCGCGCCACAGGGATTGTTGTGCTTGATGACCACCGCCGCCGGTTCCTGGAAATCCCGCGCGATGGCCAAGGCGCTGTCGAGATCCAACAGATTGGTGTAGGAAAGCTCCTTGCCGTGCAGTTGCATGGCCGAGACGACGTTGGCGGTCGTGCTGCGTCCCAGGGCATACAGGGCGGCCTGTTGGTGCGGGTTCTCGCCGTAGCGGAGCACGGATTTGCACTTCAGGTCCAGGTGCAGCGTGGCGGGGAATTCGGCCGCGGAGCGGGCAAAGAAATCGGCGATGGCCCGATCATAACCCGCCGTGTGCGCAAAGGCCGCCGCGGCCAGTTCCCGCCGCAACTCGGGCGTGGTGCTGCCCTGGGCCGCAATCTGCTCCAGGATCGCCGAGTACTGCCCGGCATCCGTGGCAATCGTGGCAAAGGCGTGGTTCTTGGCCGCGGCACGGACCATGGTCGGCCCGCCAATGTCGATCTGCTCGATCGCCTCTTCCAGCGTCACGCCGGGCCGGGCCACGGTAGTCTCGAACGGATACAGGTTGACCACGACCAACTCGAAGGTCACGATGCCGTGTTCGGCCAGCGCTCGCAGGTCGTCGGGATGGTCGTGCCGGCAAAGTATCCCGCCATGGACCTTCGGATGGAGGGTCTTGAGTCGGCCGTCCATCATCTCGGGGAAGCCGGTGTACTCGGCCACGTCGCGGACCGGGATGCCCTCGGTCTCCAGGTGGCGGCGCGTGCCGCCGGTGCTGTAGATTTCCACGCCAGCCGCCGCCAATCCGCGGGCGAAACCGGCCAGCCCGAGCTTGTCGCTGACGCTAATCAGCGCACGTTGGATACGAGGAGACATGGGAGGTCGCGCCCTAAAGGATGAATCTGGACACCGACGCCGCGCCGGACGGCCTGCGCGTCAACCATAAGAAGAAGATAGAGCATCCGTGCGAAAGGATCAAGGACCCCGACGGTTCTCACTTTACCGGGGCGACCAGCGGATTGTTGCCGGCGTCGGCATCGTCCTTCTTGCCTTTTTTCTTGGCGCCTGCTTTGGGCGCCGCCGCCTTGGCGGGGGCCTTGGCTTTTGCGGTCTTGGGGGCCGCCTTCTCTTTCGGCATGTCCCGATCCTCCTTCTGGAGCTTGTACTTGGGAAGCGCCTTAGGCGTTTCTTTTTCCTTCGGCAGCTTCCGGCTCTCTCCGTAGGGAATCGGCTGCACCTGGTCGATCTCGCGCAGGCATTGCACCAGTCCGGTGTCGGTGCCGACATAGATGCGGTCGGTATCCGTGTTGGTCAACTTCAGCGACCAGCCCTCGTACGGGAGCACGTCCAGGCGGGTGCCGGTCTTTGCGTCCAGGGTGACGATCCGTCCCCGCCTGTCGGCGGCATACACGCGGAGTTTCCCGGCGGCCAGGAATCGCACGATCTCCGGGGCCCACCATTGCTGTCGGCCATTCTTGGCATCGAGGCAAAACATGCCGCTGAGTTGCGTACACACGAACACCCGCTGTTCGATGACGGCCGGCGGCTCAAGGATCGGCTCGCCGGCGGAAAACTTCCACAACTGCTCGCCTGACCTTTCCACCAGGGCATAGACGTAGCCGTCGCGCGAACCGGCGAAAATCGTGCCCACGTCGTCGGGCATCTTCGGATTGGGCGGTAGATAGGTCGGTTGGGCCTCGATCGGGGCACCGGTCAGCAGCCGGTACTTGATCAACAGCTTGTCTTCCATGCGCCGGTCGATGCGGCCCACGTTCAGGTACCCCCGATCGGTGGTCCAGGCGGCGAACTCCTCGTCGGCATTCTGCATGGTCACGACCGGCTGCACCAGGGCCCGACCGGCCGAGTGGCAGGCCATCGGCGGCACGTAATCCTGGCGCACGCGGATGTCCTGGCGGCGCTCCTCTTCGGCGGCCTTCTTCTCCTCTTCCGTCATCTCCGCTTCCGGCTTGCCCAACTTGCCCAATTCCTTCAGCGGATCGGTCAGGGGCTCGATGCGATAGGCCATGATCATGCCGTTGACCATGGGGACATAGGCCCGTTTGCGGCTTACGGCCGGGCCGGCGCCGGGCGCCCCCTCCACCTCGGTCTCGTACAGCAGGTCGCCCGTGTAGCGGTTCACCACGTACAGCCGCGAGCCGTTGACGACCGCCATCAGGTCGTCGCCGATGCCGGGGGTCATGCTGGGATGTTCCGGGCGGCCGATCATTCGGGCCCACAGCGAACGGCCGGTCTCCGCGTCGATGGCGTGGATCATGGCCCGATCGGTCTGCACATACAGAATGCCGTCATGGAGGATCAGGTCGTGGACTCGGCTGCGGGCCCGATCCATCTGGACCTGCGAGAACCAGGGGCGCGTCAGGCCGTGCTGCTGGGCGGTGGTTTCCGCGATGGGGTCGTCAGCGGCGGAAATCGAGGCTAGATCGGCCCGCACCAACAGCGCCCCGAGCGCCGCGGCAAGAACGAGGGAAGGTCGCATTGAGGTTCTCCTCCGCTGCTATCGCATTTATCGTGATTACTCTATCATAATTGCAAAGCCGGGAAAAAGCACGCGCCGTACCCCAGCCCGTCGCGCCAGTTTTGAAGTTGCGCATTTTTCAGCGCCGTCCGGGCGGGAAGCGAATCACGAAAACCCGAAAGGACGAAAGCCCAAATCGAAAATAATGATTTTCGCGACAAGAATATGGGTGGACAGTTGCTCACCTGTTCTAATGCCTGCCCACCTTTACACGCCGCCGGGTGGGCGTCTAGGATTATCATGTATCTTCGACTCTTCCGGTTCTATTCCCGGACCCGGAGGGGCTTTTGCACCTGGAACCGGAAGAGACGTGAATTCGGAGACCTCCCGTGGGGCGACTGAGCGTGGATAGCGATGCATGGAAGACCGCCCAGGAGATTCTGGGATACCTGAACTTCTCCTCCGGCGCAGCGGACGCCCGGTTCCTGGGCAACGTGAACCGGCTGTTCGGCACGCTCACCGTTGGGGGGGGGCATGACGAGCCTGCGTGGCGGAGGCTGTACCAGGCGTTAGGGGAGGTTCTGGCCGATCTCAGTGGCCGCTCGGAAGCCTTCCGGCACGTCGAGCAAGCGGAGTCGGTGTTGCGCCTGGTGTTCGAGGGCCTGTTGCCGGCCTACCGCCAGTTCCACCGCGATCTGCTGTTCCATCAGACCGAGGAGTCACTATTTCAGCCGTTTTTCCTGGGCCGCGCTTGCCAGGCTGTGCTACAGCAGGGCCCGCCCTGGGACCAGCCCGACCGCATCATCCCCGAGGCCCTCTCCCGCTTGAACGACTATCTGGGGCACCGGCCGGTGGCCGTTTTGCGGACGCAACAAAAGATTCAGCCCTACGCGCATGAATGGGTCCGCCCGATCCCGTTGTTCATTCGCGGCGCGGGCGTGGCGGTGGGCTGCTATCACGACATGGTCCAGCAGGCACTGGCGATTCTGGATACCTGCGATGCGGGACTACTGCGGGAGGCGCTGTTCGATCCGAGCCAGTTGGACGAGTTGGCGGTCGATCCGCGGGCTTACGATTTCGATCATCCGGCGAACAAGCGTCCCAACTATCTGTTTGGGCAATGGGACATGGGGTGGCTGGATAATTCCGGTCGTTGCCGCCGCTTTGTCTTGCAACAGGTGTCGTTGGACGCGATGTTGGCCCGGGTGGAAGAGCGCGGCAATCTGCCCTATGAAGAGATATTGTTCGAGGCCGCGGCCGTTCTGGCGGGAACCATGCTCATGGGTTCGGGGGTCAGCGGCAATCGGCCCGACGCCCACGATTCGAGCGTCACGCTGTCCAAACTGGTGCAGGTGATCGCCGGCTACCGCGACGTGTTTTACGAGAAGCTGTTGTCGGCCGTTTCGGGGCCGCACGCCGAGCGTTTGCGGGCGGAGGCGCAGGCCCTGCGGCAGCCGCTGGGTGGCGCCCGGCAACATTTCAACCAACTCTTGGCCCGCCGCCGGGCGGAACAGTTGCAGCACGTCAACTTGGCGCAGCTTTTTGCCGGGATGGGTTACATCGAGGCCGCCTCGCGACAGGTCCGCATCGTGCCGGTCACATCGGCCCGGCTGCGCTGCGACATGCATTGCCGACTCAGCCGGGCCCAATGGGAGATCCAATCCATCCGCTCGCCCGCCGCGCCGCAATCCAGCGGGGCGGAGCGGTCGGCCGGCCTGAATCGGGCGGTCGAATTGGTGGACGAAGTCTGGGACCTGCTGCAGCGGGCCATCGAGTGCGGGGCGGTGATTGATCCGTGGAACATTCTGGGTTTCGGCGGCCAGTACAGCCTCTTCCCCGCCGTGGAGAACAGTGTCTACGATCACCGCGTGGACGAGCTGATCGACCTGGTAGGTTCGGTCTTCGCCTGCCTGGTCGATCTGCAGAAAGAAGCGGCGGCGGCCGGCATCGCGGCCCTGGAACATGCCGTGGCGCAACGGCTTTCGGCCCTGGCCGAGTGGTGGGACAAGTTCGCCGTGATCGAGGTCAGCGCCGTGGACGGCATCTCCGGCCGGGAAACCTGCGAATCGGCCAACCACGTGGCCGAGGCCCTGCGGGCCTGGCACCAGGCCGGCACGTCGGCCGGCGACCTGGCCTTTTGGCGCAGCCACGCCGAGCAGTTTCGCTCGGCCAAGGCCTACGCCCTGGTCGTCGACGCCCTGTTGGAGCAGCGGGATCCGGTGGCCGCCATGGCCCTGCTCGTGCAATGGCTCAGCCAGGCCCACCAGATCCCCCTGGTCGAGGAGAACTACTCGTTCCACGATATGGCCCTGGATTGGATGGAAGAGCTTTGGGCGCCGCCCGGCGAGACCGGCCCCGACGGCCCGGAAGCGCGCGACCGCTGGGCACTCTCCAAAGAGGAGCGAGGGGAGCCGTCTAGCGAGACCGGCCCAGACGGTCCGGAAGCGCGCGACCGCTGGGCACTCTCCAAAGAGGAGCGAGGGGAGCCGTCTAGCGAGACCGGCCCCGACGGCCCGGAAGCGCGCGACCGCTGGGCACTCTCCAAAGAGGAGCGAGGGGAGCCGTCTAGCGAGGCCGGCCCAGACGGTCCGGAAGCGCGCGACCGCTGGGCACTCTCCAAGAAGTTTCTCGACTACCTGGAGGCGAATGCGGATGAGTACTGGGAGGTGCCCCGCTTGGAACTCACCGGCGAGGCGGGCGAAGAGCAGTCCGAGACCGAGTTGCCCGAGGACGGCGATGGCCTGTTCAGCGCCGCCTACGAGAGCATGAGTTATCGTGACAGCACGGACGACGGCTTCGAAGGCGACATGATCGAAGGCGGCGGCGAGAACCCGACCGACTTCGAGTTGGCGTTCGAGGCCGAACGGCTCGTGGGCCGCTTGGCGTTCCTCGGCACGCTGGCCGAATTGTGGAGAACGGCGGCCGCGGCCTCGGCGGCCGAGGGGCTGACCGGCCCGGAGCGCGACCAGTGCCTCTGGGCCTGGCTCACGCAGGCCACGACGAACCGGCGGCAGTTGCTGGAACTGCTCGCCGCCGTCCATCGTTACCGCATTCCGCCACCCGGCGGGAACCAGGAGTCGCTGGTCGAATACGATCGGCGCCGGGGCGTCAAGGAGATGCTGCTGGAGCAGATCATCGCCACGTGCGTGGAAACGGCCGATGCCGCGCGCTTGATCCGCGCGTTGATGGAGTCGCCGCCGCCGTTGGCTGAACGGGACGCCTGGGAGGAGGCGGTCGAGCAGGTGCTGCGGGCCGTGTTGCGGGGCGACGCGGCCGCGGTGCGCAAGAGTTGGCCGCGGTTGACCGCCGTGTTGACCCGGCAACCGCTGTTGTACGTGGCCCTGGCCCGCGGCGGCAATCCGCAACGGATTGTCATGTCGCGCGGCATGCAGAGCATGCTCCGCCGCCTGTTGGCCTACCTGCCGCGGTTGGGACTGCTCCAGGAAACCAGCCGCCTGATGACCACGATCCACGAGATGGAGAGCAATCATCCGGTCGGGCCGGGGGCGATCACCGAGTTCGATCAGATGTTCCGCATCGGCTGCAAGGCGATGGTCCGTTGCGTGGTGCAATCGTCGGAGATTTGGCGTTCTTCGGAGCAACGCCGGACGGAGCACGGGCCCGACGCCGACTTGATAGTTTTCCTGGAGCAATTGACCGAGGCCCTGTTGCACTCCTGGCTGATGCACAGCCGGGGCGTGCGGCTCTCGACCCTGGAGACCGTCAGCGACAAGAGCCGCTGGCACGGGCTGAAGCAGTTCATCGAGCGTTACGGCCACGACCTGTTTACGCAACGCTTCATGAACCTGGGCAACCTGCGCGCCATCCAACACGAGGGGGCGGCCGCCTACCTCGAAGCCCTGGCCGAGGAGCCCGGCGCCGACGAAGAGTTCCGCCTGCTGGCCGAGTTGGGCGGGCCGGTGTCGCGGGAGGAAGCGGCCCATTGGTTGAGCGTGGCCGTGGAGGCCGTGGTGGAAAACTATGCCGAATACGTCGACTATAACAGCACCACCACGCAGTCCGATCGGGGCGAAATGCTCTACACGCTCTTGGACTTTCTGCGTCTGCTGGCCAGTTACAACCGCATGGCGTGGAACCTGCAACCGGTGGTGTTGACGCACGAGGTTCTGGTGCGCAGCGGCCGCGACGATGCGGCCGAGGTTTGGCGCCGGGCCGTCGCCGAGCGGACGGCTTCCATCGCCGCCGACCATCTGAAGCAGTTCATGCGTCTGAACCGCAAGTACGGCATGCGTTTGCCCAGCGTGGCCGAACGACTGGAGGAACGTTTCGTGCGGCCGCTGGCCGTCGATCGGCTGCGGGCGTTGGTGCGTCCGGCGATCGAGGAGGCCCGGGCTGCCGGGGCCAACGTCACCAGCGGCGAGCAGACGCCGGGGGGCGACTGGCCGTGCGGCGCGTTCTACCGTCTGGAAGAAGGCCTCGCCGAGTTCACCCGCCACGTCTCGGGGGCGGGCTTCGACGTGCCCGCCTGGCTGGATGCCTTGCAGCAAGAGGCCGATCGCGCGGGCTCGTCGGCCGGCGAAGACGAGGATCTCCCCGGCCCGCTGCTTGCGCTGCCGCAGGTCCGCCTTTCCAAGAAAGAGATCCGCCGCCAGTTGCAGGCCATGCTCAAGTAGTTTTCAGTTTTCAGTTTTCAGTTTTCAGTTTTCAGTTTTCAGTTTTCAGTTTTCGGCACCGCGGAGACTACTTTTCTCCGCTGGCGGTTTCGCCGCTTTGCTCCCTGGCCGCGGTCTTGACTTCGATCGCCAATACATCGATCACGAGTTCCTGCATCTCGTCCATAGCGGAATCCAAGCCGGGGCCGGATTGCACCGCCTGAGCCATAAGCACGTCGAGCGACGTGGCGTACGCGGCCACGGCCTTGCTGCGGACGGCCGAGAGCCATTTTCCCCCGGGCACGTTGTGCTGTTCGCAAGGTCTGAGCGCCTTGGCGTAGTACTTGACGATCTCTCTGGGCCGGGCGCGCTGTTCGATGCGGAAGTAATGAATCCGCATCGGATCCAGCGGTATGCCCGCCAATCGCGACGCACTGGCGCCGGGCCAATCGCAACGATAAGCCACGGCGACCTCCGCGCCGGGGTGCAAGGCGATCGGGCAGTCCGCCAGCGCCCGCTCTGTTTCCGGACGCTGCCCCGGCGCGCCGGCCGCTGCATCGTGGAAGCGCTTGCACAGACCGATCACCATGTCGCGCGTCTGCTGCGTCCAGAACTCTCGGGCCTTCTCCCTGGCTTCCGCCTTTTTCCTGGCGACTTCCTTCTCGTGCTCTTTCTGCTTAGCGCGGGCCTCGGCGGCCGCCGTCTTCCACTGCCCGGACGAGCCGGCGCCGTAAGGTTTGGGGACGCCGCGGTCCAACTTGGCCGGATCCACCGGCGGCGTGCCCTCGAGCATTTCCCGGGCCGCCACCACCTTCAACACCACCAAGGCGACCGGATCTCGCATGGCCCAGGACGACGCTTGCGTCCCCGACGGCAACAATGCGGGCGGCTGTTCGTACCAGTACTTCAACAGCACGCGGGCAAGGGTCGCGCGCGTGGAACGCACGGGGATCGTGCTGCCGAGCAGGATGGCGGGCATCGCGCTGCCGAGCGAATCGGCGTGCATCATCCGGTCTTCGACGAAGGCCGTGAAGGTCGGATTCCAAAGCGCGGCGGCAATGCGGTAGGCCGCGAAATCGGCCCCGTTCCAGGCGCCCGAAGGGCCTCCGGCATTGACCAGCCCGCCGGGCAAGCCGGCCGGCGCCGCGCTCAGAACCGCGCGCAACTGCGGCGGCAGTGGGATCGTCAGCGTCCGCGCCAGCAGGCAGGAGCTCCACAATTGAAAGTTCTGCTCCAGCGCGAGTTTCAGCTTCAGATCGGTTTCCGGGCATTGATAGAGAAGCAACTGTGCCGGGAAGTTTACAATCTTCGCTTCTTTCAGGAAATCGTAAAGCGGCGGCCGGCTGGCCGGCGGGGTGCCGGGATGGGTGGCATAGCCCGCCACTCGGGTGCGGAACGCCTCCGAGGCCCCGGGCGCCATGGCCGTCAGCAGCAGCCGTTCGAGCTCCTCCGGCGCTAGCCCGGCCGGCGCTTCGTTGGCTGAGCGGGGACGCAACTGCTCGGCGGTGGCGACCACCCGCAACGCGAACGTCTCATCCAACAGGGACGGGTGTTCGGTCCAAGTCTTTGCGACCGCCGCCGCGGCCAGCCGATCGTCCACGGTCTTGGTCTTGCCAAGGACGATGTTCTGCAGTTCTTCGCGAGCGGCGTCGCTGCCGTTCTCGCCCAGCGCGGCGATCGTACTCTGCATGAGTTTGACGGCCTCCGGGCCACTGAGGGCCTTAGCGGCGGGCTGCCCGGCCGTCGGCGGGGAGACCGAGAGCGTTTTGGCCAGGCGCCGCGCCTGGGTGGGTTTGTCGAGCACCTCGGCGATGCTTGCCGCAGGTTTGGCCGTGGCGGCCGGAACTGCCGGCGCCGCCGGGGGTAAAGGCGGGGCCGGGACCGGCTTCGCCGCCGGCTGCGCACCGGCTTGCGGGTCGGCCTTCGCGACGGCAGCCGATGGCGCCGGGTCCGGATCTTCGGAGGCGTAAACGTAGGGCGAGTGCCCGGGGTGGAAAGAACTCCACACCAACCACATTAGAACCAGGATGGCCGCAGCAACCGCCCCGAGGATGGCAAAGGCCATCTTGCCAAAGTTCTCGTACAATTGCACCCAGATGTCCGCCGCTTGTTCCCGAAGCTTCATGAGTTTTCAGTGTTCAGTGTTCAGTGTTCAGTGTTCAACGCGACTTCCGCGTGGCTGAGGATCATGCCTGCCGGCTATCACTGTACGATTGGATCGTTAGCATTCCGCTAGCGGCCGGTTAGAAGCGGAAAAGGAGGGCGGAGAATGCCACGCAGAGCAGGCAGATGGCGGATCGCAACGGTCGTCAGCGCGAAAAACTGAAAACTGAAAACTGAAAACTGAAAACTGAAAAAAGGGCCGGCGGCGGAGATGCTCCGGCGCCGGCCCGACGGGTTAATCACGCTGCCCGATTGCCAATAGGATCAGGCGTTAGTTCGATTGCGAGAGCTTGGCCTCGTCGCTGATCTGCTTGCCTTCCGCACGGGTGACGAGGCGGCGCAAGGTCACCCCGTCGAGCGTGTCGGCAAGGAAGTGTACGCTGCCGTCCACGAAGACGGCATTGCAACCGCCCGTATGGAAGGAGAACGGCTCATCGTTCAGACCGATGTTGTTATTGGTCCATGACAGGATTTGGCCGGCCTGGTCCGGAGTGCCGGGGCCGCCCACCGGATAGGCGTTCTGATTGATGAACTTGCCGGTATAGCCATTGGGATAGGCGGTGTAACTGGCCCATGCCCCGTCCTTGGTCGGGCCGGAGATGCCGCTTCCGCCGGCGTCCGAATCGGCCCAACGCCACACGCACGTGGCCACGCTGCCGCTGACGCCGTTGGGGTTCGCCACGGTCATGCCGGTTGCGGTGCCCTGCGACGCGCTTGCGTCGGTCGGGCACAAAGGCGTGCCGGTCACCGTCGACACGCCGGCCGTGGTGGTCGTCATGGAGAAGTTCGTGTCGGCGTATTTGCCGAAGTTGCCGCCGTACGGGGCGCTCATGAGTTGGGCGGCGTAGGGCGAGATGCGGCCCGCGTCTTCGATCACGGCAATCGTGTTGCTCGTGCCATCGTAGATGGCGGCAATCGGAACGCTGGTCGGGATCGTGCCCGGGATGTTGCCGGCGCCGTCGCCCGCAGTGGTCGCGCTGCCGTCGGAGACGGTCAATGCTCCCTCGGCACGTTGGTGGCTCTTGTCGCGGAAACCGGGAAGGCTACAGGCACCACTGACAGTGCTTTGGCCATCGCTGATGTCGGTGTACACGGTGGCGAAGTAGTCCAATCCGCCCCACGCCGGACCGATCTTGTTCTCAAATCCGCTCGAACCCGACGTCAACTGTGAATCACTGAGGCCGGCGGTGTCCTTGTAGGCCAAGAACGGGTTGGACGGGCAAACGTAGGTCTCGATCCAGGTGGTCGACGCGGCGATGTTCTGGGTACACTCGCGATAGCCCTTGGTCAGGTCGAACTCGTTGTACACGTCTTCCTTTTCAATGTACGGCAGGAGGTACGTGAACAGGGAGTGCATGGAGAACTTCGTGTGGCCGTTCCCGCTGCCGCTGAAGCCGGTGCCTTCGCCGCCGGTGGGCAGGGCCTTGTGGGCCTGTTCGAAGTCCAAAATGGCCAGGCCGATCTGCCGCATGTTATTGGTGCAGACGGCGCGGCGGGCGGCTTCACGGGCCCGCTGCACGGCGGGCAACAACATGCTCGCCAAGACGCCGATGATGGCAATCACCACCAACAGTTCAACTAACGTAAAACCACGCTTCTTCATTGTCTTGCCTTTCGAGATTGTCAAAAACTGTTTCCTTGTTAGAATACTGCTTGGGTCGCCGCCGATGCGGCGTCAGGGTGCTCGCGGGCCGCGGCTTCGGACTGCTGTGCCAACAATTGGCCGAAAGCCTGCCCGGGGCACCCCCCTTCTTTCTCGCCGCCCTCTGGCGAGCGGCCTCGGATCCGCTTGATTCCCCCCGCACATACCTCCTTTCCTGGAATCAGGATGATCTTGGATATGTCTGCGAGTCGGTGACGGATTGGACCGGACCTCATCTGTTCCGCGCCCGGGGCTCCGTCGATCGCGACTCCCTTGTCTTCACAACTCGCCTGCTTCACGATCTGCACCCGCCGCATCGTTCCTGGCGGACCGCCGCTCGGCTGCATACTGCAACGATTATCCATAACAATGTGAAGATATTGTGTGTGCGGGAAAAGTTTCTCGTTAGAAATGCGCTTAAAGAGTGCCTTGGTTGCGCTGCCGGTCGGTCAGCACGCAAGGATTTGGAAGAAACAACTTCACGGTCCCCTCTCCCCTTGCGGGAGAGGGTTATTCCTGCGCCGGTCCCAAGCTGGTGCAAGCGCGAAATTAACCGAGTTCTCACCAAACTGTCGCAACCTGCTTACGCGGTCGGTGAATAATGGGCAGCCATATCCTGACGAGGCGATGCCCCACCCGGCGTTGCAAGAGTCGAGGCAAGAAGATCCGTCTTCCCCCATAGGAGCAACCGCAGATGACGATGCGCAACAACTTTCGGGCTGCCGTACTGCTCTTGGCCGGAGCCTGCATCACTGCCCAGGCCTCTCAGGCCGCGCGGGCCGACAATTGGACCGTCTTGCCCGGTCTGTCGGGCGACTGGTCCGCGCCGACAAGTTGGGATACAGGCGTGCCCACTCCCGACAGCGATGCGTGGATCGTCAACGGCGGCACCGCGACCGTCACTTCGCCGGGCCAAGTCTGCGGAAGCCTATCGCTTGGCGGTAGTGCGGGCGGTGGAACGATCCAAATGAACAGCGGCGACCTCACGGTGAGCAATTCCGTCTCTGTCGGCTATTCCGGCACGGGAAACTTTACGCAATCGGGCGGAATCAATACGGTCTCCAGTTCGCTTGATCTGGGTTACGGCACCGGCAGTAGTGGGCAGTACGACCTCAGCGGCACCGGCCAGGTGTCTTCCTTTTACGAGTACGTGGCCAACTCGGGCACGGGGAACTTCACGCTATCGGGCGGGACCAACACCGCCACCTTTCTCTATCTTGGCTACAAGTTCGGCAGTAACGGGACGTACAAGCTCAGCGGCACGGGCCAGGTGTCTGCTGCAAACGAGTGTGTAGGCTATTTGGGTGGGAGCACGGGGAACTTCACGCAGTTGGGCGGAACTAACACGGTCTCCAGCTCTCTTTATCTGGCTTTCGCCTCGAGCTGTAGTGGGGGGTACAACCTCAGCGGCACAGGCCAATTGTCTGCTCCGTCAGAGCACGTGGGCACGTTAGGCATCGGGACCTTCACGCAATCGGGTGGAACCAATACCATCACCAGTTCTCTTTATCTCGGCGACAACTCCGGTGGTAGCGGAACCTACAGCCTTAGCGGCGGATTGCTCGCCGTCCCTCAGATCATCACCGGTGGCGGGTCCGCCCTGCTCAACCTCAGTGGCGGAACCCTCCAGGCTGCCGGGCCGATTTCCACGTCCCTTCCCATCGTACTGAACACCGGCGGCGGCAATGGCACCGTCGATACCCGGGGCTACAGCGTTACGCTTTCCGGCTCGATCTCCGGCCCCGGCGGACTGATCCAAGCGGGCAGCGGCACGCTGACGTTGACCAATACCAGCAACTACGCCAACGGCTTTACGGGCGGGACGACGATTGCCGGCGGCGTGCTGGAGTACAACAGTTCGTCGGCGGTGGACAGCGGCGCCATCGAGTTCGCCGGCGGCAACCTGGTGTTGAACTTCGGGGCCGGCGGCGGTAGCGTCGTGACCAGTGCCGACGCTGCATTGCGGTCCTTGTCGGAGTCCGCCGGCCTTGCATCGGCGCCCGTGCCGGTTCCCGCCCTGACGGCAGCCGGCGTGCCCGAACCGGGCATGTTGGGCCTGCTGGCCGCCGGCCTGTTGAGCGGCCTGGCGGTTGCTTGGCTGCGACGCCGGCGGGCGTGAGGAGCCGCCCGATCCCAATGTAGGCGGCACCGGGCGCCATGCGCAGCATGGTCGTGTGCCGCATGTTACTGTCGGCACACGGCGTGTGCCAACTACATTGCACACGGCCGTGCCGGATACTATCGCTTAGTTCGCCTGCGACAGCTTGGAGGCGTCGCTAATCTGCTTGCCTTCCGCACGGGTGACGAGGCGGCGCATGGTCACGGCGTCGATCGCGTCGCCGAGGAAATGCACGCTGCCGTCGACGAACACCGCATTGCAACCGCCCGTATGGAAGGAGAACGGCTCGTCGTTCAAACCGATGTTCTCGTTGGCCCACAACAGGGTTTGGCCGGCCAAGTCCTTAGTACCGGGGCCGCCCAGCGGGTAGGCGTTCTGGTTGACCACCTTGCCGGTATAGCCATTGGGATAGTTCGTGTAACTGGCCCATGCACCGTCCTTGGTCGGCCCGGAAATGCCGCTTCCGCCTGCGTCCGGATCGGCCCAGCGCCACGGGCACGTGGCCGCAGTACCCTGCACGTAGGGATTATTGGTGATGGACGCGATTACGTCACTCGGGCACAAGAAGTTGTTAACAAATGTGGCGATTCCCGCGGAGGTGTTTGTATCGGCGAAGCGGCCAAAGGTTCCACCGTAGGGGGCGCTCTGCGTCGCGGCGGCGTTGGGCGAAATTCGGCCCGCGTCTTCGATCACCGCAATCGTGTTGCTCGTGCCATCGTAGATGGCGGCAATCGGCACGCTGGTCGGGATCGTGCCCGGGGTGTTCTGGCTGCCGTCGCTCGCGGAGCCGGCCTTGCCGTCGCAGACGGTCAGAGCGCCCTCGGCACGGTAGTGGCTGCTGTCACGGAAACCGGCAAGCGTGCAGGCGCCGCTTGTAGTGAGGCTCGCATCGCTGATGTCGGTGTAGACGGTGGCAAAGTAGTCCAGGCCGCCCCACGCCGGCCCAACCTTGGGACCCCACGTCTTATCCGACGTCAATGACGTGTCGGTCAGGCCAGCGTTGTCCTTGTCGGCCAAGAAGGGGTTGGACGGGCAGACATAGGTTTCGATCCAGGTGGTCGACGCTGCGATGTTCTGGGCGCTCTCCCGATAGCCCTTCGACAGATCAAATTCGTTGTACACGTCGTCCTTCTCAATGTACGGCAGGAGGTACGTGAACAGGGAGTGCATGGAGAACTTCGTCGAGCCCTTCCCGGGAGCCGTGTAGGTGGTGCCCTCGCCACCGGTGGGCAGGGCCTTGTGGGCCTGCTCGAAGTCCAAGATGGCAATGCCGATCTGCCGCAAGTTATTGCTGCAGACGGCGCGGCGGGCGGCTTCGCGGGCCCGCTGCACGGCCGGCAACAACATGCTCGCCAAGACGCCAATGATGGCAATCACCACCAACAGTTCAACCAACGTAAAACCACGCTGCTTCATGGCCTTACCTTTCGAGTTCGTCAAAGAATCGCTTCCTTGTTGGGATCCTGATTATCCACATCAATGTGAAGATATTGTGTGCTCGGGAAAAGTTTCTCGTTAGGAATTCGCTCAATCGCGTCGCCGGCGTTGTAGGGTGGACTTTAGTCCGCCCCATGTGGACTAAAGTCCACCCTACGGTTTAATGTCACTGCTGTTTGGGCTGGAGCGAC
>JBEKZQ010000159.1:0-12806 GCA_049509675.1 Thermoguttaceae bacterium | reverse complement strand
CAGTTCGGGCGAAACCCGGGAGGATACGTTCGCCGTCAACGTCCTGGCTTCAGCACCCGTTGCCGAATCAAAGGGGACAGTCCCATTTTCGCTGCGATCGCCAGCAATCGCCACACGAAAATTGGGACAGTCCCCGGCACGAAAATCGGGACAGTCCCCCAAGACGGCCCTTTTTGATCCCAAGGGCGAAACAGCCAGGCTGCTCACGCAGTTGGGCGTTCGCTTTGACGCGGTCGCCGCGGATGCCGACCTCGGCGGCTACGGCCTGCTGGTCGTCGGCAAGGCCGCCCTGAGCGTGGACGGTGCGGCGCCCGACATCTCCAGGGTCCGCGACGGGCTGAAGGTCGTGATGTTCGAGCAGACGGCCGACGTGCTGGAGAAGCGTTTTGGGTTCCGCGTGCAGGAGTACGGTCTAAGACAAGTCTTCCCGCGCGTGCCCGACCATCCTTTGCTCTCGGGGCTGGAAACCGACAACCTGCACGACTGGAGCGGCCAAGCGACGATCCTGCCGCCGCGGTTGACCAATTACACGATGAAGCCCTCTTTTGGCCCGACCAACCAGTGGTGCGGCATCCAGGTCCCGCGCGCCTACCGGGCCGGCAACTGGGGGAACGTGGCCTCCGTGCTGATCGAGAAACCGGCCTGCGGCAACTTCCTGCCCATCGTCGACGGCGGATACAGCCTGCAATTCAGTCCGCTCATGGAGTACCGCGAGGGCAAAGGCGTCGTCTTGCTCTGCCAGATGGACGTGACGGGACGCACGGAGGACGATCCGGCGGCCGCCCGACTGGTCGCCAATATGCTGAACTACGTTTCCACCTACGTGCCGCCTGCCCCGCGCAAGGCGTGCTACGTCGGCCTGGAGGCCGGCCGCAAACACCTGGAGCAAATGGGGCTGACTGTGGCGACCTATCAAGGCGGCAGTCCCGCGACCGACGAGGTCCTGGTGGTGGGACCGGGTGGAGGCCCAGCCTTGGCTGCCCACGCTGACGCCCTGCGCCGATGGATCGCCTCGGGCGGAAACGTGCTGGCCATCGGGCTGGGCCAGGAAGAGGCCAATGCCTTCCTGCCCTTCTCGGTCAAGTCGCAGAAACGCGAGTACATCTGCGCGCTCTTTCCGCCCCCCAGTTTGACCTCACTTCTTGCCGGCATAGGCCCGGCCGACGTCATGAACCGCGATCCCCGAGAGATCGAGTTGCTTTCCGAAGGGGTCACGCCGTTGGGCGACGGCGTGCTGGCGGTTGCCCCCCATGCCAACGTGGTCTTCTGCCAACTGGTTCCCTGGGAGTTCGACTACCAGAAGTACTTTAACCTGAAGAGGACGTTCCGGCGGGCAAGTTGCCTCGTTTCGCGCGCTTTGGGAAACATGGGAGTCGATGGGCCCACGCCCATGCTGGAGCGGTTCTCAAGTCCGGCCGGCAAGGGCGCCGCCGGCGACCGCCGCTGGCTGACCGGATTCTACCTCGACAAGCCGGAAGAGTTCGACGATCCTTACCGTTACTTCGGCTGGTGAGAACAGTGATTTTTCGCGACAAGAATATGGGTGGACAGGAAAATGGAGAGCTTCCCGTCAATTGTCTTTTTGTCCCGCATATTCCTGTCGTGCGGTAGTTGGCGCGAAGCGTCGTGCTTCCTCGTGGTTTCGGGCTTTCGTCCTTTCGGGTTTTCGTGATTACCGGAATCTCCATGCTAAAGCACGTCGCTGAAACCTTGTGGCTTGCTCTCGCCCTTTTCTCCTTCGCGGCAACGGCAGCCGAACGCGCGCAGGACATCGGCTTTACGGACGTCACTCGTTCCTCCGGCCTGGAGCAGATCGTCGCGGACAACTACGCCGCCCATCCCAAGTGGTGGCTGAGCGGCCTGCACCTGGTAGACCTGGACGGCGACGGCCACCTCGATCTCTTCCTCAGCGCGCACGGCACCGCCGGGGCCCTGGCGGCACTGAACGACGGCAAGGGCCATTTCCGCCTCGCGCCCGGCCAATGGCCTGCCACCGAGATCCACCTGGCCTACGACTTCGACGAAGACGGCAAGGTCGATTTGACCATGACCCACGGCGACGGCGGCGCGCAGTGGTGGCGCAACCTCTCCCGCCCCGGGCAGCTCCGCTTCGAGCCGACCGGCATGATCCGCGGCGACGCCCGCCGCCAGGCCATGATCGACATCGACCGCGACGGCCGCGTGGATTGGCTGCACGGCGGCGGCGACGGCATCCACTTCAACCTTGCCGACCGTCAGGGCCGATTCGTCGAGTCCGGCCGCACCCTCCGCTTCGGCGGCGCCGGCCAGAACGAGCGGTTGTGCCTGCCGGTCGATATCGACGGCGACGGGCGGATCGACCTGTTGAGCGAATGGGGCCATTACGCCTCGCCCGAGGGCAACAGCCGCATCTGGCGCAACGAGGGCGGCATGAATTTCCGCGACGTAACGGCCGCGGCGGGCCTGCCCGAGAAGGGCCTCTCCATCAAGGGCGTCGGCGACCTGTGCCACCGCGGCTGCCCCGACCTGATCTGCATCGAGAACAAGCAACTGGTGATTTATCTCAACGACGGCAGGGGCCATTTTGCGAAGAAGGAGGGGGCCATCGTGGGCGGCCAGCGCGGCATCGCCGCGCCCTCCTGGGGCGCGGCCATCGTCACCGACTTCGACAACGACGGCATCCCCGACATCCTCGTAAACGGCCGCTACTTCCTCAAAATCTACCGCGGAACCGGCGACGGGCGGTTCGTCTACATGAACGACGCCTGGGGCATCCAGGACCTGTCGGCCGCAGCGATCGACGACGGCCTGTGCTTCGGCGACATCCACGGCAACGGCAAGTTCGACATCGTCGGCTACCGCTCCATAGGCGACCGCAAGCGGGTTGCCGTCTATCGCAACGATCTGCCGGCGCGGCATTGGATCAACGTCCGCCCGGTCGGCTTGCCGGGCAACCGCGGCGCGGCCGGCGCCAAGATCCGCCTGTATGTGCCCGGCGCCATGCAGTTGCTCTGGTACGAGCAGGTCGCGATCTTTGACAGCCAGGCGGCGGCAAGCTACTACAGCTTTGCCCAGACGGAGCGGCACTTCGGCCTCGGCCCGCGCACGGCCGTGGACGTGAGCGTCGAGTTCTATCCCTCCGGCAAATTGGTTTGGCAGCGCGCGGCCCCCGCGAACACCACGGTCGTCGTCCGGGAATAATTGGATGCATTCCCCGTCGCGTAGCGACGCTGCCATGGTAGCCGTGGGTTTCAACCCACGGTCGATGCCCCCCGTATGATGATTCGTCGCGTAGCGACGATCGACGGATTTCAATCGTCGCCGACCATGCTGCGCACGGTGCCCGGACGAACGGAACGTGGGGCGCCTCGTGGTCCGTGGGTTGAAACCCACGGCTACCGTCAAGACGTTGCTACGCGACGAACAAACGTTAGCGAAAAGGAGTCCGAACTTTTCGCCACGTTGAATAAATCGTTCTGACCCATTTCCCCTGCACGGAACAGGCAACGGTTTACGGTCCTGCTCGTACAATGCGATCGTCTCGTCGACGATGTCGCACAATTCGGCGAACACGGCCTTGGCGTCGGGGCCATGGCAGCCGGGCTCTATCATCAAGCGTCGATCGTGGTCCTCGTCCCGTAGGGACATTTGACAATAGCCCAGCGAGTCATCGCTGGGCACAAGCCGCAGTAGTTCGCCCTCGTCCCGTAGGAACGATTGAATCGTCGCATTTCGTTCTCAACCGTCCCTACGGGACGGAAAAACATGGTAACAACGGGACCCAGCAGTACACTGCTGGGCTATTTTCAAATGCCCCTGCGGGGCAAGAGCATTCGCATGAAAAATCCCCGCAACGTTGAACCAATGCATTAGTCTCACGGTCGGGCGGTCCTCAGTATACCCGGCCAGGCTTCATGGCATGGCCCCAGCTTAGCGTGTGGCCGTCGGGCAGGTCGAGCCGGGCGGTGGGCAGGCGGCCGGCCTGGATCAGCGTGCCGAACTGGAAATAGACGGCGTCCATGTCGGCGTGCCGGCCGGGATAATGGCCGAAGCCGCCCTGCGCGTGGCGGCAGGCGAGCGCCCAGTCGGCGCCCTTTTGGATCGGCCGCCGCACCGCTTCCGACTGCCCGCCCAATTGCCGCAGGATGAAGACCGCGTCGAAACAGGCATGCACGTCCCAGTCGGGCTCCTTGATGTTCCAACCCCCGTCCGGCCGCTGGTCGCGCAGCACGCGCCGGACCATCTGCGCGGCCTTGGGCGTGGGCCGGCCGGTCAGGCGGAAGTAGTGGGCCATGTGGAACGTGGCGGCCACGTGGTCGCCTAGGTAGCCGTCGTCTTTCTGGCTGCGGACTTGCAGGTCGCGCAGGGCCCGGTCGTACGGTTCCGGAAACGGCCTTCCCAGGGCTGCGTAGAACAACGGGAAGAAACTCGTGGCGTACCAGGGCAGCTTCTCGAACGCCCCGTCGACGAAGAAGCGGTCCATGACCTTGACCGGGTCGATTTTCGGCCGCTCGCCCAGGGCGCGCAAGGCGACCACGGCCTGGACCGTGTTGTAGAGCACCGCCAAATGGGAGTTGGGCTCGAAGCTGCCGCCCTGGCTCCGAAAGGCGCCGTCGGGCTGCTGGTGCCGATGGATGAACTGGATCGACCGCCTGGGCTGCGGCAGTTGCCAGCCCATGGTTTTGGCCAACGTGGCGGCGTAGGTGACTGCGGCCAGGTCGCTGAGGCCGGTGTCGGAGTAGCCCGGGTAGTTCGGATCGGGCGAAGGGGCGTAGCCGCCGTCGGCGCGGGCGCAACGGCAGACGAAGGCCGAGGTTTCGTCGGCGAGACTGGTCGGCTCGGCAGCAGCGGCGGACACCCGCTCCAGCGCGGCTATGGCCGCAACGGCCATGCCGCCGGCCGCGCCGCCGAGCAGCGCACGGCGGGAAAGATGCCGGGCTTTCGGATCGGCAAGACAATAACTTTCCTGTTCTCGAAAGTACTCATCACGCTCCGCGTGATGAATTCCATCTCGCGGAGCGAGATGAGTACAATTATTGCGACACTTGTTGATTTGCCGATCCTTCGTGGACATGAAGGCAACCTCGCTAGATCATACGATGTCTTCGGCCTGGGGATCCCACCGCACCGTGCGCTGCGCGCGATAGGAAGCAACGGCCATCTGGCAGGCAATCGCCGTTCGGTATCCCATCTCGAAGGGGCAGTTGGGTTCTTTGCGGCTGCGGACGCACTCGAAGAAGTTCCGCATGTGCTGCTCCGTGCGATCCACGTCATCGGCGGACTCGGCCAGTTCCGCTTCGTTCTTCTTCTTCCCTTTCGGCAGGTACGCCACGCGATCGGCCGCATCGTGCAACAGGGTGCCCTTGCTGCCGAGGAGGTAGTCCCAGGTCTCGCCGAAATAGTCGTCGCCGAACATGGAGTTCCAAGTGAAGAGGAGCTTCTCCGATTGATTCAAGGAGACCGACATCGTGTCGGGCACTTCCATCCTGGGCGAGCGGTAATTGCCGCCGGCCATAGTCGCCGACTGCGGAACGTTCAGTCCCAAGACCCGATACCAGAAGGCGACCTGGTGGACCATGTTCTCGAAGCAGTTGCCGCCGGAGTAATCCCAGTAGAAGCGCCAGTTCACGTAGCGCTGGGGATCGAAGTCATAGTGCCGGGCTTCGCCCTCGAAGGCGGGCCAGTTGACGTGCGCGGCGTCGCAGTCGGCGGGAATCTGCCGGAGCCAGCCGCCGTAGGGCGCGTTGCGGTAATGGAAGGCCTGGATGGCGGTGATCGTGCCCAGGCGGCCGGCGGCGACCAACTCCTGGATCTTGCCGATGCTCGCCGCGCTGTTCATCTGCATGCCCACCTGCACCACGCGCTTCGAGCCGGTAAAGGCCTTCCGCATGCGCTTGGCGTGGCCGGGATTGAAGGCCATGGTCTTCTCTTGATACACGTCTTTGCCCGCCGCGATGGCGGCCACGAAGTTCAGCGCGTGCTGGTGTTGCGGGGTGGCGATGAGGACCGCATCAATCGACTTGTCGTCCAGCAGGCGCCGATAATCGTTGCAGGTCTTGACTGCGGGGGCCATCGCCCGGGCTTCGTCCAAGCGGCGCGGGTAAATATCGGCCACGGCGACCGCCTCGGCGTTGGGGCATTTCAGGGCGACACGGAAGATATCCTTGCCGCGTCCGCCCGCACCGATCAGGCCGAAGCGGATTCGGTCATTGGCGCCCAGCACGGAGCGGGGCGCGACGATTCCGGACGCGGCCAGGCAGGCCGCGCCACGGGCCAATTGATGCAAGAATGTTCGGCGATTAGACATGACGTCCTCCGGAGGCAAGAGCTATTACCAAGACTGTTGTTCCATCAATATGGGCGGTTCTTGCCCCTGGTGTCAAGAACCGCTGGTTTGCCGGCATGAGAACTGCAAGGTTGCGAGATATCCTCAAAATGGACCGCGACGAACTATGCAGGAAACAGAGCTAATGCCGCTGCTGAAGGTCCTTTTTCTCTGCACCGGAAACTCCTGCCGCAGCCAGATGGCGGAAGGCTGGGCCCGGCGCCTGAAGGCCGACTCGATTGTCCGGCCCCGATCGCCGGTAGGGTTTTTCCCGACCACGGCGAATCGTAATGCGTGTATACTCCGCCGCTCGTTGTCGATAAGACGAGTAGACACTCAGCCCTTTTCTTCATGGAGGAACGAAAATATGAGAGCCGGAACGAACCACCGCCGTACTGCCGGTGCCCATGCTCGCAACGGATCTGTCCGATCGCCATTTCAGTGCGGCGCCGCGACGGTCCGCACGGTGGACCAGGGCCGGGCGGGTCAGACGGCGGGAACACGCTTGACACTGCATTCGCGGATCGAGTTGCTGATCCCGGCCGGCATGTCGTTGCGGCAGGTCACCGCAGCGAAGCTGGCCGAGGCCCTGGCCGCGATCCTGTACGCCGCCGCGCTGGATCACGCGCCGCAGATGGCTCGGCGAGCGGTCGAGAAGTTGCGGAGCAAGCCGAAGAAGACTCGATCGGCGCACGTCGGGCCCCGCCGGGCGGCATAGCCAAGTGGTGGGGCTCGCTGCGCTCGACCCACCCTACTTCAACAGCGTTGCCCGGCCCCATGCGCCACGGTCCTTCGAGTTGCGCGCGTTGCCGTTGAAGACGATCTGGCGAATGCGTCCACTTCCCGTGTCGCTGTCGTCGAGCGTGAACTTGTTGACCATGCGCGAAATGCCCACGTGCTTGGCGGCGCCGGTCCGCCGGGCGGCAAAGCGCGGGTCGTTGAGGGCAAACGGCCGCCGCGCGCCGAGAATCACGTCGTAGATCGTGTAGTTCGTCTTCATGACTTCCGCGAGGAAGTCCTTGTAGGGGCGGTCGGCCACGTTGACCAGGCCCGTGTTGGCCGCTTCGCCGTTAAAGCCCTCGAAGAACCGGCCCGTGCAGGCCTGGTCGAGCGCCAGGAACCACTGGATGCCCACCACGTAGCCGGTGGCCGCCGACTGCTCGACGTAGTTGCGATAGGCCAGGCCGCGCTCGGTTTGGCTATTCACCTTGCTGCCGCCCTGTAGTCCCTGGTCCGCCACGGCATAATAGAACTCGGAGAACAGCAGGGGTTTTTGAGCCCAGCCGTGGATGCGATCGAGAAACCCTTTGTCGATGCCGTAGGCATAGTAGTTGATCGAGACCACGTCGAGATACTTCGCCGCCGTTCGCACCAGCAGTTCGGAGTTGGCCGTGCCGGGCATCCAACGGTCGCCGATCAGCAGGTGGTTCGGATCGTGCTTGCGAAACGCCGTGTTGACCAGTGCATAGCGGGTCTCCAGAAAGAGCTTGAAGAACGCGGCCACGTCCTCGGCGGCCTGTCGCGTGGTCACCGTCAACGGCTGTTCGGCCGCCGCGTCGAACGAAGCCAGCGTGCTCTGCCATGCGGTATTGAAGGCCGCGATGGTCGCGTATTTCTTTTCCAACAGCGCGATCAGCCGCGCCTTGGACGGGCACTGCGAGGCACGCAGCGAGGGAACCACCTTGGGCACGTCTTCCAGCAGCGGCTCGTTGCTGATGAAATAGCCGATCAGCAGGGGGTCGTTCGCCTTGGGGGCCACCGACTGTGCGAAGGCCGCGTCGAACTGGGCGGCAAGGCCCGGCGCAAAGGGATCCCAGACCACGCCCAGGTTGCCCAGCCGCGGCGCCGGCACGGGGACGAACGTCACGTAGGGAAACTGTTTCTTGCCGGCGACCGGCGGGATGGCGTTGAACGCGCCCGCCGAATTGAAGCCCCACGCCCGCAGGCGGTCGATCCAGCGGCCAAAGTAGCTGTCCAGTTCGTAAGGCCGGCCGTACTTGCGGATTGTGTTGGCCAGGTAGAACGACACGATGCCGGAGTCGCCTTCGCGGCGGGCCGACAGGAATTCCTGCTGGCTGCTGGGGAGCCACTCGTAGATCGACTCGCGTCCGCGGACGGTCGTGTAATCGTCGCACGGGCTGATGCCGCACATGCCGAGTTGGAAGAAGGCGTTGCCGTCGGGCGTGACCAGGACGTAGGCCGCTCCGCCGCCGGGCTTGGCAACTTGGCCCACGTGGAAATAGCCGGTCTTCTTCAGGCCGAACTTTGCGCCGGAGCCCGGCAGCCCGCCGTAAGGATCGACCTCGGGCGGCTTGAGCGAGGCGAGCCACTGCCGCTCCTGCGCGGCGTCGTGCTTGAGTTCCTCGTCGTTTTTCACCTTCGTGGGGAAATCGGCTTTAACCCATTGGCCGAAACGATCGACGATCGGCCTGGCCGAGCCCGCCGCGCCGGCCGGGCCGATCTTGACGGTGAACTCGGGGTTGCGGTTGCCTTCAGGCACAGGGCTGGCGAACCACCAGTCGTAAATGCTCCAGTGCCACTCGCGATTGTCTTGGAGTTGCTGGAACGAGTAAGGCGGAATGACGACGGAAAAACCGGGGCCCGTGGGATGGACGATCTCGAACCTGTCGGCGTTGCCCTGGTAAAGGAAGGGCTTGGCCGGCTTTTCGGCAGGGAACGTCCGCGCCGCAGCGCCGCCGATCGAATAGGTTCCGCTGCCGCCGAAGTTGATCGGAATGAGCATCTCCATGCGGAACTGCTTGACTTCGGCGGGCAGATCGGAAAAAGCGATGCCCAGCGCGGTCTTGTCGAGCCGCACGCGGCACCGGCCGCCCCCGGCGTAGACCAGGGTGACGCCGCCGGGGTCCTTGGCAATCTGCGCCGGGGCGGTTGGCTTGTCGCCGCTTGCGACCAAGGCCGGATAGGTGAGCGAAAAGGTCCCCGCAGTGCTCGCCGAAAGGGAGATTTCCTTTTCGTCCAGCCTTACGGCAACCGGCTCGAGCCCATAGGCGAATTGGTCGAGTGTTGCGACCAGGGCAAGGACCATAGCGGCTGGAAACAATCTGGACATTCTCGTTTTCCTCGGGTGCGACTCTTGCAGTTCCAATACCGTTCACAATCTTAGCAGAACGCGCTCCGGCCCGCCAATGAATGCAGATTTGTGATCCGAGATCTGAAATCTGAGATCTGAAATCTGAGATCTGAAATTTGAGATCTGAAATTTGAGATCTGAAATTTGAGATTACTACTGTTTCTGCGCGGCGGCCGCCGGTACGCGGACGACAATGTCGTCCCAGCCTTCTCCTCCCTCCTTGCGGTCGTCCACGCCTCGGCCGCCGTCATCCTTGCCGTTGGGACCGACGCTGTAGAGCAGATAGCCGGCGCCTTGGGGCCGATAGTGCAACTCCGAGTCGCTAAAGATATCCTTGGGCACTTCCGCGACGTACTTGGGCGCCAGTTCCGCCAGCTTCGCCGGATAGGCGCCGCAGTCGGCGTGATAGGCGGCCAGGGCGAAGGCCAGCCTGGTGAGGTCGAACTGCATCGTCGCGCGGTCCTCGGCCTGGGCACACGCCGAGAGCGCTGGCAGAAGCAGGGCCACGAAAACCTGGCCCATCCGCTTGGAAATGGCGTCTCGCTGGCCGCTCAGTATCGTCAGGCTCAGTGATTTCCAGTCCCTGCTGGTCGCGGCCAGTTTCTTGAGTTCGCCGTCGATCTTGGCCAGCGCCGCCCGGCGCTCGGCCCGCGTGGGCTTGCCGTAGGCCCCGACCAGCCGGTCGTACCAGGAGTTGCCCATGCGAAGGACTACGTCCCAGTCGATCGCCGTGCTGACCGTCGAGGCGATGAGCGACTTGAGTGCATTCTCGGGTTCGCTGATGCCAGTCAACCCGGACAGCGCCCCGAGCCCTTTCCGGGCGACAATTCCTACGCAGTCAAGGTACATGAACCGCTCGGCCACGTCGATCTTGTCAATCATTTTGGGCATGGGAGGCAATTTGTCCAGGTCGGTCCGCATCCTGGCAATTTGGGCGGGAGTGAGCCGCGCGTGCGATAACAATCCCTGGTCCCCGACACAGGCGACCCCGTCCACAACAATGGCGACCAATTCCTCGACCAATGTTGGCCCCTGGCCAACCAGCCGCGCCAAGCGGTGGCAGGCCAGCAAGTCCTCCCACGCCTCGTCCACCTTGCCCCCGTTTACACGGAGCATCGCCCGGGCAGTTAACGCCCGCCCAGCTTCTCGGTACTGCATCACGATCGGCAACAAAACCGCGATTGCGCTGCCATCCCCGGAGATGAGCGGATCGTAACGCCGCGGACGTTTCGAGGCCGCGATGAGCAATTCGATAGGTCGCTCGTTGGCGGCCAGCCAGCCGGCCAGAATGGGGAACTCCTTCTTCGACCAGGGCCGCTTCATGGCCTGGGTCTGTTGCTCCCAAAAAATTTCGCGCCCTTCCTGGCCGGCTCTGGCGGCCGGCTTCTCCGCGTCCTTCAATCCCTTGGCGAACGTGTCCAGCCTGACGTAATAGTCGCCTTTCTCCGGCAAGGGCTTTATGCCGAGCATTTTACAATACTCGTCGCGATACTTTGGGTCGATCCCGCCGGGCCACATGGCCTTCAGGAAGGGCAGGGCCGCATTGTTCTCCGGCGTTACGCCCGCGCGGAAACGCTCGTTCAATGCGGCCACGTAGTCCACATAGCCGTCTTTGCGCAAGGGTCCCGTGATGTAGGTCGTGGCCTTGGAGATCGTTATGGCCACGTTCGGTTTCTTGGGTTGCTGCACCTCGGCCTTCGCCGCGGCCGGACCCTTGCCCAGATGCTTGGCAAAGAACTCTTCGATCAGCTTGCGGTTCTCCGGGCTGTTGAAGCCCGGCCCGCCGTGGCCGTTGCCTTGGACGACCACGAGCTTGACCTCCACGCCGGCCTTCTTCAGCGCCTCGGCCAACGCATCGCTCTGCCCCGGCGGCACGACGTTATCCTGATCGCCGTGCATGATGAGGAAGGGGGCGGAGTCCTTGCCGACGTAGGTGATGGGGCTTGCCTTGCGCGCCTTCTCCCGGTTCTCCTGAGCAGGGCCGCCGATCAGGCGGGCCACCGGGGTGTCGGGCTTGTCGGCTTGCCTGCCCATCGTCGTCAGGTCCGCAGGGCCGAACCAGTCGACGACGCACTGCACGCGGCTGGACTGGTCGAGGTTTCCGCCATGGCCCTCCAACTCCTTCACGCCGCCGCTGGTGCCGAGCAGGGCGACCAGGTGGCCGCCGGCCGATGCGCCCCAGACGCCGACGTGGTCCGGGTCAAGCTGATACTTGGCGGCATTGGCCCGCAGCCAACGGATGGCCGCCTTGCAGTCCTCGATCTGGGCCGGGAAGACGGCGTGCTGGCTCAGTCGGTAGTTGATGCTGGCCACGGCGTAGCCCTTCGCGGCCAGGAAGACCGCCGGGCAGCCCTCTTTGCTGCCCGCCTGCCAGGCCCCGCCGTGAATCCAGACAACCAGCGGCAGCCGGCCCACGGCCTTCTCGGGCAGATAGAGGTCCAGGCGGTTTCTCTCGTGGCCGCCCTCAACGTACTCGAGATCTCGCAGGATCCGCAGGCCTTCCGGCCGCTTGGGCCGCTCCTGCGCGGTCGCCAGAACAGTCCACGCCAGCGCAACGGCCAGCCCGATTGCACAGATCCACGTCCGCTTCATCATCCGCCTCCTTGGCCGGCTTGCCCGGCCCTAGTCTTGAGAACTGGGAGTGCCAACACGCCTGCTACTCAACATAAACATCGAGGAGCCAATTTGCCAGTAGGCGGGTGGTTCCGTCAGGAGAACTGCAAAGTTGCGATGCGAGACACTAGCCCGAAGCGCCAGCGAGGGAGAATCGCCGCAAATCCCTCGCTGGCGCTTCGCGCCTACTGTGCGGAATGGACCTGCGGGCGGAAGACTTCGCGCAGTTTGCAGTTCTCCTGCTGGTTTCGTTGGCGACGCGATCTTGCATCCCCCTTTCTGCGTAGTAAATTGAGCGCGGTGAAAGGGTTTGCGAGGGCATTAGAAAGAGAGGATTCTTCCATGCGATGCGTCGGACGCAAGTTCGTTCTGCTAATCGGCGTTGCCATGTGCGTCGCGGCCGCTGAGGCTATGGCCCGATCGCCCGGCCTTCTCGCGCAGGCCTTGCCGCCGGTTCCGCAATCCTATGCAGCGTGGATGATACAGAGCCTCGGGCTTTTCGGGCTCTTGATGCTTCTCTCGGGCGTGGCCGTATTCATCGGCGCATGCCTCGTCGTGTCGCTGGCGCGCCGCCCGGCGGTGATCGCGTCCTACCTGGTCTTTCTCTTGCTGCCGCTGCTGTTTAGCGCCGTTGGGGCGCTCAAGGGTTCCGTCGCTTCGTTCGCAGTCCTCGCAGTAGCCGACGTACAGATCAAGCAATCGCAAATCTTTGCCGGCCTGTCAGAAGCCTTGCTATTGCCCTTGAGCGCTCTGATGATAACCCTTCCGTCCTACTTCGTGGTCGCCGTCGGCCTGTTC
>JBEKZQ010000158.1:0-12810 GCA_049509675.1 Thermoguttaceae bacterium | reverse complement strand
GTACTGGTCGTACCGTTGCGGCTCACCTCGTGGAGCCGGAGAATCGGATGCGCGTTGTGCCAATGCTGGCCCATCGCGGCCCGCGCTCGCTCGATGCTCCGCCGGTTCAACTCCCAGTAGGCGTGCAACCAGTAGGGATCGCGAACCATCACCACCAACCGGTCCCGCGCCTGTCCGTTGTCCTGCTGTACCGACCGGAACGTCAGGTCTTTGGCCTGGGCCAACTTGGCTTTGATCTGCTGCAACCGCTTCTGGAGACGGGGGGGGCGCTTCTTCTGTGCCGTGGCCGCATGGGAAGCGGTGCCGTTGTGGCCGTTCTGCTGGTGACGAGCCTTTTGCCTGCACTGTCCATTATGACCATTCTTCCCATTATGGCCGCTCTTTCCGTTGTGGGCCGCCTTCCCGTTGTGCGCACTGTGCGCGCGGATCGTCGATTTGGCCAAACGACTTGCTACACTGCCGCGCCGTTGGGCAAGACGTGCGTACTTGATGAGCGCTTGCACGAGCTCATCCTTCCGCATTGCATGCCAACCCAGAACCTTCTTCTTTCTGGCCATGGCGGCCAGGTCTTTCACCGTGCGGGTCTTCAGTTCTGTCGCGGAAATCACGGGACGTACCTCCGGTATGCGGCTCGCCTGCCCCGCGCTTGCGGCGCAGGCAAAAGCGGCGGGTCGGTCGGTGGCTCGTTTTCATCCCTGAGCGGAAAACACTGGCTCTGTGGCGACGATCCTCGCCGCACACACTCCCTGCGGGATCAATTCAGGCGGGATACTTGTACTTTGCGCGGTTTGAAATGATACGAACCGTAACACGGTGGTAACGATCGTATCATTCTTGACTGCTCGCAGTATAACCGGACCTCAATGCTCCCAACACGGAGCAATGCCGTCCGTCTCGGCGTTTCCTATTCCTCGGCAGGCACCCAGCCGTTCCATTCTTTGGGGGGGGCCAGGCTGAACACGAAACCCCGATTCATTGGATTATAATAAGTCGCATTCATAAACGCAAGGATTTGGCCTCAAAAATCGCCTGCGCCTGACCTGACCACATAGTCACATCTTCTTAATAATAAACAACTTGCGTCTACGTTTCGGCTTTGGAAAGCATTTGAGCCGCTTATGTACCCCCCCTAAAGAATGATGGAGAATCGGGGCTGCGCAGCCAGAATTGGCCGTTCGTGCAAAGTCGCGATGCACAAAATACTGTGCGGCATGGGTCCCTCCCGGAAGTATTTCCGACTTTGCAGATCTCGTCGATTGCTTCGGACAGAAGTTGACTTCCCCACGGACGTCGCCTAAATTTCATTGTTTTTGCCAGCCTGTTCATCTCTCTGAGCTAGCCACGCACGTGAACGAACCCCGCGGCGACCGCTCCCCCATCGTCGTGGGGATGGGGTGGGTATCGCAAATCACGACCATCTCCCTCGGTATGGTATTGCCGGGGGTGGGCGGTTATTGGCTGGACCAATGGTTATGGTTGGGAACAAGGCATTGGTTCTTGGTCGTGGGAGTGATCCTCGGATTTGTTGCCAGCATGCTGCAACTGATGCAACTGGTAAAGTCGATGGCGAAGCGCAACGCCGAGGAGCCGCCCACTCAGAGGAGCCGTAAGAGAAAATCATCGTAGGACGGAATTGGCAATCCGTCTTACGGGCAACTGGCCAAGAAGGCCCCGCCAATGGCGCCCGTCGTCGTTCCGATCTCCAGAAACATCGCCGTGCGAAGGTTCGTCATCCCTTCCCGGACATAAGCCGCCGCACCGTTTGAGGTGGCGATTATATGGGGCCGAAGGCAAGCTGTCCTGGCACCTCGGGTGTGGCGGCCCTATAATGCCGACTGACGCGTCTTTGGAGATTCCGAAATGCGAGTGGATCGACTTAAGGTCAAGGACTTTACGGTGTTCGGCGAGGCCGAATTCGAGTTCTCGCCCGGCTTGAACGTCTTCATCGGGGCCAACGGGACGGGGAAGTCGCATGTTCTGAAGTTGCTTTTCAGCGTCACCAGGTCAATGGCGACGACAGGGCCAATCGTCGCAGAGAATTCAAATTGGGACATCTGTGAATTAGTGGGCCTGCCTACCTTGCAGACGTTAGAGAAGACGTTCCGACCGGAGCAGCGCCAGTCACCGCTCACATCCTTGATTCGACACGGCTCAAATGACGCCGAGGTTACTGCCTATGGCGATTTCGGGACCACCACTATCCGATTCGGCGGATCGGAAGCCCACGCCGACTTTCCGGCCTTCACGCCGCCGGCGACGGAGGCCCTTGCCGTCTTCATCCCAACCAGCGAGGTGCTTTCGATGTACCCCGGCTTCGTCGCGGCATACGAACGTCGGGAATTGTCGTTTGACGAGACCTTTCGCGACCTGTGCGTGGATCTCTCCGCAAACCCGCTTCGATCGATCCGGTCACCTGTTCTGGCGGATCTGGTCACGAAATTCGACGAAGCGGTCGGGGGCAAGACGGTGCTTCGTGGAGACAAGTTCTACGTGTCGCTTTCGGACGATTGGCTCCTTGAGGCGCCCATGTTGGCGGAAGGGCTTCGCAAACTTGCATCGATAGCGCATCTGATTCGCAACGGTTCGCTCGCCGAAAAGAGCGTGCTCTTCTGGGACGAGCCGGAAACCAACATGAATCCGAAACTCATTCCCACGATAGCGCGCGCCCTGTTGGCGCTAGCCGCCGCGGGCATCCAGGTCTTCGTCGCCACGCATGATTACCTCCTGACGAACGAACTTTCGGTTGTTGCCGAGTATGGAACTCCGGAAGCGATGGCTGCCAAGCCGCGATTCTTCTGCTTATCCCATGCGGGGCTGCACGAGCCAGTTCAGGTCGAATGGGGCGACACGATTGCCGATCTTTCCACAAATCCAATCTTGGAAGAATTCGCCGCCCATTACGACAGAGAACAAGATCTCTTCGCGCATAGGCAGTCGTCAGAGGAGTAGGCGCATGCCCCAGTCGTTCGTGGAAGAGAATCTGCGGTTCACGTTCGATGATGCCTGGAGTGTGAGCAAACTCGACGAACACGCGTTCTTCAAGGAGCGGCTCATGCCCATGCAGCTAACGCGCGCTATGGATCTCCTTGGGCTCCATCGGCAATCTGCTTTGTACTTCATTGAAGTCAAGGATTATCGAGGGTCGGCTATCGAGTTGAAGAATGACGAGAAGATGTGCGATGGAGACACGCTGTTTCTCCAAGTTGCGCGCAAGGCTAAGGATAGCGTGGTATGTATTGCTGGCGCGGCGCGAGTCTTGCAGGATTCTTTCTGGTCGCATTGTGCCGACGTCCTGCGGAAACCACATTTGCGCGTCAAGGTGGTGGTCTGGCTGGAATTCGACTTGGGGCGACGAGGCTATGGGCGAAGTTCCGCCTGGATTGCACAGGAAACCCGGGCGCGTGCAAATAACCAAGCCAACTTGCTCAAGAAGAAACTAACCTGGCTGACGAAAGAGGTGCTCGTCACGAACCAGGCTCTCGCCGCTTGGGAGTTGCCCGGCGTGACCGTCGAGAACGTCGCTCGCGCCGGCCACCGATGAGCCCCTGTTGTCCAAAGTGCAGGCGTAGGGAAATATCACGTATCGATCCCCTTCATCGTGCCCAGTCTTTCCAAGATCGTCTCTCCCATCCCTGGCACGGGCCATGGCATCAGGCTAAAATCCATCCAACGCCGAGCGGCTGTTCTTGGCTAGGTCTCCGGTAGACAAACAGAAGGGGGAATGCGCACCGTGCGAGAGCTGACTCCGCGAGAAATCGTTACCGAATTGAGCCGGCACATCATCGGCCAGGACGATGCGAAACGGGCCGTGGCCGTGGCCATCCGCAATCGCTGGCGGCGGCAGCAATTGCCGGCAGAGATGCGGCAGGAAGTGGCCCCCAAGAACATCCTCATGATCGGGCCCACCGGCGTGGGCAAGACCGAGATCGCCCGGCGGCTGGCCAAGCTCACCGGGGCCCCGTTCATCAAGGTCGAGGCCACCCGTTACACCGAAGTGGGCTATTACGGCCGCGACGTCGAGAGCATGGTCCGCGAGTTGGTCGAGAACGCCATTGGCCTGGTGCGGGAGCAGGAGCGGGAGCAGGTGCGGGACGAGGCCCGCCGCCGGGCCGAGGAGCGGTTGCTGGATCTGTTGCTGCCCGCGCCCCCGGCGATCGACACGTCGGCCGAGGGCCCCAATTCGGCCGAACGACACCAGCGCACTCGGGAAAAAATGCGGCTGAAACTGGCCACCGGCGAGTTGGACCAGCGCAGCGTCGAGTTGGTCCTGGAGCAAAAGCGGGCCCCGCTGATGTTCACCGGCATGGGCCTGGAGCAGATGGATGTCGATCTGCAAGGCATGTTCGAGAAGATCATGCCCAAGAACAGCACGCGGCGGGAAGTCTCGGTGGCCGAGGCCCGGCGGATCCTCTTCGAGCAGCAGTGCGACGCCCTGATCAACCAGGAGAAGGTGCAGGGCGAGGCGATCGAGTTGGCCGAGAACGTGGGGATAATCTTTGTCGACGAGATCGACAAGATCGTGGCCAGCGAGCAGGCCCACGGGGCCGACGTCTCGCGTCAAGGGGTGCAGCGCGACCTGCTGCCGATCGTCGAGGGCACCACGGTGCAGACCCGTTATGGCTACGTCAAGAGCGATCACATCTTGTTCATTGCCGCGGGGGCCTTCCATCGGGCCAAGCCCAGCGACCTGATGCCCGAACTGCAAGGCCGGTTTCCCATCCGGGTCGAGTTGAAAGACCTCTCGCGCGAGGATTTCATCCGCATTCTCACGGAACCGAAGGGATCGCTGACCAAGCAGTACCAGTCGCTGCTGGGGACCGAGGGCGTGGAACTGCAGTTCACCGACGATGCGGTCCAGGCCCTGGCCGAGTACGCCTATCAGGTGAACCAGCGGACGCAGAACATCGGGGCCCGGCGGCTGTACACGATCATGGAACGGCTGCTGGAGGAGCTAAGCTTCGAGGCCCCCGAGATGGGGACCGGCCGGGTCGAGATCAACGCCGCCTACGTCCGCCGCCGCCTGGAGGACGTCACCCGGGATGAGGACCTCAGCAAGTTCATCTTGTAGCGGGAGTGACGCTCCCTGGGGTCGCGTTTCCAGAGCTTGGCTATAGGAACCGCGGCCTGTCGCTTGATGAAATCCTGAATAGTCTTCGGAAAGACGCGGCGATCGGCAGTGCCCAACCGAAGTGGCGCGGTTTCTTTGCACTGTCCGCCGGCGTCGATGCTTCTGTCAACTCGTTTCGGACCTTTTCGAGCGCTAGAACCGCCTCGGCCGCAAGGTCGCCTGGCAGTTGGTCGAGGACTTGACGGCAGCGGGGCAGGCTATCCCGGCACAATTCCAGTACGAACTGCGTTTGGAACGCGCTCCTGCCTTCCATTGCGAGGCCCTGCGAGGCTGCAGCGAGAGCACGCACAACAGGCAGCAAATCGGTGGGGTTCGGTAGCATGGCTCTCGCACACTCCACCAGTTCGTATACGAGCCCCGGCGTTATGCCTTCCGGCCGGACCGCACTCTCGACGAGTCCGGTGAGGATCCGCTCTCCTGCTGCGCCTAAGTCGAGCGCCTTCAGAGACCATCGCAGCGCGTACCACTCGGGTGTTCCCGTGGTCGGAGCGCGATCGAGCGCCGCATGCAGCTTTGCACTTTGGGCATTTTATCTCGGTCGTCAGCCAATCGGGCACAGAGAACTGATGGCTACAACCCTGGCAGGTCAGTGTCGCCACGGCGCCCTCCTCGCTTCAATTCAATGTTCTTGACCATTAGTGACGGCGGGGGCCACCGCGATGCCTCCGGTGCCTTGAATCGAGGCTGCTCATTCGGGAATTTCGGAAAGGCAGGATCCGGGGGCCGCACGATAGTGAGCACGATAGCCGGTTATCATAGGCCCTCCGCCAAAAGCCGTCAATACGGCAGGAAACGACTGTGTTTGCGGCAAACGATTGCGAACTGATATAATAGGCGAAACTGCGAAACGTCCGTCGATGATGAGGTTCGATGCGCATCGCCAACGGAGAACATCCGACAGCAACTCGTCCGTTCAAACCTTGGAGAACCACAGTATGACGTGGAACCGAGCGTGTGCCACCGGAAATCGCCGGCGCGTGCGGATTGGGTGCATGACGACGATGTTCATGGCACTTGGGATCGCAGCGGTGCATGGCGAGACGCCCCCGCGCCCTGCCGATCAGCCAGCAGCGCGGGCCGACGATGCGGTGCGGGTGGGTGCGGAATTCTTCCTCAACCGTACCGAAACCGCCGACTCGGTCGCGCGCCATTTCCGCATGATGAACGACCATGGGTTGACCATCGCGCGGATCTTCGTGATCTGGGACGATATCGAGCGCGCCCCCGGCCAATGGGACTTCCGGCGTTATGACTGGGTGTACGACGCGGCAGCGGCCAACGGCATCCGTATTGCGGCCACGCTCTGTGCCGAAGACCCGCCAGGTTGGACGCAGCAGACGCCGTTCTACCATCAGCGAACGGATCTCAACGATCCGCAGCGGCGGAAGCACGCCGCCGCGTACCTGGAAAAGGTGGTCCTCCGTTACCGCAATCACCCGGCCCAAGGTTACTGGCTGCTGATGAACGAGCCGACGTTGCCGCCGTACTTCACGCCGCCGACGATGGCCCGATTCGGCCAGTGGTTGCAGAAGCGCTACGGCACGGTCGATCAACTGAACTCGCGATGGTTCCGCCCCTTAAGGAGTTTTTCGGAAGTACAACTCGACCCTGCGCAATGGAACACGGGTTGGAGGGATTACCCCTCCTACGTCGATTGGAAGGAATTCAACATCGACAATCTGTGCGACCAGTTGCGCTGGATCGGGGTCCGCGTGCGGGAACTCGATCCACGTCATCCCACCCACGCCAATCCGCACGGGCTGCTGGGGACTCTTCCCGCCGTTGGGCAAGACCTCTGGCGCGAGGCGAAAACCGTCGATTTTCTCGGCGCGTCCATGCACCCGCCCTGGCACTTCAATGATTTTCGACGGGACGATTTCGGGGTGGCCTACGCCTGTTGCGTAGATCAGGTGCGGAGCGTTTCCCATGGGCGCCCCTGGTGGGTGACCGAATTGCAGGGCGGGCCCACCGTCTTCACGGGAAGGCGGGCCATGACGCCGACCAGCCAGGAACTCACGCGTTGGCTGTGGGACGCCGTGGGCGGGGGCGCCAAGGGAATCGTTTTCTGGCTCTGGAACCCGCGCACCCTGGGACGCGAGGGAGGGGAGTGGGCCTTGCTCGGCCTGGACGGCCGTCCCACGGAGCGCTTGCTGGCGGTCAAGAAGTTCGCCCGCGACGTGGCCACGCTGCCTGCTGTTGGCCGCGCAGTGCCGCAAAGGTCGAGAGTGGCGATTCTCTACAGCGAGCCGACGTTGCTGCTGTGCGACCTGGAAGGACAGAACGTGGGGCACGAGAAGGATGCCCTGCTGAGTCTGTGGGGTTGCTACCGGGCCCTTCTGGAAAGTCATGTCCCCGTCGATTTCATCGACGTGGAAGAACTGAAAGCAGGCCGGGCAGCCGATTACGACGTGTTGTATCTGCCCCATTGTTATGCCCTGGATGCCCCAACCGGGGCTGCCGTACGGCATTTTGCCGAAGCGGGAGGGACCGTCTGGGCCGATGGGCTGCTGGGCTGGAAAGATCCGTATGGAGACATGTCGCCCAAAACCCCTTGGGAGATGACTGCGCTGTTCGGTTTTGAACTCCACGACATCGAGGCCATCGAACAACCTTTTTCCCTGGTGGGACCAGCCGATCAGGGCGGTGAGCTTTGGCGACTCCACCTTGCCCTTCAAGGAGCACAGGTAATGCTCCGCGACGGCACAGGCAGGCCGGTCGCGACGAGCCATCGTTTCGGCAAGGGCATCGCCTATTACTATGCCACGGCGCTTTCGCTGGGGTATTTTCGGCGTCCTCAAGGGGAAGTGCGACGCTGGATCGCGGCGCCCGCTGTGGAGCGGAACACCGCATTGCCGGTAGAAATGAAGAACGCATCGGAACGGATCGTTTTCCGCGGGATGGTGGCGCCTTCGCAACGCATAGCGATCCTGGGCAATTGGGGGCCCAAGAGCACATCGACCGTGTGTTTTCAAGGTGACTTCCGCCGCGTGGCGGAGACACTGACCGGATCGGAGCTAAAGCCTCGGCAAGAGCGCGGCCGCACCACCGTCGATGTCAGCCTGGAAAATGGTTCCGTAGCGGTCGTTGTTGCAGAATAGGCGCGAGCGCCGTCCCATAAGCATGCACCATGCTCGAGGCGATGAAAGACCGTTTCGACGTGGCTGCCGCCAAGAAGGCCCTGAAGGAAAAAGGGAACACCCTTGGGAAGACGTCAAGAAACGGTGGGCCTCAAAACGTGAGAGGTGAGACGGCTTGCCTTTCTCTCCACTTCAATGCAAGGGGATCATGGCCCACCGACTGCTGGATTGGTGCGGTTACGCGTCTCGCCGGGCCGGGGGAGGCAAAACCGTTCGGCCGGTATCATGTTGTCGTCGTCTTGCATCCTCCAGGATCCGATGGATGTCGAAACCCATCGACTCCGCTAGCGCCTCCTTGATCCTCCTGACCTCCTGGACGACCTCGTCCCTGGTCCCTTTGTCGTGGATTCGGGCCATCTGATCAATCTCCGAGCAGTTCTTCAGGCGTGCAAAGGATCGGCATTTCGCAGCCGCACCGCGCCACGATCTCGCCCAACTCCTTCATTATTGCCCCATTGGCAATGTGTTGGCAATTCCAAGTCAAGAGAATGTCGATTTTGTGGACTGACGAGACGGCAATATGGACCGCGTCACGTATCGCCTTTTTCGGAAGAAGGCGGGACCGCATGATCGCCTCCGCAACAACATCGACCGCATCGGTCAGGTCAAGCACCGGAAGATTCTGCAGGAAAAGCAGCCGCCTGTTCGCGGCATCGTGGTCCCCGCCCGCCGCCTCGTCAAGCACGGTCTGTGAGATGCACAGATCGAAATTCTGCCGTTCGTTGTTCCACCAATCGTGAGTGATTTGCTGGCGCGCCGCCTGAACGAGGTCGCGGCTCGGCCACGCGGCCAAATAGCTCGGAATTGTGGTTTCGATGTAGACGCGTTTGGTCATAGGCGGACACCACGCACGTCAGCGTGTGATGGATGGGATACGTCCAACCACTGACGGGGGGACCAAGGAAACAGCAATAATTGGACTTATCCCCGTTCCTCGTTTCTCGTCTATCCCCGTTTGTCCTGCTCGTCGCCCGTCGCCACCGCACGGCGGCAAAGGTTCGCAGCGATGTTCTCCTTCAGTCGGCAAGTTTCTGGAGAACAAATGTGCCGGTACCCACACGCGACGAGAACGACTGGACACAGAATCGTTTCTTGTCGATGGCAAGTCATCTTGATTCCGGCACTGAAGATGCACACGTCGCACATTTTTGCGACACACATCTTGGGTACGAAATCAAAAGATACGTCAAGTTGCTCCGGGTAGAACCGGAGGCTGTCATCCTTCGCTAAGATATTATGGACCTCCCGAACCGTCCGCGGCATGTCCCAGGCTCGCCTTTCATTTGCCAGGAACGGAGAGAAAAGCCCTTCCCGAAAGACTGAAGCGTTGTTCCAAACATCGCCGGGCAGTTCAAGTGCTTGGAGTCCATTCCTTAGTTCAAGATTGGTTCTGATCCATCTCTGCGGATTCTTGAGCCCTGCCTTTCCCAGAGCGGCCACGAACTCGTTGTTGAATTCTGGGCTTTTCAGGTAATCTCGGAGGGAACACCAGAGGCGTTTCCGCTTAAACAAGTCAGACTGAGATCGAGTCGGCATCTCGAATACTGTCACCTCTTCCGCAACGGCCTTCAATCCCTTCTCGAAGTCCTTTTCGGAGTAACAACCGCCGACATAGGTAAGGTGATTCAACGCGGTCGCGGTGCGCCTGATGGCATGGTAGTGGTCGTCTTCGTGCCGAAAAGAAGCGGCGATAAATCTGGCGAAGCTTCTGCCGCTGGTACTCGCCAGTACCTCCAGAGTTCGGCATATCCGCACCAAATCATCCGGCATGTATCGGGAGGCGAATGGAACCAGGGGGCCAGTGATTCCGTATTGGTCCAAACGACCATTTGCCGCATCCATCGGGCATTCCAGCGATATTTGTTCCCCATCACGTCGGATGTAGGAGTTGAGTAGTTCCTGAACCGATTGTGTCTCTTGGCGGCTGTAGGACCGAACAAGGTGAGAAACTACGTATCCGCCGACATCCCAAATTCGCTGGAAAGGCATTTGGCGGTCAGTGATGTAGCATAACCAGTGGGTCAAGAGTCTCTCGTCGGGACTAAGATCGGCGGAACAGTAGTTGATTAGGTTGTAGTTTTCGGACCGGCTCCAACGAATATCGTCTAGCTGCGCGAACGTGTCGAGGATCACGCAGAGGCTCTTGGCATCTTTGACCGCGAAGGCTTTCATTGCTGTTCTCCTATGCTACCGAAATCGGGCCCGTCCCGTTTCTTCCCCCGTTCTCTCCTCATCCGGTCGTTTCGGCGTCTGCGCACCCGAGCAACTTCTTGAGAATACCAAATCCATCCCGATCCGCAAGAGTTGATATTCTGCCCGCCGAACTCCCGTTGCCTGATCCATTCACTTCTCCGGCCTCCGATCGGGCTTCAAACCGTGGTGGCGCATCAAGGCGTGGAAGTTGGGCCGCTGCATCCCCACGCTCTCGGCGGCCTGGGTGATGTTCTGCGATGCGCGCTGGAGCGCCGCAGTCAAGAATCGCCGCTCCAGGTCCTCGACGATCTGCCGTTTCAGGCTCTTGAGCTCCTCCCACGTGCCGGGCACTTCCGTCGCGGAGACAGTGGGCGCCGCCTCGCGGACCTCCCAGGGAAGGTAATCCCACTCGATGCGCGAGCCGCCGTAGAGGACGGTCAGACGCTCGATGATGTTGCGCAGCTCCCGCACGTTGCCCGGCCAGGCGTACATCTCCATTTGCCGCATGGCATCGCGAGTGAACCCTTGCACTTCGACGGCCATCTGCCGCGAGAAGTGCCGCAGGAAGGCCGTGGCCAGCAGGGGTACGTCGCCGCTGCGCAGGCGCAAGGGGGGAAGCGTAATGGGGACCACGTTGAGCCGGTAGTAGAGGTCGGCCCGGAACGCGCCCGTCTTGACCAGTTCGGCCAGGCTGCGGTTGGTGGTGGCGATCAGTCGGATGTCGACCTCGTGCTCGGCCGTGTCGCCCACCTTGCGAACGTGCCGCGACTCCAGCACGCGGAGCAGCTTGCCTTGCGTTTCCAGGCTGAGGTTGGCCACTTCGTCGAGAAACAACGTGCCCTGGTGGGCCACCTCGAAGAGCCCCTTTTTCGTGGCGATGGCGCCGGAGAACGAGCCCTTGACGTGGCCGAACAACTCGCTTTCCAGGAGCGTCGGGGCCAGGGCGGTGCAATCGCAGGCCAACAGCGGATAGTCGCCGCGGCGGCTCAACCGGTGGATCGCCCGCACCACCATCTCCTTGCCGGTTCCGCTCTCGCCGGCCACCAGCACGGTGCTATCGGCCGGAGCGATGCGCTTGATCAGGTCGAAGACCTCGCCCATGGCCGCACATTGGCCGAGCATCCCCTCGAAGCCCTGCGGGCAGCCGGTTGCGGCCGGGGGCGGGTCCGGCTCGGCGGGCCCGGAAAGCGGCGGCTCGATGCGGCGCAGGGCCGAGCGGAGGTCCTCGGGCGGGCAGGGCTCGCGGAGGTAATCGGCGGCCCCCTCCCGCATCGCCGCGACGGCCATTTCCACGGTTGCACTGTCGCTGAGGACCACGACCCGCGCCGCCGCGTTTGCTTCTCTGATGCGGCGCAGGATCTCCAGCGACCCATTTTCGTCGCGACCAAGCGAAGCTTGGTGCCCGAATTGGGACAGTCCCCCACTTGTGGTTTCGCCGATCCTTAGCAGAACCACGTCGAAATCGCCGACAATGGCCGCCTCGATCCCGGCCGCCGGATCGCCGTAGAATTGCACGTCATACCCGTCGGAACAGAGCGTCCGCTGGTAGCTCAGACCGATCGCCGAGTCGTTCGCGATGACCAGGACTTTCCGCGGCATCACAGCACCTCGCCATGGAAACGGGCTCCCTCGCCCGGAGGATGCTCCGAGCATACTCGAACCGGCTGGTTGTCTCAAGACCTTGAAACAACCAGCCGTCTCAAGACCGTGCCGGCGCGGCCGTCGGCAGGGTCACGGTGAACGTCGTTCCCTTTCCCTCGTGGCTCTCCACTTCCAGGCTCCCGCCATGCTGCTGAACGATGCCGTAGCTGACGCTGAGCCCCAAGCCGGTTCCCTTTCCCACGGGCTTGGTGGTGAAGAACGGTTCGAAGATCTGGTCGATCTGCTCCGGTTTGATGCCGCAGCCGGTGTCGGTCACTTTGATTACGACGCAGTCGGCGGCGGGGGAGGTGGCCACGAGGAGGGTGCCGCCGTTGGGCATGGCTTCGCACGCATTGAGCGACAGGTTCACCAACACCTGTTGCAACTGGTTCTTGTCGCCGTGGACCGGGGGCAGGCGTTCCGCGAGATCTTCCAGGAGGTAGATGTTCTGGAAGGCGTCGCGCTTGCCCAGCAGCCGCATCGTTTGTCGTACCAGGTCGTTCATATCCACTTGCGTCTTGACTTGCGGCGTTTCCCGGGCGAAGTCGAGCAAGCCCTTGACGATTTCTCGCGTCCGCTTGGTCTCGCGGATGATCAGGTCCAGGTCTTCGCGGTCCTGCTGATCCAGGTTCTCCTTTTCCCGCAGCAGGTCGGCGAAGGCCAGTACGCCGGTCAAGGGGTTGTTGATTTCGTGGGCCACGCCGGCCGCCA
>JBEKZQ010000157.1:0-15450 GCA_049509675.1 Thermoguttaceae bacterium | reverse complement strand
TTCGCATCCATCATCGTCGGTGCCGTGCTTGCCGCCGCGCCGCTCATCTGCCAGGCCGGTGTCGTCGCCTTTATGTGAGACGTGTTGATCGTTGGCGCTCGGCGAGCATGACCGTGGACGTGCTCGATGACGCCAGCTTCGACGCCAATGGCGTCAAAGTCGCCTGCGGGTCGAGCGGGCGCGGCCGTGCGTTGACAAAGGCCGTTGCGCCGCCAGCCGACCCGACCAAGAAGACTGCGATCAAGAGTCAGTCAGATGGTGACTGGCGGCGCGACTGTGGCGAGCAATTGACCTTCGGATCGGCGGACGATCGCAAGATGGTCGCGGATTGAGCGTCGCAGTCCGTTCGCGTTGCGGAACGTCAGGCGATTTCGGCGCACCGGCGATTTCCGGCAACCCGCGAAACTGAAAACTGATTTTCTGTAGCCACTTCAGTCCGCGGTTTAGCGCGGCCTCACGCGGCTCTCTCCGCCTCGGTTCGCGCTTCGCAAAGGAGGGTTGTTTGTCGGCGCGCTTCGTTGAGAATCCCGCGGTTTTCCGGGCAAAAGCGCGTGACTTCTTCGCCACACATGGCAGAAGTATTGATGTGCCAAACATCACTTTTCAACCTTCTTGGAGTGGCAACCATGAGCAACGCAACCCTTGAAACCATCTTGACGCAACACGCAATCCCCTTGACCTATTGGCGGGAAATGCGGGCGCTTGTGTTTGACGGCGCGCGCCCCAGCAAGGCATTGCTCCGGCGCTTGCGCAATGTCGGCAACTATGCGGCCGCGCTCAATTCCATCTTGAGTGAATTGAGTAAGCAAGTCAAACACAAATTCCCCCCGCGCAATTGGAAACCCTCTTCTTCTCGCAAGGCAAGCTAGCAAACGGTCGGATGATTACGGGCAAGGGAAGTGAACCCTTGCCCGTTGCCTTGCGCCCCGCGCTCTTGCCCCGCATTGCCTTGCCCGTAACAATTTCCTGCCCCTTCCCATAAGACGGCATAAGCGCGCAGACTCATGGGCAAAGTTAGGGGGCAGGGCAAGGGGCTAGTTCCTGCCCTGCCCGATGCTTTGCGCGCCGATGCCTTGCGCGCTTGCCCTGCCCGATTGCTCTTGCCCCGTTGCCCGTATTCCGTTGCGCCGTTCCCTTTGCATTGTTCAAGAGCAATGCAAGCGCAACCCGCGCGGCACATGACCGCGGCCGATTCTCACCCTTGCCAGTAGCCCACTTGCGCCGGCGCATTCCACCGTATGCGAAAGCGCAAGCAAGCTTGATAGAACGGGGCAGGGTTCTATTCCGTTCCGATTGCAACGGTTGTGCGGAAGACGGAGGGTAGGAGGGTCGGTCTAATCAGGAAAACCGACGCAAGCGGCAAATCCGGCGCGCCGGGGCGGTCCTTCGACTGTGATTGCGCCGCGGACTCGATCGGCTGACGCGGCAAGTCACACCTCGTCAGGGATAGCGGGCCGCAGATGCGGAGCCGAGTGCCTTGGCGGGGCTGATTTTCGAGGGCCTCTTGGAACGTCCACCAGCCGCTTGGAATCAATCCCACGGAGCCCCGACGCGCTGCCGCCAGCCGCGTGCAATGGTTGCCCCGGCGTCTTCAGGAGTCCGGTGGCGATAGACTCGGCTTCCGTGCTGGCGGAATGCTCGTAACGGGTCGCTCACCCGCAGGCGACTTCGTGGCCAGTGGGCGTCGTCGATGTTGGCTGCGTCCTGAAGGTCGAGTCGGCCGGCGGGGTCAATCTCACCGCCGCGATTCGCCGCTCACGAGATTCTCGCGGGCCGGCGAGTTTGGTTGGGCGGCATTTTGGAAATCGGCCGACGACGACACGTTACCCGCAAGAGCCGGGAGTCCGATGCCGTCGTGATGATCGCCGATCCGGGCGCAATGATGGTGGCTACCGAGGTTCTCCGCGGGTGGCCCCGCCCCGGTCAAACCCGTTCGTCCGACCGGATGGCTTCCAAGTCGCCTGAAGATGCCCGACATTGCGCCGGCCAGCGGCGCAATCGGCCGCCGCGTCACGCCACCCGCTTGCCTCCAGCAATCGCGGTGTCCGGGCTCGGCGATGATCGTCTGCGGAAGCCTATGTGTCGAGGGCGGGACGAGTGAATCCGGCGCTCTTACGGCGCACATTCGGCGCTCCGCTGTACCGTGCCCATTTGTGTAGGCGTCCGGGTGGGACGAAGGTGGTCTGACCGCCGACAAGATGTCCCAGAGACGCCTGCGTTTGAGGCCGCCCATCACTTGCCACCTCTTGGCTGGCAAAGGATAATGTGCCCGTAGGTTCTGCTTCACGGAGGAGGGCAATGCCAAAACGCAAGACGAAACAGGCCGCCTCGTCCAAGTTTAGGGTTGGCGACAAAGTTCGGGTCAAGCACGGCATCCGTGACACGGATTACCCGGACATCCCTCTGGGCGGCTGGGCTGGGACAATCTGCAAAGTCCAAGGAAATGGCGATTACGACGTTCGCTGGAGCCGGGAGACCCTGGTGAATATCCACTCGGTCGTCAAGAATCGCTGCGAAAAGGACGGCCTCACTCTGGAAGTATACGGGTTGGCTGAGGGCGATCTGGAGCCCGACTCGGGCGATGACGAGTCGCTGGAAATCTACCGGCAGTACCTTGCCGCCAACCTGACGTTCCCCGTCGAGGCCGAACACGGGGCCGAATACGGCCACCCTGAAAAGGTCAAGGTCACCGGCCTTGGCGGTCCTGACGAGGAACCGCCCTACATCGACGACAAGTACGGGCTGCTGTGCGACGCCCGCATGGATCAGCGGAAAGTCGTTGTCCCCGTGGGCGAACTGGAGGTCACCAAAGGAAAGATGAACCGGCAGTTGATCGACGACTACTGCTCGTGGTTCTGGAACTACCGATAGGAGGAATCTCGTGGGGCGCATCAGCAAGAAGCTCGGGACTAGGTTCGCAAGTTGGGCAAGCCAGTACCGCCAGCAAATGGCGAAGCTGAAGAAGTCGTTTCCGGTCCCCAAGGATGTCCATGACGTGCAATCGCTGGTGGCACAGGGCTACGATCCGCTCCACTCGGTCTACCTGGCCGTGCAGAACATCACGTCGGTATTTGCCGAGTGCGTGTCCGTGTTGCCCGAGATGAAGTCGTATTACAAGACGGTGGGGGACGCCGAAGAGGATTACATGCCCGCCGGGTCGCCCATGAGCCCGCTGACCCGCAGCTACTTCACGACTTGGGCGTTCTTCGACTTTCGATTTGGCGGCGATCACGAAACCATCGGCACTTGCTTGACCGATCTGGGGGGCCAACTGGGCTTGGAGCCTGGCATGGTCGAAGCCGTTCGGCAGTTTCAAGAATCCCGCATGGGCGTTTACCAGCATTGCGGCACGGTTGGCGGCAAAGTCGGCCTTGAGGAACTGGTCACTGGCAGGAAGGTATCCTGCATCTGCCCGGCAGGGTACGCAGGGAAGTCCGGCGAACTCTGGTATGTTCGGCTCTGCCCGCCGTTGGCGGACTTGGTGGACTGCCATGTGGCCATGACCACTCCCTATGTTCTGACGCAGGCAACAAAGGCCGATTGGACGGCCTATCTCAACCGGGCCATGCTGGACACGGAGACTCGGGACGACGGCCAACGGCTGCATGATTTGCTGAAGTACGGATCGTGGACTCATCATTGGAATGAGTTTGTCTTCCAAGGCTTCCATCACGCTCAGCATGATGCGATCTTCCTGGCAGGCATCCCGGATGTGAAAGGCAGCCTGCCTCATGCGTCGAAAGGAAAACGGTAATGGCAAAGTCCAAACAGAAGAACTGGGCCGAAGGCCACTGGCTGATTGTCTCAATGGACCAGTGGGACGAAGACTACCTCAACGAGGAAAGCGAAGCTGCCATCGAGTTCGAGACGCACAACACCGGCCAATTCCACTTCGGGTACGTGCATGGCGAGATCGACCACCGGCTCACCACACGGGACGAGAAGCCCGCCGTCGAGTTCACCTGGGACGGCCACGACGAGATGGACCCGGCGCAGGGGCGGGGTTGGGCGGTTCTGGAAGGCGAGGAACTCAAGGGCGAGATATTCTTCCACCAGGGCGATGACTCGCGGTTCATCGCGAGGCGGGCGGCAGTGAAGCCGAAGCGCAAGAAAAGGTGAACGCCACGCCACCCTTCCTGTAATGAATCGCCAGCCACACGGTCTTCTGGCTAGGGTCCGTCCAAACTACCCGGTGCTTGGCGTGGGCGGGGATGTTCAGGTACGACCCCCGCCGCAGCGTCACGGGCTCGGCATCGCGGTCGAATTGCACGGCAGCACTGCCCTCCAAGACCATGACCCACTCGTTGCGGTCCTGGTCGCACCAGAATTCGGGCGGAGAGGCATGGCCTTCTGAGACGATGCGCTCGATCCGAACATCATTGGCCTGGAAAAGCGTGGTGAACATTTCCTCGGCGACGATGGCGGGAATGTTGTCGAACAGGTTTTCTGCCAGCGACAATTTCATCCGTCGAGTTCCTTCATCAATTCAGCCTGTCGGGGTTCAAGGGCGGCCAGATAGGCTTTCCCCTTCCGGGTTTCCTTGTTGATGTCGGCCAGTTCCTTACACCTCTTCCCTCCAATCCGGCACGCCTTCCTGCATCCGTGTCGTGGCTGTCTGGGCATCGAACTTCTCTGGATTGAAGCGGCCACCCCACTCCATGAATTCCTTGTGGCGTTCGTGCTTCGGATTGGCCATCGCCTCCAAATACTCCCCGTAGCCGTAGACCCCGCCCACGTCTTCAGGCGGGCAGGCACGCTTGCCCTCGATGCACAGTGGGTAGCGACCTTGCTTCTCGGCAGGCAGGCAGCCCTCAAAGAGAATCTCATGTTCCCAGCCATCCCCGAAGTCGTATTCGTACCTGAATCGGAAACGCTTGCCATCCTCCGGCACGATGTCTCTCAGTTTCGTGGCGGTGGAATCTTCCATCCCCTCGGCATCGTCCTCCATCAATGTCGGGTCGCCGTAAGGCTCGCCGTCAATCTGAAACTGGTGCAGGTGGGAGTTCGTCCAGCCCATCGCCGTCTGGATGTGCTTGTGCAGTTCATCCAACGTGCATTCCTTGACCTGGATTCGCCGCCAGATCGGAGGTTTGATGCCTCTGAGCGTGATCTTGAATTGGTAAAGCCGCTGGGATGCCGGGATTTGTGTGGGCTTCGATCTTGCTCTTGCCACAGTTGTTGTCCTTTCTTCGATCCAATGCAATCGTCACGGTCTACCGCAACCATGTCGCCCGCAGTTGCTCGACGATCCAGAATACCGCGGGGCAGGACAGCGCGTTCCCGGCGTGAAGATGGGTGCGGGTGGTAAATTCCCGCTTATGCGTGTGGGGATACTCGGCACAATCCTTCGGGCGCACTTCGTAGATTGTACAGCGGCCGTCCTCGGCCAGGAACGGGCACGGCAGGGTCTTGAGGCACAAGTCGCCATCTTCGTCGGCCCGGAGGTAGGTGGAGTTGAAGTCCGATTCCGTCATCCCCAGATGCTTGGCAATCCGGTGAATGTCGCCCTTCAAGAACAAGGGCGAGACGGTCTTGCAGCAGTTGGCGCACTGGATGCAGTCGATGATCGAGAACGCCTCGTCGTGAAGTTCCCTCGCCGCCCGGTCCACCGCCCGTTCGTCCTTCATCTTCAAGCTGCGGAGAAACCTGAAGTTACGGTCGGCGTGCCGCTCGGCGTTGGCCTTCCAGTCTGCGATGATTGTTTGCATGTCCATCACCACGCTCGCCACTTTCGCTGGACCGTGGCCGCGAGTAGGCATGGACAATCGCCGACCGGCAAGCCTAACCCTCGGGCAAGCCTTCCGAATTTGGGTCGCCCTTCCTGCCGCCTTTCTCCGCCCATGTCCGCCTTTCTCCGCCTTTCTCCGCCGTCCTCACAATTCCTGGCCGGGCTGTTTGAGCCACCACCGGGCCGCAACAGACCTGCCGCCCGAATCGACAAGCCCCGCCCTCTTGAGGAATTGCAGGTCGTCCCGGAGGGTCCGAGGGGCGGGAGGCTCAGGCAGTTGTTCCAGAATATCCCGAAACCGCCATCGTTCTCCATCGCTGAGGACGTGCAGGATTCGTCGCTGCCGATCAGTGAGATCGTGGCTCACCCGTAGCGGCGGGGAATAGCCGCTGGGCAGGAATCGCACCATGACATCGCCAGCCTGCTCCTCAAATTCCGGCTCCGGTTGCCCCGCAGCCACGCACCAGTCCACGATCTTCTGCGTGCCTCGGCCCCATTGTTCGATCAGCCCCCGGCGGTAGAAAACCTCCGCGATCAACGGGTTGCGGGGGCGGGAAACGTGGCTCCGTTTCAGGTCGGCTATGGTGATGCCCGGAGGCAAGAGGCCGGAACTGATGATCTCCAAGCGATCATCGTAGATCGCTACGTTGACCGCCCCGCCCGGAATCGTGTAGTCCCGGTGACACAGGGCATTCACCAGCGCTTCCCGCAGGGCCAGCGGCGGATACAGCGGTATGTCCTCGCGTTCCAACTTGCCCGACTCGATGCGGCCCGCCACGGGAATGTGCCGCATGATGAAACTCACTGCTTCGTCCAGGATTTGGAACGCATGGCCGTGCATTTGCCGCTGGTCGAGGAACTCGGTCTTGGTCGTCCCCTTGAAACGTGCTAGGCGCAGGGCACATTGCGGGTAGTCCGGCATCAACTTGCGCCCGAATAGCACCACGGCGGCGCGCAACAGGCGTCCCTCCACGCGCAGGTGCAACCTATCCAGCACATCCATTGGGTCGGACGGCTGGCTCGCCAGTCGTCCGTAATGGAGCGCCGCCCGTACCATGCGGTCGATCTCTTCCGAATCCAAGTCGGCGGGCGAGTAGCCCTCAGCGACCTGATTTTCCCAGCGCTGGATCGCCTGGGTGCGTGCCAACAACCGCTCCTGGTATTCGCCCTGGGACATCCGCGAAGTCGTCGGCCCGATGCGTTTGTAAGCTCGACCATCGAAAACGAAGGGGCCGCCGGCAACCGTTGTAGCTTCCAAGACCAAGACCCGCAGGCTGCCCGCAACCGACACCATCGTCTGCGCTATCGTGGCGGCCGGTTCGAGTTTCTTGATCTCCCGCGCGACCTCCTGTAACGTAGCGTCGGTGATGTCCTGGCCGACGACCTTCCCGCTCGCCGTCACGCCGAAGAGGACCATGCCGCCAGAGCCGTTGAGCATGGCGCAGAGCGTCTGCATCCCCGCCTTGAGTTCTCCCGTGCTCTTCTTGAACTCCAGACGATCCGACTCGCCCTGGGCCACCAGTTGATTCAATTCTGCCAGGTCCATCAGTTCTCCATGTGCGGTTTTCCTCGGTTCCTTACATCATCTATGGTATCAGCCGGCAATGCCGCTGTCACGATGGCACTCCTCGTCGTCCGGCGACCCGAAACCAGGTGCAGACTCGTGCGATTCGCGGTGTCTTCATGTCTCATTGGCGCGATGATGGGCGAGAGCCGGCACGGCCGCTAGCCTACCCACCTGTCACCTGCGGGCTGCATGTGGCCATCGCTACGAAGCTGATTTCAGCAGCGGCCAACGCGGGCCCCCCGACGCAGTATTCGCCGATGCCAGGCCGCACAAGGGCTGGCGAACGATTGATGGATGCCGATGGTGGAATTGGGTGTTACACTCGGCGAGTTGTCCGGCCACCTGCCCGACTCTGTTGTGCTCGTGTTGCCGTCGCCGGGAGAACGGAGGTTTGGGTACTGTCGTGACCGTCATCGCCATGCGCCACTGCCGGCCGCGAGCGAACTGGACAGTTTGACCAGTTGCCACTGATCTTGCCGCTGGCCGCCAGGCCAGACGCTCATGGCCACAGGGAGTTCTGGACTCAAGTGGGGAAATTCCCCGCCTGGCGCGAGATTCCCGTCTTGGCTGCGGGCTGCCACAATGCGGGCGTCGAGCCGATGCGGTTCTCTTGGCAGTGGCCACTGGCCGCGAGCAGGTGTGCAACTTGCACACCTTGCTAAATCTGTTGTGCTCGCGTTGCGCCACGGGAATACGCTCATCTGCGTCGTAATTCGACCAGCGCCAGTTGGCCGCCATGCGACACGATCCGATGAGTTCGTCGGCCGTTCGCATCCAACTTGAACACGTAATCGCCTCCCTCAATGTGGCTCTTGATTTCCGCAGAAAGATCAGCCGCCGTCCCAGCCATCGCCGGGTTCATAACGGCTAACCAATGCTCGTCTGGCACGTCAATGGAAGCGGGCTCACCGGTCCAGTCCGCTGGAACTTTCGCCGCTGTGGCTGATGAAATGACAGCGGTGGTCTCGTCGTATCGCTTTAGTACGCACTTGAGTGACCGGTCCTCAATGACCATTGCCCAAAACGCACCGCACCTGTCGCATCGGTAAATCGGCTCGCTCGTTGAATCGTTCCGCAGTCTTAGCCGCCCTTCACACGCTGGACACTTCAGGTAGTACCTTGCCATCGTCACCTCCCGCTATGAAAGTAATGTCGTTGGACGTGGTGAATTGAAGTTCAGACGGCTGCCTAGCGTTTGCGCCAATAGACCCTCTCCTCGCGTCCGGCGTTGCCGTTCGGCGTCAACGTCGTGACCCAATCATCGGCTTGGTCAAACATCGCTGTCCACATGATTTGTCCGAACAGGCCACTGCTCGCGGCCTCGTCGCCGGCCGTGTGCCGATTCCAGTCGCCCGCACGTCCCCAGGTCGTCAAGATTTCCTTTCCCAGCCACGTCGAGTTCGGGTACTGCCCATCTGGGTCCAGATACTTGCCGGCCTGAACGATCCCATTGACGGTGGCATACATATCAGCCACAAGCTGCGGCTCTTTGGCCGCCGCGTTGCGGTAAAGGTTCCAGTGAAGAGCGCTTGGAATCCGGTGTTGCGCCGGGGTAACGCCGCCCTTGCCATCGAGAACGTACAACATATCAGACCTCCTTTGGAAGAACAAACTGCGAAACAGGACACATGGCTCAAAGCCCCAGCAAATCCAGGCTCTCGTCGAATTGCTTCTCGCGTGCCTGATAATCCATTGGTCCGCTCCCCGCCGACTCAGGAAGCACACCCAAACCTCGCAGCACGCGGCGAATCCTTTTCCACGATGGGTCGCCGTCACGAACCAAGAAACCCCAAAACTCCACATCGGTTCGTGGCGGTACTCCGAACTTGATCGGCCAACTTGTTCGGCTCAGCTTCGGCACGTTCGCCTCCACGAAATCACGTCTGACGCCGAACGCCATGTCACCCGCGCCGTAGTGGCATAGCTTGAAAACCGTTTCCTTATGCCATTTCGAGTTGGCCAAGCCGAGCCAACTCGCGGAGCCTTCGTGGGTCCGCTGGACATAACCGCCGTGGAGCAACCAATCGTTGATCTTCCCAGCTAGCAATCGAAACTCCTCGTTATCCCCAACCGGAACCGTCCTTCTCGCGGGGTACATCGTCGAACCTCCGTCTGCCAACGGTACTGAAACAAACCTTATACGTCCTAATAGTACCTTATAGCGGCTATGGCGTCAACAGGAATTCTCGTGCTCGCCCAGTGTTGTTCCCCGCGACAGAGCGGTTAATGGAGTGACGCAGATCGCAACTCCCTTTAGCGATTGAGGTTACACGGTGGCGGTGAGCCGCGAAGGCGAATGCGGGACTGCACGCCTTCGACCCTGACGCGGAGAGGAGGGGGCTGTCGCCGGACACGATCAGTGCTTGCCCGTCGTGAGCCTAGACATTGCTGGGGGGTTGGGTGGCCGCCAGCCCAGCGGGGTCGAGATGGGACGTTCCAAAGCGTCCGAGCTTCGTGAGCTTGCGAGCCTTACGGCATGGCGACAACCTGGATAGATTGCCCGAGGACTTCGATGGTCTCGCCTCCGCTCAGAACTCTGTCCTCGCCCGCCGAAATTGCCGTTCCATTTATGCGTACTTGGTCGGCAACGTTGCACAGGAGATGGATCGCCTTGCCGGCCCAGTAAAGCGCCGCCGGGTAGTCCGGCGCTGCGTCTCCCAGGTCCAACGTCCTGACATGGGGCAGCGCTACCGCGTCGGCGTCCAAAGGAATGAGCGGCGCGCCAGAGTGCCCGATATTGCCGCCTCCGAAAAGCAAGACGTACTCCTCCTCGGAAAAATTGTCGAGGCGGCGCAGCCGCACGTAATCCAAAATGCCTGGTTTCTCACGCCCAATGAGATGGTCGTTGAGCCATTCGGCATCGTCCTTCTTCGCGTCGAGCTGTGCGGCCATGCCGTCGTCAGGCGGCAGCGGCTTGCTCCGCCTCCCAAACTCCACCTGCAACGTCAGTGCGTCCGCCACTGAGATGACATCCCCATCCGACAATGGCACCGCCAGGCCCGGTTGGAGCCGCCCAACGGACTTTAGGCTCGTGCCATTGGTGCTGTGGGTGTCGATAATCTCCACTCGGTCGCCGATGTAGCGCAGCAGGCCGTGATTGATGCTGATGTGGAACGTCTTCTCTCGATTGGCCGGAAGGTCCGTTGGCTCGACCCGCAGGCACACTTCCCGATCCGAAGACCTGCCAAATGCCGCCACAGCCGTTGGCAGCACATGCGTGGTGATCTGCTTGCCGGCGCAATGTCTTACCAGCCAAATGCCGTTGCAGGGCGCGCTCGGACCCTTGGCCTGTTGACCAACATTCTCCGTCGATTCGCCAAAATCCAAGCTACGCGCCATCGGTAATCCTACCTCCACATATACTCAAGCTGCCGGCGATTGGCCTCCGGCAACATTTTGCCCGGTCAATACTCCGATTCCTTTTCCTTCTTCGTATGTTCAATCCGAATCAGCCTTTCAAGGGTCAAGCAAATGTCAACGTCCGAAACCTCCCTGATGGCACGCAACGGAAGCTTCCCTTCGGAAGACGTGACTCGGCCGCTCTTCGGATCGACCAAGACATCCCCTTGACGATTTGGCCGGAACGTCTCGTGCTGACTAAAGGACAACGACCCCGAAAACACAGCAATATCCTTGCGTTTGATCCCAGCAGCTTCGTCACTGTTCATCGCAAAATACATATCGTTACTGGTGCTAGACAGGTAGCCACTCCATTGGTAGGACTCGAACGGAAACACGGACAAGGAACTCTCGAACGATACCTCCGTACTGAATCCTTCACGGGAGCCGTATCCGCCACCCGTATGCACGTTCTCGATAGTCAACGACACTTGAAGTGGTCGGCCATCGTATTTCTGCGACAGCAAGGAAAGCGCCCTGGCGTTCGCGTCGTTGCGTTGGACGGAAGTGAGATCGCTCTGACGGGCCTCTTCCAGTTTCTTCACGTCCTGATCCAAGGCCGCCGCAGTCACGAACTGTTTGTCTTCAAGCGTGAGGTCGGCGAAACGCACGACAACTGGGCCATTTGCCTTTTTCAAATACACTTTCTCCCCATCAAGCTTATCAAACACGCCCCCGATTGAAAGTTTGCCAATGATCCCGCGCTCCTTCATCTCTCGCGCCGCCGACTCCTCAGCGGCTCGCGCAGCAGCCTCCTGTCGTTTTGTCTTTGCCTCGGGAATGGCCTGAACGAGAATCGAGTCCCACAGCTTGCCAACAGCCGGGTGCGTTATTCGTGAATCATTGTGATGGTGCGATTGCTGAAACTGACTGAATTCAGCGTCCGGCATACCTACCAGCGTGTTTAGCGCGGTATCCTTGGAGGCAACAAGTGCCGCTTCCGAGGCAAGTTGTCTCGCTTCGTTGTCGCTGGTCTTTGGTGCGCGCTGGTCGGAAGCATACGTCGTGAGTGCCTTTATTGCCTCTGGGATGTTCTTGCGGTCGAGCGCTTGCTGAACTTCACCAAGAGCCTTTTCGGCCGCCTGCTCTGCTTCCTGACGTTGGAGTCGGGCAGTTGAGCTTGCATACAGCGAGACAAAGACCGCGCCGAGCACGACGGCCAGGATGCTGAGCAAGACGGTCAGCGTTCGTGTGCTGATCCCCTTGCCGCGATCTGTTGCGACTGATTTGGCCCGAACGCTGTCGGCGCTGGAAAACGCCTCTCCCGTTGCGGGAAATGGGCCGGTCTTGTACGAGGCTTTGATCTCCTCCCAGTCCTTTTGCTGGAACGCCTGCGCCCGCGCCAATGATTCTCGACTGTTCTTTGGAGCCTTCGTCCTCTCTCGTCGGAGGCTACTTGGCAAGCACGCTGCCGCCGTAGCCATAATGACCGATAGGATTACTCCCGCAATTCCCGAATAAAGCCACGTATCTTCGGGGGTGGAATACTTGGTCGAACCAATGGTATAGAAAGTCATGCCCGCGATTGCCGGAGCCGCTAATGACGCCGAGATCACGAATACGGTGTTTAGGGCCTTCTTTCCGTACAAGAACCAGAGCAGAGCCGACATTACGATGGGCGTAATGGCTCCGACCACCGCCACGTCAGGACGATTGCTGACCATGCCGGCGATTGCCACGATAGCTCCTGCACACGCGCCGGGAACGAAGGCGATCGCGCCCAGCCGGGCCGTGACCGCCTTGTCATGGGCAGTGGCCGCCGGATGACCCGGCTCCAATTGCTTCGCGCGGTCCGAGAAGTATAGGCTTTCCGCCCACCACTGCCCGTATTTTGCTGCTTCCTGCGCATAGGCGTCCGCAAACCGCTTGCGGAAAGCGCGAAACACGCCTTCGACAACCTGGTCCGCCTGTTGCATTTGGAAGCACCGCTCCAGCATCTTCAACCCATCGGCGATCTTCCCAGTTTCAAGCCTTTCCTTCGCCCAACCAACCGAATTCTCGATGAGCTTGACGAATGGGCTCATGGGTGCGTGAGCGGTCCATTCTGTGCCCGCGACGCGCAGATCATATTGCGCGCCTTGGAAGTCGTAGCCTACATGAAGGACATCCGCCATACCGATGGACAGCCTTTGCCGCAGAATCCTCTGAGTTCCCGAGCACCGTGCCTGACCGGATGCCAGCACGCCATTGACTGCTTCCTGCAAGCCGGTGTTGTCCATTGCTCCGAGCGACTCGAACTTAATCGCGTCGCCCAGCAGCGACACCACTGGCCGATAGTGGGAGGCGTCTTCGATCAGACCGGCTACTTCCTCAGTACACTGCGGATTCCGGTGAACGTGCGAGTCTTCTTGGGGACCGAAGGAATCAGTGACAACCAGCAATGACACCATCTTTCCAGTACCACGACATACCGGACATTGGACCTGGCCCGATCCACTGCACCCGTGGCAGGTCACTGCACCTGTAGCCCCGCAGGTGACGCACTGTACGTAATAGACCTCGGTGGTCTCGTAAGGTTCGTTCACCTGATACGAGTTGCTTCCTTCATATTTGGTGACGGTGCGCCACTTTTGCACAGACCTGAACTGCTGAATTTGCCCCGTGCCGTGACAGTTCGGGCATCGCAATCGGCCTTTGCCGCTGCAAGTCGGGCAGGTCACTTGCCCACCGCCATCGCACGTATCACAGACAATGATCTTCTGAGAGTCGTCAATCGGGTGTTCTTCTTCGCCGGTCTCGAAGTCCTTTATGAGCGGCCAGGAATACGACCAGACGTTGATGTTGTCCTCATTGACTTGTAGCTGCGGTAGATTCCATCCTGTGTACGGCACCTCGACTCGCTTCACCGTGCGGTTTTCGTACTGGGTCTGAAGGTGAATCGAATAGTACGGAAGATGAAGTGCCTCGCGTATCGAAAGGCTCTTTCCGAACTCGCGGAACTTATGGTGGGGAATGCTGTCGGCCCAAGCCGTCAGATGGGCTCTCACCTTCTGCACGGTCTCCTTGTTGAGGGTGGTCCGCTCATAAAGCGGCTTGAAAAGCAATGCCACTTCCTCATCGGCGTGGAGTTCGCGGCCCGAAAGCTCGTCCAGCACGATTTCGGGCTCCACAATCGCTTCCACCGAATCAGCTTCCGCTTCGTCGCCCGCTTGGCCGTCGTGAGTCGCGGACTCCTCATGTCGCAATGAAGCCACGATTTCGGCACACGAAGAAAAGCGATCCTGCGGCTTCCTCGCCAGACATTTGCGCAGGAGGCGGCACCATTCTCGCGGAACGCCATCCGGCGCGTACTCTGGCCCAAGGTGCCAGGCAACGACATCCTCACGGGCGGTTGTCGGGAAGGGGAACTTCCCGGCGAGTAGCAGGTGAAATAGGATGCCCAAAGAGTAGACATCAGCATGGAGGTCACAGACCTCACCGCGCAACTGTTCTGGTGCCATGTAGCACAAAGTACCCATCGGCACCTGCGATTGGTCTTTGGACGCCAGTTGCTCCTTTATCGTCCTGGCAATGCCGAAGTCGGTCAACTTTACCTCGCCGGTCTTGGCCACCATGACGTTCTGCGGCTTGATGTCGAGATGGACGACGCCTTTGTCATGGAGGTATGTCAAGCCAGCGAGGATTTGTGTTGCCACATGGCAGAAGTCATCCGATGACAACTTGCCGCCTTTCCTTAACCGATAGGTCTCCAAGTCCTCTCCGTCGATATGCTCCATTACGAGAAACGGCGGCGAAGAATTCGTGCAGAGGTAGTTCACCCGGAGAAGATTCTGGTGCGTCAACTTTTGCGCGATGGCGACTTCCCTTCGGAGGCTGGTGACCGCCTCGGCTGAGGCGGCCAACTCCGGGGCGAGCACTTTTATGGCACACTCGCTTTCGATTTCCTTATCGACTGCCTTGTACACCGCCCCCATCCCTCCGCGGCCAATCAGATGGGTAATGACGTAGCGATTGTCGAGAACCGTACCCGTCTTGAGGGCGACGAACTCCGCGACCCTGGCGGTCTGCGCGCCGACGTTCCCAAGCGCGCATTGCTCAATGGCTTGGGCAACTGCATGGTCGATGGAGAGTGCCTTTTGCAGCACGTCCAGCATTGACCGTGCCTGCGGAGTTATCACCCCGTCCCGGCCCGCCATGCGGCACGCCTCAAGATACTGTTGCTGGGCCGGAGACAGCGTTTCTCCCAGCCCTTGAACGGCAGGTGGCGGAACTCCTCCAGCTTGAATTGTCTTGCCCACATTAAAATCGCCGCTACCGGCTTCTTGAGGGGCCGCCGGGACGCCCTGCATAAGCGTTCGGCCAGTGTCAAACTCTCTCGATGCGCTCGCGGCGGGCTTGGCAGCGACTTGCATCGTTGCGCCCGTATCGAACCCGTCGTTACGACGCGATCCCGCGGAATCGGAAGAGCCACCGCCCCCCGGCACGATGACGGCGGCACCGCACTTGCCGCATTTCGCTCGTTTGCCCGCCGCAGCATCGGGCGCGTTGTACTGGGCGTTGCACTTGCTGCAAGTGACCGGTATAGGCATGGCTTAGCCTTTCAGGGTTATCTCAATTGTGCCGTCCTCTAGCGTTCGCATGTCGCCGAGAGAAACACCATGCTCAGCCTGGATTTCGTCAAGCTGCGCAAGAACCTGGCGGTCTCAAATCTCAAATGCAATCGAGGCTCGAAAAATGAGCCTCGAAAACTGGTATAGGAAAAAACATCGCTGGGACGTTCCAATGGGAGAGGTCTTACCAACTTCTCCTTGGGAAT
>JBEKZQ010000156.1:0-16603 GCA_049509675.1 Thermoguttaceae bacterium | reverse complement strand
GTTGCGGCTGAAAGTATTTCGTTGGGCGTGCTGGCCGGATCCACCCGGCCGGAAGTGGCGGCCGCGGAATGCCTGCTGACGGCCCTGTTCGGCTATGGCGTTCTGGTCTACGCATGGTTCCGGTACTTTCGACCCACGGCATCTCGCGAGGACGGGATCATTTGCATCCAGGGCCAGTTGAGCGAGTTTCTTCTGATCCTGGCGGCCTTCCTGTTGATTGTTCCCGGCATGTTGATGGACGTATTCGGCCTGATTCTGTTGGCCCCCGCCGTGCGGCGATCCGCGGCCACGTTGTTGGACGCGCACCTGCGCGGCCGTTCGGGCTTCCGCGGACCACCGGTCCATGACGATTAGCCGCCGCGTCACTCCGAGCCGTGGCTTTCGATGACGATCTCGGCCGGCTCCAGGCCCGCGGCCCGGGCGCGGAGTGAGATCCGGCCGACAGCCCGGGAAGCCTTCACAACCGCCAGCCCCAGGCCGTGAAATACCTTGTGCCGGTCGGCCTGGAACGACTCGTGGTCGGTCGGATCGCCGTTGTCGACGCCGGCGATCGTGCCGGGCCCTTCGATCTGGAAACGGACCAACTGCTCGGCGCCAGGACACAGGCGTCCGTCCGCGTCGGTCACCCGCACCTGCACGAACGCCAGGTCCTCACCGTCGGCGGCGATCCGCGGGCGGTCGGCCGTCAGCAGCAGCCGCTTTGGCGCGCCGGCCGTGCGAACTTCATCGCTGCAAACCGTCTGGCGGCCCTTCTTGCCGATGGCCTTGAGCGTTCCCGGGGCGTAGGAAACGTCCCATGCCAGGTGTAGGCTGTTCTGCCGGTCCAGGTTCTTCTCGCCCAGCGACTTGCCGTTCAGAAGCAGTTCCACGCTGTCACAATTGGTGACGGCCCAGACCGGGATCGGCCGGCCATCGTAGCCGGCCCAATTCCAATGCGGCAACAGATGCAGCAGCGGCTCCGGCCGCCAGCAACTGCGGTAGAAATAGTAGCGATCCTTGGGAAAGCCGCTGAGGTCGACGATGCCGAAGTAGGAGCTGCGCGCCGGCCAGGAGTAGGGCGTGGGCTCGCCGATGTAGTCCAGCCCGGTCCAGACGAACTCGCCGGCCACCCAGGGAGAGTGGGCCAGCGCCAGCAGGTCCGTTTCCGCCGTGTATCCCCAGCCCGGCGCACCCAGGTCGTAGGAGGTGACCTGAAAGTCGCGCTGGTTCTGGATCTTGAGTTTGCCGCCGGGCCCCGGCACGAGATTGTACTCGCCACGCGTGCTCAGGGCCGAGGAAGTCTCCGATCCGACCAGATTGCAGCGGTCCTTGAAGCCCCGGTAGGCGCCGATGTTGTAGTTGATGCCAAAGACGTCCAGCGGCCGGGCAAAGCCCGTTCGATCCGCTCCGCCCGGGTCGTTGCAGGCCGAGACTGTGGGCCGCGTGGGGTCCTCGCGGTGGCAGATGTCGACCAATCGTTTCGACATTTCGTAGCCGTTTTTTGCGCCCTGCTCGGGGATCTCGTTGCCGATGCTCCACATGATGACGCAGGGATGGTTGCGATCGCGCTGGAGCATGCTCACCAGGTCGCGCTCGCTCCACTGGTCGAAGAAGCGGCCGTAACCGTGGGGCGTCTTGCCCGCCTTCCACTCGTCGAAGGCCTCGTCCATCACCACCAGCCCCATGCGGTCGCACAGTTCCAGCAGTTCCGGGGCGGGCGGATTATGGCTGGTGCGGATGGCGTTGCAGCCGAAGCTCTTGAGGATTTCCAATTGTCGCTCGATGGCGCGCCGGTTGACGGCCGACCCCAGGCAGCCCAAATCGTGGTGATCGCAAACGCCCTGCAGCGGAACGTGTTTGCCGTTCAACAGGAAACCGCGGTCGCGCGTGAACTCGATCGTGCGGATGCCGAAAGGCGTCGTGTAGCGATCGACCAACCGTGGGCCGACATGCATGCGCGAGACGACGCTGTACAACTGCGGCGTCTCCAGCGACCAGAGCTTGGGCCCCTGTACGTCGAGGGTCTGCTCGAAGACGCGCTCGCCACCGGCGGCGACCGGCGAATTGGACTGCTGCGTCGCGACCTGCTTGCCCTGTGGGTCCAGGATCACCGTTTCGAGCCGGACGGCGACCTCCCCGGCGCCCTGATTGGCGATCCGCGTGCGGACGAGCACGGCGGCCGAATCGGCCGTAATCGAGGGCGCGCTGACGTACGTGCCCCAATGTGCAATATGCACCGGCTCGGTGATGCACAGTCGCACGTGGCGGAAAATGCCCGCCCCCGAGTACCACCGGCTGCACGGCTGGGTCACATTGAGCCGCACGGCCAGGAGGTTCGCACCCGCTGGATTCAAGTAAGGCGTCAACTCATGTTGGAAGCCGGTATAACCGTAGGGATGACGGCCCAGTGAATGCCCGTTGAGCCACACCTCGCTGTCCATATAGGCGCCGTCGAACTCGATGAACACGCGTTGCTCCGGGGCCGTGGACGGCAGGCGAAATGTCTTGCGATACCAGCCGATGCCGCCGTCGAGATATCCGCCGCCGTCGCCAGCCGGCGAATTGCGGTTGAACGGGCCCTCGATGGCCCAGTCGTGCGGCACGTCCACGCGCCGCCAGGCGGAATCGTCCAAACCGGGATCTTGCCCGTGCGCCACGTCGACCCGCATGAACCGCCAGTCCTGATCGAACGAAACGATCTGCCGCGGTGCGTCGGCCGCGCGGGCCGCTCCGGAAGTGCCGCCCGCCACAACCACCGCCGCGCCGATCATTGCCGAAACGTACATGCTGTTCATTGAATCGCTCCTGCTTGCTGGCGTTGAACTACGATTAGCGAGTCCCTATTTTGGCGTACAGTGCCGCGGCTGGCAACTGCCGCGGCGAAGAAATGCACAAGAGCCATCCGTCTCGCCCCTCACGAGAGTTATAGGGCTGTAAGAGAATAAGTGGATCAATCAATGGTAGGACGGATTGGCAATCCGTCTTATGAAAGGGCGACGGATTGGCAATCCGTCCTACAAAGCACGGACGAGGCGCCTCGGCTACGATCGTCTGCGGCCGCGCCGCTTGAGGTCCTTCATTTCGCATTGCACCTTGCTGGCTTTGCGGACCGTGCCAACGCCCCACCGCTGCTTGACGCGCTGCTTCTCCGCGTCCAGATCGGCCTGCTCCTGACGTTCGGTCTGTGCGAACAGCAGATTGACCAACCCCGGGCCATCGAGGTCGCTGGCGCCTACGCCCAACAGGCGGACAGGCCCCGCCGGCTGCGGCAACCGCGACTTGAGCATCTGATCGGCGACCTGCCAAAGCTGCTTGCTGATGTTGGTAGGCTCGGCCAGGGTCTCGGAGCAGTTCAGCATGACAAAATCGGTGAACTGCACCTTCACGCACAGCGTGCGTGCGCGGACCCGGTGCCGGCGCAAACGCCAGGAGATCTGCTCGGTCAGTTCCAAGAGCCACGACCGCAGAATCGCCGTCTCTTCGATGTCCTCCTCGAACGTGGTTTCGTGGGAGATCGATTTCGTCTCGCGCTCGGGAACGACCGGCCGGTCGTCGAGCCCGCGGGCCAATCGCCAGAGCAATTCGCTGCCGGTGTGGAAACGGCTAAGAAGCACGTCGCGTTGCAGGCGGCGGAGCTGGCTGATGGTGGCGATACCCAGCGAGGCCAGCGTCTGGTTGTTATGCCGTCCAACCCCCCACAACCGGGCGACCGGCAGGACTACCACGAACCCGTCCGGCTTTTCCAAGTAGCTGGCGATCCTGGCCAGGAACTTGTTGGAGGCCGCGCCGACCGAGGCCGTCAGTTCCACCTCCTTGCGAATGGCCTGCTTGATCTTCAGCCCGATCTCGGCCGCGGTGCCGAACATGCGCTCGCTGTCGGCAACGTCCAGGAATGCCTCGTCCAGCGACAGCGGTTCAACCAACGGCGTGAAACGTTCCAGGATGGCGCGGATCTGCTGCGAAATCTCCCCGTAGTAGCCGATGCGGCGGGGCAAGAGGACTGCCTGCGGACAGAGTTGCATGGCCGTGGCGGTCGGCATGGCGTTGTAGACGCCGAACCGGCGGGCCGCATAATTGGCCGCCGCCACCAGGCCGCCGGCTGCCGCCGATCCGCCCACAATGACCGGCTGGCCCACGAGGTCCGGCTGGTCCCGTTCCTCAACCGAGGCATAGAAGGCGTCGATTTCCACGTGCAGGATCATGGGGAAGCACCGATCGGAGAGATTAAACACCATCCTACAGGGGGAACCCGCGCGGTTCACAGCCTGCATTGTTATTGTACTCTGAAGGCGGCGGCGTGCAACGCGTTGCTGGCTAGCCCGAAGCGCCAGCGAGGGTTTTTCGACGATCCTCCCTCGCTGGCGCGTCGGGCTAGTGTCGCGCCGGCGCAACTTTGCAGTTCTCCCGGGGCGGCGGGCTGCGGCTTTCCGTTGCTGATTTCGCAACGTAGAATGGGGGCATGCCATTGCGAACGCTGACGGCCTTGCCCGTCTATAACGAACTGCAAAACGTAACGGCAGCCGTGGCCGGCGCGCTGAGCTACAGTTCCGAGGTGGCCGTCGTCGACGACGGCTCCACCGACGGCACCTCCGCCTTGCTGGCCTCGCGCAGCGACATCCACTTGATTCGGCATGCACGGAACCTGGGCTACGGGGCGGCCCTGCGGTCGGCCTTCGCCTACGCCCTCGACCGGGGCTACGACGTGTTGGCGACCATCGACTGCGACGGCCAGCATCAGCCGCAATTGATCCCGCGATTCATCGAAGCCTGCGGCGAGGCGGACGTTGTTTCCGGCAGCCGCTTTCTGCGCACGTTTCCCGGCGACGACGAACCCCCGCCCGAGCGGCGACGCATCAACGAGGTCATTACCGCCGAGTTGAACCGCCGGCTGGGGTTGAAACTGACCGACGCTTTTTGCGGATTCAAGGCCTACCGCGTGCCGGCACTTGCGCAGTTCGCGCTGACGGAAACCGGCTATGCCATGCCCTTGGAGTTCTGGGTCCAGGCGGCGCGGCTGGGCTTGAAGATCGTCGAGGCGGCCGTGCCGCGGATCTATCTCGACCAACGGCGCTCCTTCGGCGGATCGCTCGATCAGCCCGAGACCCGTCTGGCCGTCTACCGCCAGGTGCTCCAGCGGGCCCTGGCGGCGCCTTTCCCGTCGCCCGTGGCAAGCGGTGAGGGGGCGCGGGCATGAGTGCCGGGCCGGGATCACTTCAGTATCACGGCCTTCGCGCACCGGGCGAAGACCGCAGCATGTTCATCGAGCCGCCGTTTGCCGAGATCGGCGGGCTGATCGAGGAGAATGTCCGTTTGCGGGCCGGCTACGATTACGATTTTCAGGGGCAGTCGCTGCAGGTGCTCGCGGCCGAAGCGCGGCGCGACCTGCTGGCCGAGGCGCGGCGATACACGGCCGCCTATCGCCCCGTCGCTCCATGGGCCGAAGACCCGGACAGTCGCATCTTTCTGGCCGGCCATCAGCCGGAACTCTTTCACCCGGGGGTCTGGTTCAAGAATGTCGTGCTGGGGACTTTGGCCCGGCAGCACCGGGCGGCGGCCGTCAACCTGGTAATCGACAGCGATACGGCCAGGCACGCGGCCCTGCCCACGCCGGGTGGCTCAGCGGACGACCCGCACGTGGAGCTGATTCCCATGGATCGGCCGGCGCCGCCGCTGCCGTTCGAAGAGCGGCGGGTGCTCGACCGGCGGTCGTTCGCCGAATTTGGCCGGCGCGTGGCGGAGCGGATCGCGCCGTTGGTTGCCGATCCGCTGGTCGGGCAATACTGGGAATTGGTACTGGAACGCAAGCGGCACACCGACAATTTAGGGCAGTGCCTGGCCCAGGCCCGGCACCAGTTGGAAGGCCGCTGGGGGCTCCAGACCCTGGAGATTCCGCAGAGTTGGGTGTGCCGCAACCGCTCCTTCTGCCGTTTGATCGCGCACCTGTTGGCGCACTTGCCGCGGTTTCGGGAAACGTATAACGCGGCGGTCGAGGAGTATCGCCGCGCCCACAGGATACGCAATGCGGCCCACCCGGTCCCCGATCTGGCCGCCGACGGCCCGTGGCTGGAGGCCCCGTTGTGGCTCTGGACCGAGGACGATCCGCAACGGCGGCGCCTGTTCGCCCGGCCCGACGGCGGTGAAATCCTGCTCTCCGACCGGCGGACCCTGGAACTCCGGCTTCCGCTGTGCGCCGGGGGCGACGCGGGCAAGGCGGTCGAGCAACTTGCCGCTTTGGCCCGGCGGGGCATCAAGATCCGTTCGCGGGCGCTGGCGACCACGCTCTGGGCGCGCCTGGTCTTGGGCGACCTGTTCGTACACGGCATCGGCGGCGCCAAGTACGACCAGGTAACCGACCTGATCATCGAGCGTTTCTTCGGTTTGAAGCCGCCCGGCATCGTGGTCGTGTCGGCCACGTTGCACCTGCCCATCGACAGGTCGCCGGCCGCGCCGGCCCGACGGGCGGAAATCGATCAGGAGCTGCGCGATCTGACCTATCATCCCGAGCGATACGTCGACCAGTCCACGGACGAGGTGCGGGAGCTGATCGCCGCCAAGTGGCGCTCGATTCAGTCGCCGCGAACTGCCGGCAATGCGCGCGCCCGATGGCGGGCGATCCGCCGCATGAACGAGGCATTGCAGCCCCGGGTTGCCCGCCGCCGCGACGGGTTGCTCCAGTTGCAGGCCGAAACCGCGCGGCGGCTCCGCGCCGAGCGGATCCTCGCCTGGCGGGAATACGGTTTCTGTCTCTACCCGGAGCGGACCTTGCGAGATTTCTGGGAGCGACTACTTCCCAAGAACGTTTGAACGTGGTTAGATTAACAAGAAGTTCTGCACGGCACCGACGACGCAACACTTCAAGGCGCACGAACTGCAAACATCGTTTGTGATGGATCTTCCGGATTGCCAGGAAAGGATTCGCGCCGATGAGCGCAGGCCTTCTGCTGTCTCCGCCCGAGAGCCGCTCGGCCGCCGACTCGCCACCGCTGGTGAAGCCGTGCGTGCCGCGGCGCGTGCGTTCGCCGATCATTTCGGCCACCCGCGGCGACCACTCTGCCATCTACTGCTTCTTGACCGGCGTTCTGGGCCCCCCGCACAGCCGAGCCGAGTTCAAGGCCGCGCTGGAAGATCCTTTCTATGAGCCGTGCGATCGGTTGTTGCTGCGCCGCAACGGCCAGATCTATGGTCACGTCCACCTGACACATCGGGTCGTGCAGTTCGGCTCCGTGCCGATCCCCGTGGCGGGACTGGATCGGCTGGCCATCGACCCGCAGCGCCGCGGCCGGGGCCTGGGGATGCACTTGCTCCAGGCGGCCGAACAACGCATGCTTCAGGACGGCGCCGTGCTGGGCCTGCTGCGGACGAGCATCCCGCACTTCTTCCGCCGCACCGGCTGGGCCCTGTGCGGCCGGCCCAGTTATCGCGCCGCCGGCGCGCGGGCCCTGCTGGCCCAACTCCTCGACTACGGCATCCATCAAGAACGGCAGCGCCGCTTCCAAATCCGTCCCTGGCGTCGTTGGGAAGAAGCCGGGTTGATGCGGATCTACGACGAGAACCGCGCCGGCAGCTTTGGCTTTTCGGAGCGAAGTCGGGCCTACTGGCAATGGCTCCTGCGGCGACACGCCTACGATCAACTCTACGTGGCGCTGCAGGGCTCGAACCTGTGGAACCCGGAAGTAACGGATCAAGCGATGGTCGGATACGCGGCCATCCAGGGCGACAAGATTGTCGAGCTCATGACGGTCCGCGGGCGGGAGAGAGCGGCGGCCCGCTTGCTGGCCCGGGTCTGCGGTGACGCCATCGAGCACGACCGGCAGAACGTCGTGTTGCACGCCCCGCCGGGAAGCCGCCTTTTTCGCTTCTTCGACCAGGCCCGGGGATCCCGTCCGGAGGGTCCGGCGGAGCGGGGCGCCGTGAGCATGGCGCGGCTGCTCGATCCGCGGGCGTTTTTGCGGCTGTTGTGCGGCCCGTTGCAACATCGCGCGGAACAGGCCGGTTTGCCGCGACCGATGATGCTGGGCCTCCTGGTCGAGGGCCGCAAGTACAAGTTGGAAATCACCAGGCAGGGCATCGCGGTGTCGACCAATCACGTCAGCCGCAACTACCTGCGGTTGAACGTGTGCGATTTCACCCGCTTGCTGTTGGGGCAGCTTGACTACGAGCAGGCACTGGCCGAAGGGCGGTTGGAGGCCTCGACCGCGTTTGCCCGCGACTCCGGCGCGGTTCTGTTTCCGCACCTGCCGTTGTGGCGCCCGCCCTGGGATGATTTGACGGCATGACTCCGCAAGGAAATGGAAAGAGTTAGCGGCGATGGATTTTTTATACCCCGCTAACTACAATTACCTATAGAGTACGGTAATTGCCACCTTCCGGTTCTTTGGCGAGTCACGAGGCGATACCTATGTTTTCAGCCAGCCCATCTTTGGCCGGATACGACATCTATCCCATTCTTCGCCGCCACCGCTGGAAGGCGATGGCCGTGTTCGCGTGCGTCATGACGTTGGCCGCCGTGATTATCAATCTGGTGCCCAAGACGTACCGCTCGCAAGAGGAGTTGTTGGTGCGGCTGGGGCGCGAAAATGCGGTGCTCGACCCGACCAGCACCATGGGGCGAGATCCGGCGGTTACCATTCCGCCGTCGCGCGAAGATGAGCTCAACTCGGTGGCCGAGATCATTCGCAGCCGGTTGCTGGTGGAAAAAGTAGTCGATGCGGTCGGCCCGGACGCGATTCTGGACTCACCGCCGGCCCGCCCGGACGCGGCGCCGGCCGACCCCGTCGCCTTGGGCGGCCCGCGGCAAACGGCGATCCGTCTGCTCGGCAAGAACCTGAAGGTCGATCCGGTCAAGAAGTCGGACGTGATTTCCATCATGTACGAGGCCCACAGTCCCACGGTCGCGCAAGAAGTGCTCCGTCGGCTGGTGGACTTCTTCCTGGTAGACTACATTCGCCTGAATCGGTCGCCGCGCGCCCATGAATTCCTGGTTGCCCAGGTGCGGCAGCTCCGCGACGGCCTGGGCCTGTTGGAAGACCAATTGCGGAAGTTGAAGGACGACACCGGCTTCAGCGATCCCGAGGGGCAGCGGAAGATCCTGTTGGAACGGATCGGCCGCGTGGAAGACGACCTGCTGGCGGCGACGGTGGCCGGCAGCGGCTCAACCGCGGAAGTGGCGGCCATTCGCGCGGCGATGCGCCGGATCCCGGCCAGCGAGGTCACCGCCCGCACCACCGGACTGCCCAACGAAGGCACCTATCGCATGCGCGAACAGTTCTACATCTTGTTGCTGAAAGAGAAAGAGGCCGACGCCATCTACACGGCGGAACATCCGCGTCTGCAACGGATCCACGAGGAAGTGGCGGCCGCCAAAGTCGCCCTGAACCAGGAGGAGCCCTTGCGGACGCAAGTGACCACGGGCCCGAGCAAAGCGCACGAAGAGGCCCAACTGGCCTTGCTCCGCCAGCAGCCGCTAGTGTCGGCGTCGCAAGCCAAGACCGCCGCGCTGGCCGAGCAACTGGGCCAGTTGTGCGGCCGGTTGAAGATCGTCAACGAGCACGAGTTGCAAATCGCCCGGCTCCGCCGCGACATCGACATTCAGGAAGCCAACTATCGCAAGTACGCGGTCAACCTGGAACAAGCGCGGATCGACGAGGCCCTGGGCGACGAGAAGATCTCGAACATCGGCGTCGTGCAGCCGGCCACTTATGATCCGGATCCGGTTTCTCCGAACAAAGTGCGCGGTCTGCTCTTCGGATTCCTTCTGGCGGTCTTCAGCAGTGTAGGAGTGGTCATGGCCGCCGAGCGACGCGCCCGCCCGGGACGCGAACCGGCAACCGAGCACCCGCACTCCGGTCTGCGGCTGGACTCGATTCCCGACCTCTCGGGCCGGGTCGGACCGTACGGCAATGGGGCAGCAACCGCCGAGCCCGAACTCACCAGGGCCAACGGCAACTCGTAGCTTGCCGCATTACTTATGCGCCTGGTGCCACAGGCTTGCCCGTGCTTTCGGGGGCACCTCTTGCGGCAAGGCGCGGTAACAGCGGTTCGCCTGCGCGCCAAGCCGCGCGGAGGCCCTTATGGCAGTTCGGTGCCACAAGAACCGAAAGAGACGCGCACTGGCAAGCCAGTGGCACCAGCGCGCGATTCAGCGGGCTGGCAGACGGCTATTTAGCGCCGTCGCCGGGCCTCCTTGCCGGGTCTTCCGTCTTGTGACTCAATAGCTTCCGCGTTTCCTTGTCCCAACGCACCGTGCGCACGGCCAGCCGGTGCTCTCCGTGACAATCGGTGCAGACGATCTTCTTCGCGTCGGTCTTGGCCGGGCAGCACTGTTGCCAGCGGGCAATGATCTTGGCCGCCGGCACGTCGTGCCCGTCGTGGCACGTTTGGCACAGCGCGTCGACGCGGCCGGCCGCATACATGATGTCCGGGGCGGTGATGTTGGCCTCGTCGTTGCGATGCGCCAACGACTGGCCGTGACATTTCACGCAGCCGATCTTCGCCTTGGCGTGGCAAAAGGCCAACGACTCCTGTTGAAAGTTCGTATGGCAAACGTGGCAAGCGCTGTTGTCGGCCATCCCTTTCGCCGCTCCAGCCGGTTCTTTCCCCGGCGGCGCGCCGCCGCCCAGCAAGGGCGCATCGTCATCGACTTCCAGCGGCGGCGGCCCGGCCGGCCTTTGGCGATCTTTCTCGGCCGCAATCAATCCGGCCACCAGCAACGTCAACAAAACGCCCAGCATGCCCACAAGGCAGCGGCGAAAACGGTTCGTCATCTGCTCTCCCGCTCCCCTGCTCAACTTTTCACCTGTTCCCCTGCTCAGACGTACTCCCAGTCTTTCAGCCACTGATAATGGGCCGGCAGGCTGGCCCAGGCCCGGTCCATGGCCTGTTGCAGTTGGGCCGACTCCTTGCCGTCCAACTTGCGCCGCTCTTTGACCGCCCGGGCCACGTTGTCGACCTGCTCAATGGTAATCAGCCCGGGGATGGGGGCCGTGATCGCCGGATTGCAGAGGACGTAGCGAATGGCCAGCCGGGCGAGCGTGTTGTCTTCTTTTTCGTGCGGGTTGCCCGGCTTGCTGTTGCCCTTGAACAGCGAATTGCTGGCGAAGGGCTTGATGCCGAACCAGCCCACGTCGAGCTTCTTCATCGCCGCCCACAGGCCGCTCTCGTCGCTGACGATCTTGGTGTTGGCGGTGTACGGCGTACAGATCACTTCGAGTTGCCGGGGATATTTTTCGATCAGTTTCTTGATGTGCGGGCGGTCGTGGGAGGAGATGCCGGTGAAGCGGGCGCGGCCGCTCTTCTTGGCCCAATCCAGGGCCTGCGCCAGGTTCTCGATGGTGGCTTCGTCGTGCTGGCCGCTCTGCTCCAGGCAGGTAATGCGCCACAGGTCGACGTACTCCAATGCGGCCTCCTTCAGTCCGTGGTCGAAACTCTCCTTGAGCTTTCCCAGGGTGCGGAAGCTGCCGTTTCGGACCTCGCTCTCGCAGAACGAGTAGCCCAGATACATCTTGTCGCGGCGGCCTTTCAGCGCCTTGCTGTAGGCACGCACCTCCTCGCCCACGCATGCGTCGATGTAGTTGACTCCCCGCTCCATGCAGCGCGTGACCACGTCGTAGCGGTTGCGGTCGAAATCGGAGCGCTCCGGCACGACCACGTCGATCCGCTTCCAATGGCCGCCCAGGCAGACGGCCGAAACCATCATGTTCGTCTTGCCGCAGCGGCGGTACTCCATGTCGGCATTGTAATTGATGATCTTGCTCGTATCGGCCTTGTCCGGGTTGCCGGCATGGACCGTGTACGTGGCAGTCAGGCCGACGGCGACGCCGGCAGCCGTGAGTGCTCCGTCGCGAACAAAATCTCGACGCGTGACTTTGCGGTTAGCCATACTACGACTCCTTGTGTTTTGCGGAATAGCTCGACTGGCCGAGCGGGAATGGGAACTAATGGCGGGCAGAACTCAATTGGCAATGCCTGCAAGGTAACAGGAGATGCGGCGTGTTGTCAAGCGAAAAGCGCGAAAAGCGGCATGCCACTCGCCAGGTGGCACTGCTGACGGGGGCTCGCGACAGGGGGCACGAAACACAAGCCGGGTGGATCACGAAAACACGAAGCGATTGTGGGGCGGGTCGACAAGAATATGGGTGGACAGGAAAATTAGGGTCTTGTTGATCTTCCTGACCATCATCTTCTTGTCCTCTCCTTGTGTTTTTCGGGACTTTCGTCCTTTCGGGTTTTCGTGATTCGTTTCCTCGTTGAGACGACGCCGAACCCAGTTTGTCGCGACAGTCTCCAAATAGTTGCTCTTTTTCTGCCCCTTTTCGGTCCCTTGTGCCGTTGCTAGTCGGTGCTGTATAGTTCAACTCATCGCGGCGCCATGGCCCCCGCGCCGGCATCCCATTCTTCCCGAGAAAATACCATGAAAACCTCGACACCTGCTTACCTTGTCGCCGTGCTGTTCCTCGTTGGGCCCGCCTGGGCGGCCGAGAAACCCGCCGCGGCGCCGGCCGGGCCGCAAACGCCGCAGTACACGAGCGTCCGCGCTCTGCCCGATGCGGTCACTCTGGCCACGCTCGACAACGGCTTGACCGTGATCGTGCAAGAGAACCACGTGGCGCCGGTGGCCACGGTCCGCTGCTACGTGAAAAACACCGGCAGCGCCTACGAAGCGCATTACCTGGGCGCCGGACTGAGCCACGTGCTGGAACACGTGGTGGCCGGCGGCACGACCAGCAAGCGCTCCGAGAAGGAGATCCGGCAGATCATCGAGACCTTCGGGGGGGCCACCAACGCCTACACCTCGACCGACATGACCACCTTCTTCATCGATTGCCCGGCCAGGAACACGATGATGGCCATCGAGCTTCTGGCCGACTCGATGCAGCACGTCACCTTCGCGCCGGAGGAGTTCGCCCGGGAGTTGAAGGTGGTGCGGCGCGAGCTGGCCGACGGCGAAGTGGACCGCAGCCGCGTGCTGTGGAAGATGTTGAGCGAGACCGTCTATAGCGTCAGCCCGGCGCGGCATCCGGTGATCGGCTACCTGGAAGTGCTCGACCGCACCACGAACCAGGCGATCATCGATTTTTATCACGAGCGTTACGTGCCCAACAACCAGGTTTTTGTGGTCGTGGGCGACGTCAAGACGGCGGAGGTGCTGCGGCAGGTGGCGCGGCAGTGGTCGGGTACTCCCCGCGGCCGGGAAACGTACGTGGCCCTGCCCGACGAGCCGGAGCAGATCTCGCCGCGCGAGTCGGTCCGCGAGATGGAAGGTCCCACCTACGATCTGGCCATCGCCTGGCCGACGGTGAAACTCTCCCATCCGGACCTCTATGCGCTGGACCTGGCGGCCTTCATCCTGGGCGAAGGGGAAAGCTCGCGGCTGGTGCGGCGGCTGAAGTACGAGCAGCAACTCGTCCTCTCCGTGAGCGCGACCAGCGAAACGCCGCACTTCGTCCACGGATATTTCGTGCTCTCGGCCAGCAGCCAGCCCGCCACCTGGAAGCAGGCCGCCGAGGCCATGGTGCGGGAAGTCTACCGCCTTCGCGACGAGTTGGTCGCGCCCGCCGAACTGGCCAAGGCCAAGAAACAGAAGGCGGCCGAGTTGATCTTCCAGCGCCAGACCGTGCAGCAGGCGGCGGAAAGTCTCGGCCATAGCTGCCTGGCGGCCGACGACCCGCTCTTCGACGAAGAATATGTGAAGAACATTCAGAAGGTCACGGCCGAGGAGATCCGCGCGGCGGCGCGGCGGTACTTCCTGCCCGAGCGGACCAATCGCGTGATCATTGCGCCGCCCGGCGGAGGGCCCAAGGCGGCCGGGGAAACCGCCTCAGCCGCGTCGGGCGAAATCCGCTCGGTCCGCCTGGCCAATGGGCTGCGGGTGCTGATGAAGCGGCACGCGAATCTGCCCTTGGTGAACGTGCAGGCCTTCGCGCTCTGCGGCGCGCTGGCCGACGCGGAAGCCACCGCCGGCCGCGCCGCGCTGGTCGCCGCCATGCTCGACAAGGGGGCCGCCGAACGTTCGGCGGCCGAGATCGCCCGCTGGTTCGACTCGGTGGGCGGGGAGCTGTCGATGTCGGCCGGCCGTTTCACCGTGTATGGCAGCGCCACCACGCTCCGCGAGGATTTTCCGCAGGCAGCGGCACTTTTTGCCGACTGTTTCACCCGGCCCGCATTCCCGGCCGAGGAATATGAAAAGGTGCAGAAGCTTGCCCTGGGGGCGATCGCCGAGCGGTCGGCCGAGCCGCAAGCCGAGATCGCCGAGACCTTCAGCGACGCCCTGCCCGCCGGCACGCCCTATCATGTCGTGGCCGAGGGAAAGGCGGAAAGCGTCCAGCGGCTTACGGTCGAGGATCTGCGGCATTATCACGCCCGCTGGTTCGTCCCGCAGAACATGGTGGTCACCGTCTTCGGCGACATCGCGCCCGACGAGGCCGTGGCGCTGGTCGAAAAGCATTTTGGCCGCCTGCCGGCGGCGGCCGGTTTCAAGCCGATCGATTTCGGCCGCGACAACGCCCTGCCCAAATCGATCGCACGTCACAAAGAGACTTCCAAGGAGACGGGCATGGTCATGCTCGGGTACCCTTGCGAGAGCATCTTCCAGAAGCGGGAGTACGCCGCCATGACCGTGCTGGAGACGATCATGGCCGGCTACGGCTACCCGGGCGGCTGGCTGCACAACGAGCTCCGCGGCGAAGGACTGGTGTATTACGTGCATGCCTTCCAGATGACCGGCCCGGTGCCGGGGTATTTTGCCATCCTGGCGCAGACGCGGCCCGACAAGGTCGACGAGGTGGTCGGGCGGATCGAGCGGAACATCCAACGGGCCAAGGAGGGCAAGGTCCCCAAGGACGAGTACGGCACCGCCATCCGGCAAATCGTCGCCCTGCACGCCCAGGAGAACACGACCATTGCCGCCCAGGCCCGGCAGGCCGCCCTGGACGAACTGTACGGACTGGGCTACGACTACGAGAAGACGTTCGACCGGCGGATCGAGGCCGTGAGCCTGGACGAGGTGATCGCCGTGGCCCGCAAGTATTTCCAACACCACGTGCTGGTGACATCCGCGCCCGCCGCGACCGGCAAGCGTTAGCCGCAGGGTGCCACGGGCGGTGCGTAGCAAGGTTTGGGTGCCACGCGCCTTGCCCGTGCTCTTGCCGAACGGCTCTTGCGGCCAAGCATCGCTGTTCCCGCCGTACTAATGGATTCCGTGTTCGGCGAGCAGCGCGCGGACACGCTCCTGGCGGCTCATCGCTGCAAGAACCGGCAGGGAAGGCACGGGCAAGCCTGATTCTATGAAAGAGCGGTCCTCCTGGTGGTATATACGATGTAGTAGGTGTTCTACTCATCAAAACCACAAACAGGAGGACCGAGTATGTTGTACCTTGCAATCGACCAACACCGCAAGCAGTTGACCGTGGAAGATCGGAACGAGGCCGGCGACGTGACCGTCAAGCGGCAGATAAGCACCAAGTGGGATCGGGTGCGGGCGTTTTTCGAGGAGTACCGGCGTCGTGCTGGACCGGAGGGGGGGTTCGTCGCAATCCTGGAGGTCTGCGGCTTCAACTACTGGCTGGTTCGGCTGCTTCGCGAGTACGGTTGCCGGGAGGTGATCCTCGTCCAGCCCGAAAAACGATCGAAGCAGAAGACCGACCGTCGAGACGCCAGCGCTCTGGCGGAGCTGCTGTGGGTCAATCGAGAGCGGCTGTTGTCAGGCAAGCGCGTGCAGGGCGTCCGGCATGTGGAGTGGCCGACGGAGCAGGACGCCGCGGACCGGCAGCTCACCGTGCTGCGTTATCGCCTGGGACAACTCCGCACGCGGACGATCAACCGCATCAAGCACCTGTTGCGCAAGCATAACATCGAGCAGGAGTGTCCGACCAAGGGGTTGGACACGGTGAAGGGGAAGCAATGGTTGGCGGCCGTGACGTTGGCGGCTGTGGATCGCTTGGAGATGGACCTGCTTTTGGCCCAGTGGAAGGCGTGGGATGAGCAGACCAAGACGCTCGACGACGCCATTCGCAAGCGGCAGACCGCGCACAAGACGGCCGCGGTGGTCGCCTCGATTCCCGGTTGCGGGGCCTACAGCAGCCTGGCCTTGGCCGCGCGGATCGGCTCGATCGAGCGTTTTGCCCGGCCGGGCAGCCTGGCGAACTACTGGGGCCTGGCTCCCGGATGCCGGAATTCAGGCGAGGTGACCGATCGGTTGGGCTCGATCACCAAACAAGGCAGCATGATGGCGCGCTTCATCCTGGGCCAGTTGGTGCTGCATGTTCTGCGGCGAGACGCCTGGATGAGGGCCTGGTACGGCCGGATCAAGAGGCGGCGCGGGGCGAAGATCGCCCGCGTGGCGGTGATGCGCCGACTGGCGACGATCATTTGGCACATGGTGAAGAACAACGAAGGCTATGTGGTGGGTGGTCCACCGCGGAGGAAGCTGGTCGGCCAGGCGGGTTAGGCCGGACCTCCGCTCAGGCTCGACAGAAGGGGCTCCCGGAAACCCTTGGAAAACGAAAACAAGGAACACGTTAGGAGGAATGGTTGCATCGGCCCTTCTTCGCGGGAAGAAGAGGCCCTCGCCTGCCGGGCCAGTCTGAGGTGCCACGTGGACTCCGCCTTGCTGCGGAGCGTAAGCCTG
>JBEKZQ010000155.1:0-12970 GCA_049509675.1 Thermoguttaceae bacterium | reverse complement strand
CCTCGGCGATTCCCAGCGGAAGCTGCGTGGGCACGAAAGAAACCCCGATGATGGCGAACTGGTGCCAAAATAAGCTGTCGCCTAGCCAGTCGGTCGATAGCTCGAAGGTGGTTGTCGCGTACGTGGCCCAATCCGAGAGCACGCCGGCCAGGAACGCGGCCAGGAAGACCGGCGCACCGATACGGCGGAATACGCGGAAAACAACGTAGCCGGTTAGGGCGCCGACCACGCCCATCGATACGATGTTGGCGCCCCACGTGGTCAGTCCACCGTGGCAGAGCAATAGCGCCTGCAACAGCAGGGCGATGCTCGCCACGACGATGGTCGGCCCGGGACCGATCAACACCGCGCCCAGTCCCGTGCCGCAAGGGTGCGAACAACTCTTGGCGATGGGAATCGGCACGGGCATGCAGGAGATGACGAAGATGGCCGATCCGACCAGGGCCACCAGGACCATGTAGCGCGGTTCGGCGGCGCGGCGGCGGTTGATGGTCTTGAGGCCCCAGAAGACCATGGGGGCGGCGACCAGGAACCATAGTCCGGCCCACGATATCGGGATACCGTTCTCCGGGATATGCATTGCCAGGGCCGGCGCCGGCCACAGGGCCAGAGCCAAGCCGACGAGCAACGCGATACAAGGTCCCCTCGCCCTCCGGGAGAGGGTTAGGGTGAGGGGGAATTGCGAAAACATCCCCTCACCCCGGCCCTCTCCCATCCCGTCGCCTGCGACGGGCGGGAGAGGGGGATTACTCGTGGAGCCCTTCCGCCATTTCGCAAAAGTCCAGCTCTTATTTCCCATGCTTCTCCACCTGATCTCCTCGCTCCCCGATTGCCAAGGCGTTCACGGCGGCGGCGGCCGCGGGACTGCCGCCGCGCGGACTGGTGTTGGTGATGTAACACAGCCCGCTTTCCAACAGCGCCGCCTTCGACTCCCGCGCGCCGACCAGTCCCACGGGCAAACCGACCACCAGTGCCGGCCGCGGGCCTCCGCCTGCCGCCAACTCCATCACTTTCCACAGGGCCGTCGGCGCGTTGCCGATCGCCACGATCGCTCCGTCCATGCGCGGGCCAAGGGCCTCCATCGCGGCGGCGGCCCGCGTGCAGTTCTTCCGTTGGGCCAACTCCCGAACGGAGGGATCGCCGATCGCACAGAGCACTTCGTTCTCAACCCGCGTGATGCCGGCCTGGAGCATCTTGACGTCGCACAGGATCGGCTTGCCCGCGGCCAATGCGGCCTTGCCCTGCGCCACGGCCGAAGCATGGATGCGCAACGTGCGGGCGAAGGAAACGTCGGCGGTTGCGTGAACGATGCGGCGCAGAACGGCGCGGTCGCCCGTCTCCGCACAGGGCCAACCCCCCAGTTGCCGATCGATGATCTCGTAGCTCCGCCGCTCGATCGCCGGACCATCGACCGGCAGCGCAGCGGCCGTTACCAGCGGCGCGAGCCGATCGACGATTACATCCTCCAGGGCGGGCTCGTTCTCTAGCGTGGGCAGCAACTCGAAGCGCACGTCGGGGTATCGCGATTTGCACTGCTTCAACAGCGCCGGGATGTCCACCGTGACGTGCTGGCCGGAGCCGAGGAAATAGGGCATGAGCACGACCCGCCGCACGCCCCGGGCCACGAGCAACTCGACCTGCTCCGGAATGTTGGGCCGGGCGATGGAGAAGAACGCGGGCAGAACCTCAGCCCCCAGCCGCGAGGCGATCCGCCCGGCCAGTTCCGAAAAGCTCTGGTTCACTTCCCCCCGCGGACTGCCGTGGCTGATCAACAACATGCCCGATGGTTCTGCAATGTTCATGAATGCCCTTTGCAATCTGCGAGGCAGCGGGCCAGGAAGTGCCGCACCGCGGCGGTGTCCGCGGCCCAGTGCAAGTGTATGTAACTGGCGAGGATCGATCCCCGGGCAAAACCTTCCGCCTCCGTGGCACGGTCGCCCCGGGACGAAGAATCATCACGTGGGGCTGGGATCTCGTAGGACGGATTGGCAATCCGTCCTATAGTCCGCGTGACGTTCTTTCGTGCGGGGCTAATAGTCCCTTCATCCCTTTCGCGGTCGCCCCTGGCATTGCGGACCACGTAGGCCGGCTGCCAGCCCTGGCCCCGGCTGTCGTCGGCGGCGATTTCGGAATAATGGAATTCGTGTCCGCGGCAGCGCCATCCCGGCGGGCCCCACAGCGAGTCGGCCGCCAACTCGACCTGGGCGTATCCGAGCATTTTCCGTCGCTTGAGCATGCGGGTATCGATCGGCAAGACGCCGGCCATCAAGAAGCGATCGCCGTCGAGCGTCACCAGCGAGCGACCCAGGTACATCAGGCCGCCGCATTCCGCGTAGATGCAACGACCCGCGGCGGCCAATTGCCGCACGCTTTCCAACAGCAGCGTATTGGCGCCCAAACGTGCCGCGTACAATTCGGGATAACCGCCGCCGAAGTACAGGGCATCCAGGCCCTCGGGCAGTGCGGCGTCGCTTAGCGGCGAGAACGGCACTAGCTCGGCCCCATGCCGCCGGAGTTGCTGCAAATTGTCGGCGTAGTAAAAATGAAAAGCCTCGTCCCGAGCGATCCCGATCCGCACGGTGGTTTCTTGCGAGTCTGACGGCGGTTCGCCAATTATTCCCCTCTCCCGTTGCGGGAGACGACCATGCTGCGCATGGTGCCCGGGGGGTGACGGGATGGCGCGATCAAGGCACGAGGCTATTCTTGCACTTCCGAAGGGGACAGTCCCATTTTCGTCGAACGAAAATTGGGACAGTCCCCCGCTTGTTGTTTCACCGATCCTTGGGGGCGCCGACGCGCCGTTCCGGCTTGTCTCCAGCAACCGCTCCAGATCGAGATGCTCGCCGCAGACGTCGGCCAGTTGATCGAGGATCGCCGCGTCGAGACGGCTGTCGGCGGTTACCAGTCCCAGGTGGCGACTTTCAAGAGTCGGCATTGCGCCGCGCGGGACGGCGCCCAAAAGCGGCGGAAGATTCGGCCACTGGGCCAGCGACCGGCCGAGCCAGTCCTTGTGCCGCGCCGAGCCGCAATGGTTGGCGATTACCCCCGCGAAGCGGACGCCCGGCTCGAATTCGGCAAAACCCTTGACTGCCGCCGCGAGACTCCGCGCGACTCCATGGGCGTGGAGCACCAGCAGGACCGGCGCATCGAGCCAAAGGGCGATCTCGGCGGTGCTCCCCTCCAGGCCGCAGGGCGATGCGCCGTCGAATAGCCCCATCACGCCTTCGATCACCGCCAGGTCGGCATCGGCCGTGACCGTCGCGAACAGATCGCGCACATAATCCCGCGAGGTCATCCAGCCGTCGAGGTTATAGCAGTCGCGGCCGGACGCGGCGGCCAGGTAGGTCGGATCGAGGAAGTCGGGCCCGACCTTGAACGTCTGCACCCGCAGTCCGCGCCGCGCAAAGGCGCGGACCAGCCCCAGCGTCAGCGACGTCTTGCCGACTCCGCTGCCGCTTCCCGCGACGATCAACCTGTGGCAAGCGGCGGTCACAACTCGACCCCTTTCTGTGCCTGGCGGCCCACGGCGAAGCCGTGCTTGATCGACCGCATCTCGGTCACCGTATCGGCCAGCTCGATGAGTCCCGGCGTGGCGTACCGGCCGGTGAGCACGATGCAGGCCTCGGGCCGGGCCTCACGGACCGCCGCGATTACGGCCTGTTCGTCCAGCAATCCGCGTGCGACGGCCAGGCACACTTCGTCGAGAATCACCAGCGAATGTCTGCCCGCGGCGATGGTCTGCCGGGCCTTCCGCAGTCCTTCCTCTGCGGCCGCACGATGCTCCGAAAAATGTGGATCCTCGGGGCGAGGCAAAAAGCCCAAGCCGGTTTGCACGATCTCGACGTTCTGCAGTCCGGCCGCGGCGGTCAGCTCGCCGACCGCCGGATCGCCCTGGACGAACTGGATAATGGCGACGGGCATTCCGTGGCCGTTGGCCCGCAACGCCATGCCCAGGGCCGCAGTGGTCTTGCCTTTGCCGTCGCCGGTGAAGATCAGGATGCGTGTTGGGTGGTTCATGCGGCCGTCCTCCACGAAGGGCAGCAGTGGATCGCCGCCATGCGGAGCGAGAGGGCCGTCGCGAGGAACAGGCCCGCGGCCAGCAACATCAACGCATTGGCCCAGGGGATGTGCCGCGGCGCCAGGGAAACCAGGGGGTCGCCGATCGCGGGTGTTTCCACCGGCTGCCCGTCGTAGGAATTGACGCCGCCTAGTTGCACGCCCAGGGCGCCGGCCACGGCGGCCTCGCTCAGACCGGCGTTGGGGCTGGCGTGTTTCCGCCCATCGCGGGCCAGGATCCGCAATGCGTGCCAGGGCCGTTGCCCCAGCAACAGCGCGGCCAGGCAGATCAGCGGAGCCGTGAGCCGCGCCGGGAGATAATTCGCGGCGTCGTCAATGCGAGCGGCTGCGAAACCGAAACGCCGGTAGCGAGCGTCCTGATGGCCGAACATGGAGTCCAGCGTGTTGATGGCGCGGTACAGCATGGCGCCCACGGGACCGGCGATCACGGCGAAAAACAGCGGGGCGGTAACGCCGTCGACCGTGCTCTCGGCCACGCTTTCCACGGCCGCCCGCACGATTCCCGCCGCGTCCAGTTGCTCGGTGTCGCGGCCCACAATGCGGGACAGGTTTTGCCGCGCCGCCGGCAGACGGCCGGAAATCAAGGGATGAAAAACGGCCATGCTGTGCCGCACCAGGTCGCGGGCGGCGATCGTGCTGTAGATGACGGCGATGGAAACGGCGTCGGCGACCGCGGGATGAATGAGCCGAGCCACGCGAATCGATCCCCACGCGGCCAGCCCGGCGGCCAGATACACGGCGAGTGCCACGACCGCCCCGGCCGCGCGCTCATCAGGCACGAGCCGCCGCGCCGGCCGTTCCAGGCCGGCCGCCAGGCCGCCGATGGCGCGGACCGGATGCGGCAACCACTGCGGGTCGCCCAACAGCAGGTCCAACGCCACGGCGATCAGGATTTGATGCTCCAGTCTCATCGCAATCCCATCAAGCGATACACAGTTTCCATAGGCAAGCTCTCCCGGACCGCGGCCGCGAGCCGGTCCAGCGCCGGCTCGATGTCGTAGCAGCCGACGACGCGGCCGATGGCCTCCAGCCCGCGGCGAACGCGGAGCCGATCGATGAACCAGCGGCGGAAACGATCGTCGTCGAACACGCCGTGCAGATAGGTGCCCCAGATGCGATGATCGGGGCTGGTCGTGCCCACGGTGCGGCCGTCCGCGGCGGTCAGCAGCGCAGCGCCCGCATCGACAGTCCGGCCATGGTGGATCTCGTAGCCCACGAGTTCCAAACCGGCCAGCGCGTGCCGGGCGGAGGTGCGGACCAGCGTTTTCTCGGCCGCCATCGTCGTTTTGCCGCCCAGCAGGCCGAGGCCCCGCGATGCCTGGCTGGGCGATTCGACGGCTTGCGGGTCGGCGATCTCGCAGCCGAGCATTTGAAAGCCGCCGCAGATGCCCACGATTTCCGCCTTCCCGCCCCGGGCCAATTGCCGGATGCGCCGGCCAAGCCCGCTGCGGTTGAGGTACTCCAGATCGGCGAGCGTGTTCTTGCTGCCGCCGATCAGCACCGCATCCGGCTGCCGCAGGTCGTCGGCCGAGCGGACGATCCGCAGCTTCACGTCGTTTTCCACGCGGAAGGGATCGAAATCGGTGAAGTTGGAAAGGTGCGGCAGGTCGATCACGGCGATTTCCACGGCCCGACCGTTGGCCGAGGAGTCGTCCAAGGCGCCGCTCTTGAATTCCACGGAATCTTCCTGCGGCAGGTTCAGGTTGGGCAGATAAGGCACCACGCCCAGCACCGGCCGCCCGGTATGCGCGTGCGTATACTCCAGGGCCGGCGCCAGCAGGGCCGCATCGCCGCGGAAACGATTGACGATCCAGCCGGCCACGAGTTTGCGTTCCCAGGCCGCCAGGACTTCCAGGGTGCCGACGAAGGAAGCGAAGACGCCGCCGCGATCGATGTCGCCGACGATCAGAACCGGGGCCCCCGCATACAGGGCCATCGGCATGTTGACGATGTCGTGACTCTTCAGGTTGACTTCGCCCGGCGAGCCGGCCCCTTCCAGCACCACGGCGTCGAACTCCGCGGCGAGCGAATCGTAACAGGCCTTGGCCGTCGCAAAGGCCTGCGGCTTGTAACGCACGTACTCGGCGACGCTCATGTTGCCGACCGCCTTGCCGCGGACGATGACCTGGCTGCCGACGTCGCTGTTGGGCTTCAGCAGGATGGGATTCATGCGCACGTCCGGCTCCAGCCGGCAGGCCTGCGCCTGGACCACCTGGGCCCGACCCATTTCGCCGCCGTCGCGGGTCACGAACGAATTCAGCGACATGTTCTGCGACTTGAACGGCGCCACGCGGACCCCGTCCTCCAGCAGAATGCGGCACAGTGCCGCCGTCAGCAGGCTCTTGCCGGCGTTGGAACTGGTGCCCTGGAACATGATCGCGGGCGTTTTTACTTTTGGGACCTTTTTCCGGCCCGGGTGAAATCTCTCCTCTCCCGCCCGTCGCTCGCGACGGGATGGGAGAGGGGTAGCGGGTAAGGGTGCTTGAAGTGGCGAGCGGCAAGCGGTGGGTGATCCGTTTGAAACTCCCCTCACCCCGACCCTCTCCCGGAGGGAGAGGGGGACTTGATTCTCGCCTTCTCGGCTAGGCTCCAGGATCGTCGCCAGCGCCTCGCAAAGCCGCTCATTCTCCTCAGAACCGCGAACGGCCACGCGCAAGAACCGCTGGTCCAAGTGCTCGGCCGGGTCGAAGACCCGCACCGCGATGCCTTGCGCCAGCAGGCGCTCGGCCAGGCGATGCGCGTTGAAGTCGGTGCGGTCCAGCCGCAGCAAGAGAAAATTCGCAGCGCTGGGATAGACATACAGTCCGGGCAACTGCGCAAGCCGCTCGCCCAGCCTTTGCCGTTCCGTAGCTATCAGTTCTACGGTTCGACGCCGGTACGGCTCATCGGCCAAGACGGCGATGCCGGCGGCCTGCGCCAACGCGTTGACAGTCCAGGGAGGCAGCCGACGCCGAAGTCGCCGGGCCACCTCGGCCTGCGCTACGGCAAAGCCCAAGCGGAGCCCGGGAATTGCGTAGAACTTCGTACACGAGCGGAGTACCACGACGTTGGGCGGCACGTCGACGGCCAGCGATCGGTATCCATCGACGAAATCGGCGAACGCCTCGTCCACGATGAACAACGTCGACGCGTGCCGCGCCGCCAGGGTGCGGAGTTGCTGTGGATCGAACATCAAGCCGGTGGGATTGTTCGGCTGGCCGAGAAACACGGCCGCCGCGCCGCCGGCGCGCTGGGCCAACCTGGGCCAATCGAGCGCGAACTGCTCGCTTTCCCGCAGCAACAGACGCTCGACCGCGCCTCCGGCCGCACGGATCGCGGTGATGTAATCAATATACGACGGCACAGGAACCATGACGCGGCCCGTGGAATGCTCTGTAAGGCTGTCCGGACGGTCGAAACTCGGGTCCCCCTCTCCCTCCGAGAGAGGGCTGGGGTGAGGGGAGCTGCTGGCAACGCCGGCGCAATTTGGCATCTTTCGGCCCGACACCCTCACCCCCGACCCCTCTCCCGCAAGGGGAGAGGGGAGGAACTGCAGACCTCCCGCAAGGGGAAAGGGGAGGACGAGGTGCGCGGCGGCAAAGAGCAACTCGGTCGAACCGTTGCCGATCACGATTTGCTCCGTCGCTAGACGATAGCGGTCGGCGATGGCCCGGACCAAATCCGCGCCCTCGGGGTCGGGATAGTGTTCCAGCCGTTCGACGGCGCGGCTGACAGCGGCGCGCAGGCAATCGGGCGGGCCCAGCGGGTTGATGCTGGCGCTGAAGTCCAACACCTGGTCTTCCGCCAGGCCCGCTCGCCGCGCCAGTTCCCTCAAGTTTCCGCCATGTTGCAGGGTCAAGAAATCACCGTGTAGTGCGTTACCGAAATGGGGAGTTCATCATTTCAGAGTGCCACTGCTGGCTTGTCCAGCAGTGCCGGACCGCCGCGAACCTCGACACTGCTGGACAAGCCAGCAGTGCCACCCGCGCTAGTTCCCTGAGATTTCCGCCATGTTGCAGGGTCAAGAGATCACCTCGAAAGGACGTAGTGGCCCCAGGGCCAGGGCCAGGGCCATGACGGTTTCCACGATCTCGCACGCGGCGCCGAGCGTATCGCCCGTCGCGCCGCCGATCTTGCCATAGACATAGCCGGCCAGCAGCAGCGCGGCGACCGCACAAACGGCGCAGGCCAACAGTCCCCCGAAACCCAACACGCCCCAGGCCACCGCGGCCAGCGCGATCGCGGCCCAGACCGCGGCCGGCCAGCGCGGCCGGCCGTAGAAGACGGCTGCCGCCCCGCTTTCACGGGCGTAGGGCAAGAGGGCCACGTGCCAGACGGTCGCACAGCGTCCGGCCAACGGCATCAGCAGCGCCGCCGGCCACAAACGGCCGGGCGCGATCGAGGCCAAGGCGGCAAACTTCAACAGCAACACGCACACGACGGCGATCATGCCCATCGCCCCCACGCGGCTGTCGCGCATGATCTCCAAGATCTTGTCGCGGGGCCGGGCGCTGAGAAAGCCGTCGGCGGCGTCCGCCAGACCGTCGGCATGGAGGCAGCCGGAGAAGCCCAGCAGCAGCAGCACCAGCAGCGCGGCCGTCACCAATGGCAGCGTGGTCGGTGCAAGGATCCAGGCCAGGGCTGCGGCCAGGGCGCCCAGCAAGAGGCCGACCAGCGGAAACATCGCCAGGCTGCCTGCCAAGTCGGCCTCGGCGGTGCCGCACGTGCCACCGATGGGCAGGATGGTCAAGAATCGCATGGCTGCCAAGAACCGTTTCATTCGTGCGCCTTGGAAACATGGGCCTCGTCGAAGGTCGCGATCTCGGTCAAAATCCGCTGCGCCGCCTCGACCAGGTGCATGGCCAAGGCGGCGCCGGTGCCTTCGCCCAGCCGCAGGTTCAGATCCAGAAGCGGCTCTTTGCCCAGATGCCGCTGCATGACGCGATGGCCTTGTTCCGCGCTGCGATGTGCGGCGATCATGTAATCCGCCGCGGGCGGCGCGAGCGCCTGGGCCAGCAGCGCGCCGGCCGTGGAGATAAAACCATCGATCAGCACCGGCTTTCGCTGCGCGGCCGCGGCCAGGATCACGCCGGCGATGCCGCCGATCTCGAAACCGCCCACTTTGGCCAGCACGTCCAGGCCATCGCGCGGATCGGGGCGATTGATTCGCAGGGCCGTCTCCACGACGGCGATTTTTCGCGCGAGTTGCCCGTCGTCGAGGCCCGTGCCGCGGCCGGTCACCGTGGCGACCGGGGCTCCCGTCAGCGTGGCCACCATCGCGGTGGAAGGCGTCGTATTGGCAATGCCCAGGTCGCCGGTGCCGAACAGATCGGTTTGTGCGCCCAAGCGGTCGGCCACTTGGATGCCGGCCTCGACGCTGGCGACGGCCTGTGCGCGCGTCATCGCCGGCCCCCGGGCCATGTTGGCCGTGCCCAAGGCGATCTTCTTCGAGATGACCTTTCCGGCCGCAGCCAAGGGGCCCAGGTCGGCGGCCACGCCCATATCGACCACAACCACCTCGGCCCCGGCAAGGCGGGCCAGGGCGCTGATCCCGGCCATGCCGGCCACGATGCCGTGGACCATCTGGAGCGTCACTTCCTGCGGATACTTGCTCACGCCCTCGGCGGCCACGCCATGATCGCCGGCCATGGTGATGATGGTCTTCCGCCGCACGGCCGGACGCAGCGAGCGCGTCATGCCCGCAAGGTCCACGGCCAGGTCCATCAAGCGACCCAAGGCCCAATGGGGCATGATCAATTGGTCCAGCCGCTCCCGCGCGCGGCGCCGGCAGTCGGCGTCTTGTGGCGTAATCTGCGCGATGGTCTCCTGCAATAGATTGGTCATTCTTGTTCTCCGCCGTGCAGGGGGGCAGTCCCATTTTCGCTGCGATCGCAAGCGGTGGCAGCACGAAAATCGGGACAGTCCCCTCGGTCTTGCTTCAAGTGCCAGGGAATGCCGCACGATATGAGCGTGACCGTGGCGGCCGAGGCCGCGAGGAGCCGGTTCGCCCAGCCCACCAGGTCGCGATACCGCCGGGCCGCCGCGTTCTCGGGCACAATGCCCATGCCCACCTCGTTGGTCACGAAGAGGAGCGTACCGCTACGGGCCTGCGCGGCGTCGATAATCTCCTTGCACCGCCGGGCAATCGCGTGCTCGTCCAGCGCGGGGCTCCCCGGCGCATTATGGTACATCAGGTTGTTCACCCACAGCGTGATGCAATCGACCAGCAGCAGGTCGTATTGCGGATGACCGCGCAGGACGCCGGCCAGATCGAGTTGCTCTTCGATCGTTTCCCAGCCGCGGCCATGGCGGAAGCGGCGATGGGCCTCGATCCGCGCGCGCATTTCGTCGTCGGTGGCCGGGGCCGTGGCCACGAAGGCGCGGCGGCGGCCCAGCGATTCGCCCAAATGTTGAGCGTAGGCGCTCTTGCCGCTGCGGCATCCTCCGGTAATCAAGATCATTCGGGCCACGCGCGTCCGCCCTCCGCAAGAACCGGATTGCCAAGATAGGCCAGCACGCCGCGGCCATCGAACAGATCGATCACCGCGGTGGCGGCGTAGCCGATGCTGAAGAGCACGTATTGTTGCGCCTCCAGGCCCAGCAAGCAGCAGAGCATGGCGCGGATCACGCCCCCGTGCGTCACCGCCAGCACGACTTCGGCGTCGTCGCGGGCCATGCGATCGGCAGCCCGCCTGACGCGGGCCAGAAAATCGCCGACCTTCTCGCCGCCGGGAAAAGCGAAATCGTCCGGCCGCGTGGCCCAATGCTCGACCAGGGCCGGCTCCCGCGCGGCCACCTCGTCGAACGTCATGTTCTCCCAATGGCCGAAATCGATCTCGCGCAAGTCGTCGTCAAGCGTGAATGCCAAGTCGGGAGCGATGGCGGCGGCGGTCTGACGGCACCTTTCCAGCGGGCTGCAATAGACACGCTGCGGTTTGAGTCGGCCAATCTCGGCGGCCAGGGTCTGCGATTGCCGCCGGCCAATCGGGTCCAGCGGGGGATCGGTCCGCCCCACGAATCGGCGAAGATGGCCGGCCGCCAGTTGAGCGTGCCGTACCAATAGCAATCGCTTGGCCATAAAACTCGCCTTCCCACGAAGGAACGCACCAGGGGCGCCTTGCGGTATCCTGACTTCCGGGTCATCCTACTCGCCGCGGCCTTCCCATCCGCTCGGGGACAGTGGCCTATCGTTGCGGCATTCGTCACCGGTCACAGTGGCGGGGCCGTGCTGGATTTGCACCAGCTTCCCAGTTCCGCATTTCCGGAACGCATTCAGCATAGGCCAGGGGCCGGGGTGCTGTCAATAAGCTGACTCTTCCGGCTGACTCTTCCGGTTCTAGACCGAAAGGGGGGGAGGCCCCATGCTATATTCCATATAGACAAGGCATTACCTGAGCAGGCCTGGGAGCAACATCATGTGGCGGGCAATTAGTAGCTGGTTGTTTGCCGTCGCCGGTTATTGTTTCAAGCAGATCGGTCAGTTCGATCAGGCTTCGTTTCAGACCATGATGAGTTGGAGCGCCATCATGTGGCTGTTCGCCATGATCTTTGGCCTCTGGGCCCTCGCTTTGCGGCGGCCGGCGCGGTGAGGAGTTTAGAGTCTCTCTCGACTCTCTGGACGAACCGCGCGCCAGCGTTTATCATGCGCTGTGCCATGGTCAGGACCGCGCGGAAACGGCAGTGATGTCACAACAAATCGGCGAGCTGGCAGCCATTGCAACGGCCTTGCTGTGGACGCTTTCCACGTTGGCCTGGACTTCGGCGGGCCGGCATATCGGGGCTGTCTCCGTCGCGTTCATCCGCCTGGCAATTGCCGTCATCCTGTTGATGCTCTACGGCCAGTTGGTCCGCGGCCTGGCGCTGCCGACCGACGCCTCGGCCCAGACGTGGCTGGTCCTCGGGCTGTCCGGCGTGATGGGATTCTTCGTGTCGGACCTGTGCTTGTTCAAGTCTCTTCTGTTGATCGGGCCGCGGTTGTCGTTGCTCGTCTTGTCCTTGACGCCTCCCCTGGCGGCCCTCATTTCGGCGATCTTCTTGGCCGAGGGACTTTCCGGCAGGCATTGGTGGGCCATGGGAATCACCCTGGCGGGCATCGTCTGGGTCCTGCTGGAACAGCCGGCCAGTGAGCGATTGCCGCACGAGCGGCGGCAGTTGTGGCAGGGCGTTCTGCTGTCGTTGGTGGCCGCGATTGCCCAGGCCATCGGGCACGTGCTCTCGCGGAAGGGCATCGGCGACTACGATGCGGCGGCCGCCACGCTGATCCGCATCCTTCCCGCCATGGCCGGCTACGTGCTGTTGTTGACGGTCCTGCGTCGCTGGAGACCGATTGCGGCAGCCGCCCGGCAGGGCCGGATCATGGCGATAATGACCTTCGGAGCCGTGGTGGGACCTTTCCTGGGCGTGATCCTGTACATGGTCGCCCTGCGCAACTGTCACGTGGGCGTGGTCGCCACCATCATCAGCACCATGCCGGTGATCATTCTGCCGTTCTCGATCCTGTTGTACCGGGAAAAGGTGAGCCTGCGGGCGGCGGGTGGTGCGCTGCTGTCGGTGGCCGGCGTGGCCTTGCTCGTTTGGTAGACGTAAGATTACAAGGAGGGTCCTGCGCATGTCGACGATCCATTGTTGCGTTCTGCTCGCGCTCTTGTCGGCTCCGCCGGACGAGCCGCTCCAGGGCGCCAAGGGACTGCTGGACGCTGTTCCCTCGCAGATGCAGCCGCAGCCGGGCGACGACCGCTTTGCGGCCGGCGGCGCGCAGAAGTGGCTCAACGAGAACGCCGTCGGCCAGAACATTGTCGTCTCCGGCATGTGCGACCTGTTCGGTCGCGGTCTGCGGCAGACGATGCCTGCCCGAGACGGCCGGCCCCGTTACGCCAAGCAACTCGGCATTACCTTCTACGAGCGGTCAGGGACC
>JBEKZQ010000154.1:0-12995 GCA_049509675.1 Thermoguttaceae bacterium | reverse complement strand
GGCGGCTAGCCGCCCTGCCACCCCTGACCCCCTTGCTTCGCCACTCTCCCTCAGCTACGCTCAACCGTCAGAGCAATCCAATTTCCTATCACTTACTGCAGCCGGGGCGCAGCCTATTCTCTCAAGGGCGACTACAACACGGCGATTGCCGACTTCACGGAAGCCATCCGAATCGATTCAAGAGACGCCAAGGCGTACCGCAGCCGGGGCGTCATCTACTTGCTCAGAGATGATTTCGACGCGGCTATCGCCGATTGCAGCGAAGCCATTCGGCTCGATCCGAAATACGTCAATGCGTACTGCAACCGTGGCGCGGCCTATGGAAACAAGCGTGAGTACGACAACGCGATCGCGGACTACAATGAGGCCATCGACCTCGACCCGAACGAAGCGAATGCCTACTGCAACCGTGGCGCGGTCTACGGTGAGAAGCGGGAGTGGAACAAAGCCATCGCGGATCTGACGGAGGCCATCCGGCTAAATCCCAAATACGTCGGAGCCTATTTCCAACGCGGCTGTGCCTACATGGGAAGGGGCTGCCCAAGCGGCGGGGGCCTCGTCAGGGCCTTCGCCTGGGGCTTTCTGGGACGGGGAAAAGACGACTTCAACCGAGCCATCACTGACCTCACGGAGGCCGTCCGCCTAAAGCCGGACTGTGCCGAGGCATACTATTGCCGGGGCGTGGCGCTCAAGGGCAAGGGCGAAAAGAGCAAGGCGGAAGCAGACTTTGCGGAGGCCAAGAGACTCGGGTTTAAGCCGGAATAGAACCGGACACCAAAATACGTGAGGTGCCGAAAATGGATGACGACAAGAAGCAAGGTTGATCCCGCTCTACGCGTCGCAACGGCTTTGTTGGTTCTGGCGGCGGCCGGGGTATTGATCGGGACCTCGGGCAAGCATCCCTAACCATGGCGGTTTCCAAACGAAGGACGACTCTTATGCGAGATTCGGAAGAGGACGAAGAGGATATCGAGCTCAACTGCGGAGAGCAGGACCCGAGTATCCCTTGGCAGCCGATCAAGCCATCGATGCTGGCCGAGTCGCAGAAGATCGTCGCCAACGCCCGAGCGGCAGGGGTGACGTCGTACGACGAGTTCCGTGCCGGTATGGAAGCCGCGTGGGGCCCGGAGAACGCCGCCTACTACGAACGCGCCTTCCGCGAGGCCTGGGAGCCCACGGCAGGGAAGTCCACGACCGGGAAGCCGAAAGGCGAAAAGCTCTATGGAATCAAGAACGCCGAGACTGCCGCGCGAGAAGCCCAAGGCATGCCGCCGAGAAAACCGCTGGCAAAACGGCCGTGGGAGCGCAAGCCCATGCACCACGACGACTTTTCCCTGGCCGCAGTGATGGGGCGGATCGTCAAGGCCCAAGGCGGCAAAGAGCTGTCCCCCGCGCAGCTTGCCAAAATGGAGGCGACGGCCAAGGAACTTGAGGAGGCGAAAGAAGAACTGGCCTACTCGCGGGGGGAGATATCGTCGACCAGGCTGGGGCTGCGGGAGCTGACCGCCAAGATCAACGATATTGTTGCCCAAGGGAAGCGGGAGGCCGGTGAGAAGCCCGCCCCAAAGCCGCCCTTTGCTGGTTCGCGGGAAGCAAAGGTTGCCGCCGTCGTCACCAAACTGCGAAACCTGCTCGACCGGATCGGCAGGGGCACGGTGGCGATAGCCTCCGGGCCGGCAGAAGGCGAGAAGTCGGCCCCGGACCCGGTGATCCGGCGCGATCCCCGTCCAGCGATTCTGGGGGGAATAAGAGGATGGCTGCGCAGGGTGTGGGTTTCCCGCCGGGTGGCCGTTCTCGCTGCGGGTGCCCTGGTGACGGTGGCCCTGCTGGGGATCGTATTTGCGCCGCGAGAAGAGATTCGCCCAGCACCCGACATAGCACCGCCGCCGCCCGCAGAGGCAATTCGAAGCAAGCCCATTACTGTGCGGACGACGACGCACGGGGAGGGGATTCGGAGAAGTGCCGTCGCTTCTTCCGCGCTCCGGTCGGTGGGATACGACGAAGGCCGAAGAATCCTTGAAATCGAGTTTACTAACGGCGCTGTGTATCGGTACTTCGACGTGCCGGCGGAGGTTTACCGGGGGCTGATGGCAGCGGCGTCGCATGGGCGGTACTTCAACCGGCAAGTGCGCAATGCGGGGTACAGGTACGAAAAGTTGAAATGACGAACATGGGGGCGGCGGGCGACGTGGGCGTGAAGGCCGCAATCAGGTAGAATAGACCGGCGCGGATAGGGTAGCTCCCGAAAACCGGAAACCTGACTGGCTGCCGCGCTGCTCTTTTTTCAGGTGTCACTTCAGGTGGTGACATGGAATCCGAGCAATCGCAAACTGAAGGGCCGTGGAGCTATGCACGGCAGCAGATCAAGGAATTGCAGAACGCCAAAGAGCAGGCATGCGTAATCTGCATGGCGGCTGAACAACTCTTCAAGGCCGTCGAAGATGATGATTCTTTGTTGGCCCCCATGGGCATCGCGGGGCTCTTAGGCCCGCAGAACCTCAACGGCTTGGAGGAGTCCTTGCAAGCAGTGGGGTTCCTCATTGATCCGGTACGCATACGTGTCACCGTGCCGGGAATTCCGCCCACAACAACCCGATCCGCTTGGGGGACACTGAAAAGCTACTCGGCCCACCAAGCGGCCTGGGTCCTCGGGCACGCACTATCCCGGTTCCTCACTGAAAAACTGTCGCAATTGCCCCCCGATCGGGACATGGCGGCCGACTCTGCGGTTGCGGCTCACGAGTTGGTAAAAGGGCACTGGACAACCCTTCGCCGCAATCTGGCCGACGTGTCGCAATTCGACGTTGAGGCGGTTATAGACGCCCTCTGCCGGGAGTCGCAGGCGGCGATGGAGAACTGTAACGCCAAACAGGCTTCTGGCGGCGCCGAGGCGGTCCCCGACGATTCGGCTTGGGTTCGCTCGTCTCCATCCATTTGGAGCGAACATTTCAGAAACAATAAGGAATTGACCGGGTTCCGGGCGGATCACGCTGATATGTTCCGAAACCGAAGCAAAAACCGGCTGGAGATTCACGCGGGGAAGTGGGCGGCCTATTGGGCGGCCCGGGCGAAGGCCGGATTCGAGACCCTTGACGGGGATTTGCAATCTGTGGCCGATGATCCCGACGTACAAGATGAAGCCTTGGTAGAGGCGATGCAGCGGATGGCAGAGGTCCGGGCAAGGAAACAAGCCAAGAAATAGCGAGTTTGTTTCCCGTCTTGTTTCCCGTCTTTGCCGATAACCCTCGCATTTTGCGGGGGTTTTCTGCTTTCTTGTTTCCCTCTTTGTGCAAGGAAAAAGCTTCGGGGGGAAAATCGAAAGCATGGAAGCCAAGCAACCCAAGCCTGATGCGAAACAGAAGCCCCGCCCGAAAATCCGGCGGGCGATTGTAGACCTGTTGGCGGCCGTCGATAAGTCGATCGCGGCGGTCGATGAAGCCAAGAAGGCGCGAAAAGAACTGTTGAAACTGGCCGAATCTCGGGCCGTTGAGGCTGTTCAATGAGAAACCCCATTCCTGCCTCACCCCCGCCGTCGTGCCCGACTGGGCGGCTACTGCTTCGGCCGCAAGAGGCCGCGAATTCTCTGGGCGTTTCACTGCGATCCCTGATGGCGTGGGCGGCTGCTGGTGACGTGCCCGTGGTCAGACTGGGCGACCGCTGCCTGCGGTTCAGCGTGGCCGATCTGCAGGTCTGGATCGCCTCTCGATCGACCAAGCGGCCGGCGGACGAAGCAGCCATGCCCGGGACCGACTTGCCATCAAACTCTGCCACCCCATAAGGCAATCGGCCGCGGGGGCGAATCCCGCGACCGTTCAAGGAGAAATTCAATGCAACCTCATTCTACCCCGTCGCCGCAATCGCGGCAACTTCCTTCGTCCAGCGGCAACGCGCCGGCAAAGGACCCAGCCGATGCCTGACATACCCGCCGCAACTCTACCCGGCATCCTGCCCCACCATCTCGCCGACCTGCGCAAGAGCGGGTTGACCGACGCGACGATCCAGGCCGCCGGCATCCACTCGGAAGTTTCGGTGCCCAAGCTGGCGGCCCTCCTCGACTGGCCGAAGTATCGGCCCTCGATGGGACCCGCCGTCGTCTTTCCCTTCACTGACACCGAGGGCCGCAACGGCTATTGCCGGGTGAAGCCAGACCGGCCGCGAACAAGTCGACGGAGGGCCGTCAAGTATGAGTCTCCGCATGGGCAACCCAATCAAATCTATCTTCCCCCGGATGTGGCTGGCCTGTTAGCCGATGCGACACGCGAGTTGTTGATCACAGAGGGCGAGAAGAAGTCTTTGGCAGCGACACAAGCCGGATTTCCTTGTGTCGGTTTGGTGGGCGTGTTCGGCTGGAAGCCCGGCAAGAAGGAGACTCTCTTGCCCGCGTTGGAGCGCATCGCCTGGCAGGGGCGCAAGGTGTATGTCGCCTTCGACAATGACGGTGCGCTCAACCCTGACGTCCAAGCTGCGGAGTCTCGCCTTGCGGCCCACCTGGCACAGCGCGGGGCCGTGGTCAAGGTCGTCCGGTTGCCCCAAGGGGATCCCGGCGCCGACCGCAAGCCGGTCAAGGTGGGGCTCGATGACTTTCTCGTCGCCTGCGTGGCCAAGGGATTGAACCCGGCCGGCGAGCTTCGCCGGCTGCTGGACGCGGCCGAGGATCCCACCGAGCCCGACCCGGGCACGATGAAACAGAGCGCCGGCGAGATTGATGCCGTTCCCGAAGCGGTGGCGTTTCTCACCCTATCCGAGCGCGACGGAGTTTCCCGCTTGCGATTCTGGCGCGACACGTGGCTTTATTGGCGGGCCGGGGCATACCGTGAAATGCCGCCGTCCGAAGTCCGCGGGCGGCTGGTCGATTATCTCGACCAGGGCTATTGCAAACTCACGAAGTCGGCGGTTGGGAACGTGGTGGAAGGACTGCGGGCGAAAGCCCGGCTGTCTCACCGCGTCGAACCGCCGGAGTGGCTTGGCAATGACGCCCCGGCATGGGGTTCAACCGACGTTCTCATTTGTCGCAACGGGATGGTTCACTTGCCGAGCCTGGTATCAGGCAAGGCGGACTTCTTGCGGCCCGCAACCCCGCGGCTGTTCGCACAAGTAGCCCTTGACTATGACTTTCGCCCCGACGCCCCGCGGCCGGATGCGTGGCTTCGGTTCCTTGACGAGTTGTGGCCGGATGATGCCGGCTCCGTTTCCGCGCTACAGGAATGGGCTGGCTACCTTCTCACTCCTGACACTCGCCAACAGAAAATCCTCCTCACCATCGGCCCGCGACGGTCGGGCAAGGGCACCATCGGTCGCGTACTGCGGGCCACCATCGGCAAGGAAAACGTCTGCGGCCCCACCTTGGCGAGCCTGTCAACAAACTTTGGCCTATGGCCCTTGGTGGGGAAGTCTCTCGCCATTGTCTCGGATGCCCGACTTGGCGGCCGGACCGACTCACAAATCGTTGTCGAGCGCCTGTTGAGCATCAGCGGGGAAGATTGCTTGACCATCGACCGCAAGAACCTTGTGCCGTGGACCGGCAAGCTGTCCACGCGGCTGATGATCTTTACAAACGAACTGCCCCGGCTTGGCGATTCGTCGGGGGCCCTGGCCGGCCGGATGATCCTCTTGCGGCTCTCAACCAGCTTCTACGGCCGGGAAGATGCCGGGTTGACCGACCGTCTGTTGACCGAACTGCCCGGAATCCTCCTGTGGGCTGTCGAGGGCTGGCGGCGACTGCGGGCAAGGGGCTACTTTGTCCAGCCCACTGCGGCGGATGAGTTGCTGACCGAGCTAAACGACCTGACCAGCCCCGTTTCCGTGTTCGTCCGGGAGTGTTGCAACGTCGGGCCGGAATACGAAGTCCAACGGGGCGACTTGTACGAAGCCTATGCCAAATGGGCGAAGGAACACGGGCGGCAACACGTCGAGGATGAAGGCGGCTTCGGCCGGGCCCTTCGGGCGGCCCTGCCCGCCGTCGGCACCGTCAAACACCGGATCGACAACCAGCAATTTCGGTTCTACAGGGGCGTGGCATTGAGGTGATTGGGGCAGGTTGGTACATGCCCCATACCTTTGCACGCGTAGCGAGAAAATGAAAGTGAATTCTGAAACAGTGAATTTGCAAGGCAATGGGGTGGTACATGTCCCAACCTGCCCCACCCCGGCGACCTGGCCCCCGCCCTGGCTGGCAGAAGCGGCGGAAAAATTGCCCGCCGGGCCGATCTTCACCCCGGCCCGGCTGAGCGAATCGGCCGCCCCTGCCCCGGTCCCCACACTTCCCGTCACCGGCCCACCGGAGGAGGACGGCTGCGAAATCATCGACCCGCCGGCCCCCTGCCCAAAGTGCGGTTCCCTGGAATTGTGGCAGGACCTGTTGGGTGCGTGGCATTGCCAGCATTGCGACGGGGCGGCCTTCCGGCGGTCTTGCGAGTTATTGAAACGGGCGGCGCGGCTCCGGGGGATCACGGCGGCCGTTTCTGGCGTGAAGCTGGCGGCCGGCCCGGCGCGCGGCAGGGAGCACTAGCGGCGACCCTGGAGCGCGGCCCGGGCGCTGGAAAGCTTCCTGGCCGATCGCGACGGGCAGAAAGACGGGCTTTCGCTCACTGGACCCTATGGCTTATGCCGATCGGTATGCAGGCGGCGGAAAAATTCCGCGCACGTCGCTTGACGAGAATACACCCATCGGTATAATAACGTCTGACCGCTGAATTCCAGCGGAGAACCGAAACCGGCTTGCGACGAAAAAGGACCTGTCGAGCATGGCAAAGAACAAACGGAAACCGGGGGGGCGGACTGCGGATCGTACGGCCGGTTACGTCCCCCTGGCAACTCAACTCCTGGGCCTGATTGCCGATAGCGGCATGACGATCAACGCCGTGGCCCTGGCCTCGGGCATTCCGCAGCCCGTGTTGCAGCGCTTCACGTCGGGGGAGCGCGATAACGTGCGGATCGACACCGCGGACAAGCTTTGCGAGTTCTTCGGTGTCCGGTTGACGGCGACGAAGAGGAAACCCAAGGTCAAGTGAAGCGTCGCCCGGGCCGAAAGCGGCCGCGGGCCTTACCGAAGGAACCCCATACATGGCAAACCTCATCCGCAAAGGCGACCGATGGTCCCTGCAATTCCGTCTGCGGCCGAACCAAGACCGGGCGACGGTCGCCCTGGGGGCGATGTCGGAAGCCGACGCCACGTGTTTTCAATCGCGGGTCGAGATCCTCGTCAAAGCGCTGCGGGCGGAAAGTGCCCCGGACGTGTCAACGGCGAAGTGGGTCAACCGACTGCCCGATGATCTGCATACCAAGCTGGCGAAGGCCGGCTTGGTTGTCCCGCGCCACCAGGACGAAGAGGCCGCGGCCGTGCCCACCCTGGCAAAATTCGTCGACGACTACATCCAGCGGCGGGGCGACGTGAAGGGCAGTACGGCGACGTTCTACGGGCACACCCGCCGCTGCCTGGTCGAGTTCTTCGGGGCGAGTCGCCCCCTGGATCGGGTCACCCCGGGCGAGTGCGAAGATTTCCGCCGCTGGCTGGCGACCGATCAGGAGCTTGCCGACAACACGGTCCGGCGGCGCTGCGGGATGGCGAAGCAGTTCTTTCGGGCGGCCGTCCGGCGCCGTCTGATCGCGGAGAACCCTTTTGCGGACATGGCCGGCTGCCTGGTCAGAGAGAACCGGGCCCGCGATTACTTCATCACGCCGCAAGAAGCGGCGGCCGTCTTGGACGCCTGCCCCGATGCCGAATGGCGGCTGTTGTTTGCCCTGAGTCGTTTCGGGGGCATGCGCTGCCCGTCCGAGCATCTTGCCCTACGCTGGCAGGATGTGGACTGGGAACGCAACAGGATCACCGTCACAAGCCGCAAGACAGAACATCACGAGGGCAAGGCAAGCCGGGTGATTCCCATTTTCCCGGAGTTGCGGCCGTACCTGGAGCGAGTATTTGACCAGGCCGAGCCGGGAACGGAGTACGTCATCACGCGATACCGCGGCGGGGAAACCAACCTTCGGACCACGTTGACGAAGATCGTCCGCCGCGCCGGGTTGAAGCCGTGGCCCAAGCTCTGGCACAACCTGCGGGCCACGCGGGAAACGGAACTTGCCGAGACCTTCCCGATTCACGTGGTATGCGCCTGGATCGGCAACAGCCAAGCCGTGGCGCGGAAGCATTACCTTCAAGTGACCGAAGAACACTTCGACCGGGCGACCAGCGGCGGCGACGCGCTGCAAATGGCGCTGCAATCATCCGATGAATTGCAGCGCAACAGGGTGCAGCCCAAAAAGAGAACCCCAGAAAATGCCGGGATTTGCAGGGGCTTGCATCCTAATGCACCCCCCATAGTGGGCGTTACAGGACTCGAACCTGTGACCTCCACGGTGTGAGCATGGCGATCTAACCAACTGATCTAAACGCCCAAGATGGCCGCTGCCGCAGAACGAGACCGATCCGGCCCCTTCTGCGGCTCAGACGCAAGACCCCCTATTCTACCTCGGCTACAGCGTTGCGGAAGCCGGTGCGGCAAATTTTCAGGAACGGGCTTCTCAACCCTCATTCGGACCGCCAGAATGCTCCACCGGCGGGGGCTCGAACTTCGGGGCCGTCGACTGCTCCCGATCGAAAGTTTCCTCCTTGCGAGAGCCGCGCTCTATCGTTGAACTCACATCGTTGGCCGCCGACTCGAACTCCGACCGCAACCCCTGTATGCTCCTCTTCAGGTCCATGAACTGCTTGCCCGCCTTCTTGGCAACTTCGGGCAAGCGCTCGCCGAACAGGAGCACGGCTACCACGCTGACAATCAAAATATCAGCCGGTCCCAGGAAATCAAGGAAGGCGAACACAGTAGTGGATCGTGGGCAGTGAGGGGTGGGAGGGCCTAGTTCTTGGCCGGTTCCTCGTCGGTTTTCTTGGGCAATTCGCTCTTCTTGGCCGTCGTATCTGCGTCGTCTTCGATCCCGTCCACTCCTTTCTTGAACTCGGTAACGCCGCGACCCAGCGACCGCATGACACTCGGCAGGCGGTTCCCGAACAACAACAACACGATCACCAGGATAATGAGCATATCCATCGATGATCCGAAGGGGCCAAAAGCGAAGAGAGAAGTCATGGCGCGGGGTCTCATCCATTAGGAGGGAGGGTACACACGGCAATCGCCCGGCCTGGGGGCGCTTGCGCTCGACTCAATCCATTCTACTCTGCGCGTTCGGCATGTCAAAGGGACCGCAGGTTGATGTGTGCGGCAAGATTTCCTGGCAGACCATTTTTCGCCCACTTGACCGGCGTAGGGTGCCACGTCCCTGCTCTTTCGGAGGGCTTTTGTGGCGCGAAATTGCCAAAGCAGTGGCATGGGAGAAAGGTCAAGAGCCCGCTGCTGTTACGCGCCCTTGGGAGTGTTCCATGCTCGCCGACGAACCACGCGGAGAGGTTTCCGGCGATTCAAGGCGGCAAGAACCGGCATCGGAGAGCACTGGCAAGCCAGTGGCACCCGGCGCAAGATCACCCACTACTTGGGTGATGTCGCTTCCGGCGGCCGGCCGTACAACGGCAGGTAACGGTAATAGACTTCCAGGCACAGGGTCGATAGTGCGGTACTGAAAACGCGTCCCCCGTAACCGCCCCATACGGCGTCGGGGTCCCAGGTGCCGGCCAGCGAGCCTGCCGTGCGGCGCTGGCTGGCGACCAGTTGCGTCCGCAAGGCCTCGTTCCAACGGTCCCAAGCGGCGCCTTGCAACTGATGGATCGCCAAGGTCGCATAATACCAATAATAAATGTTGACATTCCACTGGCTGGGTGGTTCCTTCAGCAGCAGTTCGGCCGCCTCGCTACAGGCGGGATGATCGCGGCCGAGCCCCAGGAATTGCCAACAGGCCAGGGCCTCGGCAGTCATGGTCCGCGTGACGGCTTTTCCCGGCTGATAGGAGGCCAAGCCGCCGTATTGTCCCGAGGCCACGCTTTGCAGGTATCGGACGATTCCCTGCCGGGTGTGTTCGGGAATGGGGATACCGGCCAGTTCCGCACTTTTCAGGGCCATGAATTGCCAGCCGAGTTGGCTGGTGTCGCCGGGATCGCCCGGTCGGTAGCGCCATCCGCCGCCGACCGGATCTTGCGCGGCGATCGTGTAGCCGATGGCCCGCACGGTGGCGTCGCGGAGCCGCTGGTCATGGGTCATGCCATAGGCCTCGCTCAGGGCGAAGGCCGCCATGGCGTGCGAGTACATCATGGCGAAGGAGTCGGCGCGGCCCGCCAGGTTGCCGTCGCCGGCCTGCGTCAGTAGCAGGTACTCCAACCCCTGGCGGATGTTCTCGCGATACGGCCCGCGCTCGTGGGTGTGGCCGGCGGCGAGAAAGGCCAACAGGGCAAGTCCGGTCATGGCCGAATCGGCCTGGATCCCCGCCTGGCGCCGGTTCTGGCCATTGGTCAGCGTTTCTCGGCCGGCCTCGTGCGCGTTGGCGTCCCAGCGGCCGTCGCTGCTCTGATTGTCGGCCAGCCACCTCAGGGCCATGCCCACTGCGGCCTCCGTTTCCGGCGTGCCCCCGCCGCCCTCGGCCACACCCAAGCGGTCGGGCGCCACGCGCAGTTTGTAGACCTCGGGCAGTGCCGGCGGCGGAGCCGGCTGGCTGCTGATGGCCGCTGTAGCGTCGGTCTTGGCCGCACCGGTTGGTTCGACCGGCTGGGACGGCGCCGGCCTCAGCGTTTCGCGCGCAGCAACGGCGGGCGGCGGTTCAGTACCGGGTACGGCCGACTCGGGGCTGGGCTGCGGCGCATCACCCTTGGGCACATCGACCAGCGCCGGCGACTTGGCGGGCGGCGTTTGCGGCGGCGCCGGATCGGGCGGCTTGGGCGGGTCCGGCCGCGGCGGTTCCGGCATGGGAGCCGCGTGGGCGTCTGCCGTGTCGCGGGGCTCGTCCGGCGGATCGACCGGCGTATCGGCAGGCTGCGTCGCGGCGGCCTCCCGCAACGCGGCATGTACAGGGCCGCCGCCGGGGCCAACCGGCCCTTCAATGTACGAAATCCGCAACGGCGGCGGATCGGACAGGGGAACCCCGGTCACGATCCGCACCGTGGTGGCGTAGCCGGCCAAGAGCAGGTGCGCCACCAGCGAGAGCAGCAGACATTTTCGCAGCGGGCGGTACAGGCCCCAGCGGGTCCAGATCAACACCACCAGGCTGACCGTGAAGGCGAACAACCCCAGCCACAGCAGCCCCATCACCAGGTCCATGCTGGTCAGTCGGCTCCAGAGGCGTGCGACGAAGGCGCCCATCAGTCGGCCCTTCCGGTTCTAAGTGCAAAGGTAGTAGGCACACGCCGTGTGCCGTAACTGGCGGACGGCACACGGCGTGTGCCTGCTACATTGGTTCATTTTTCCGGCGCCGCCAGTTGGACGGAGATGCCCAGATCGGCAACGCCCGCTTGTTTGCAGGCATTCAGGACCGCGGCCGCCTGCTGCAGATCGACGTGGGCATCGCCGCGCAAGAGCACGCCAAGCGGATGGGCCGGGTTCTGAGCGGCCGCCAGCCGGCGGGTCAACTCCGGCAGGGTCACCGTGGCGCCGTCCAGGGTCATGGTGCCGTCGCGATAGAGTTGTACTGTCTTGGTCTGGGGCCCGGCGGTGAGCACGCCGCGATCGGCCACCTCGGGCACGTGCAAGCCGATCTGTCGTTCCTCGTCGACGAATCGCGAACCGAGCATGAAGAAAATGATCAACAGGAACATGACGTCCAACATGGCCGTCAGGTTCAGCGTGGGCTGCTGTTCGTCGAAGTGGGTCTTCAGCGGCATGGGCTTCGTGGGGAGCTTAGGCGGCCTCGCGGGTTGTGTTGCGGCGGTTCTTGGCCGGGCGAGATTGCCGCTCTTGCAGATCTTCGGCCGAGATGGTGTTGATGACTTCCTGGGCCAGGGCGTCGATGTCGACGATGAGTTTGTCCACGCGGCTGAGGAAGAAAACGTAAAAGATCGAAGCGGGAATGGCCACGGCCAGGCCGCCCGCGGTGTTCAGCAAGGCCTTGGCGATTCCGCCCGCCAGCAGTTCCGCGCGGCCCAGGGCGTCGTGGGCGGCAATCACGTTGAAAGTCTGGATCATGCCCAGCACCGTGCCCATCAGTCCCAGCAGTGGACCGACGGTGGCGATGCCATAGAACAGCCGCAGATACTTGCGTAGTCCATTGGTCACGCGCTCGCCCGCGTCGATGATCGCTTGTTCCAGTTCCACGCTGGGTCGGCCCCATTTCCGCACGGCCCCGGCGAAAACTTTGGCGACCGGGCTGGTGTTCTCGTCGCACAACTGCATGGCCTCCTGGCGATCCAGTTCGCCGTCGCGCAACTGTTGCAGAAAACGTGCGACGAACGGTTTGGGGATCACCCGTCCGCGGCGCAGGCTGATCGCCCGCTCCAGAACGAAGGTCACCAGGAGAAAGGAGCAGGCGGCGATGGCCAGCATCAGCGGTCCGCCGTCGCGGATGATGCGCCATAAGTCGGTGGTGGAGATCAGCTCGCGGCCGGGTGCGGCAGCCGGGGCCGCCGTCGTATTGGCGACCGGGGCCGTCGTGGGCGCATTGACCGCAATGGCCGGTTCCCCCGTCGGGGTGGATTGGGCCCAGGCCGGCACGCTGCCGGTGCAGCAACCGATCGCCCAGAGCAGCCACGCGGCCCGTATCGCAAATGAGCGTTTGGTCCCGATCATAATCGCCAACTCGCACTTCCCTGCGCAAGAGGACTTCCTCTTATCCTTTTCGTATGCGGCACGGCCGGAAGATGAGGAGAAAGGCCAGGAGAGTCCAGAGTCCAAAGTCGAGGGCCGAGAGCCCAGAGATGAGAGGCAGGGAAGAGGCGGACTGGCTCTGCGGCACAAGCTGTTGGGCCGCGGTGAAGGGGACAGGTCCATGTTTTCGGTCAGCTACTAGCCCGGATTATTCATAAAAATGTAGGGTGGGTCGAGCAAACCGTTGTACTGGTGGGGCTTCGGTCGCTTGCCGCCGGTCTGATTCGTTTACCGGGTGCGGAGCAGAGTTTCGTCGGTTTGCGA
>JBEKZQ010000153.1:0-13017 GCA_049509675.1 Thermoguttaceae bacterium | reverse complement strand
TTCTGCTCCGGGTTCACCCACGGAACACAATCCCGCCCCGTGCTCCGGTTGATTTCCCGGCAGATTTCCCCGTCCTCGTACTGCTTGGCATAGAAGTTGTCCAGCGTGCAGATCCCGGGGACCAGGGGATGCCCATAGTTGCAGAACATCGACAGGAAGCAACTGTCCCAGAGGAAGATGTTCTCGTTGAAGGCGGCGTCGATGAACTGACTGACGAACCCGCTGCCCGGCCGGGGCTCGTAGAAGTTGCGGAACGCCAACTCCCAGGTCTTCCAGTACATCCGCACGTACAACGGGTTCTCGTCGAAAATCGGGCTGGGCAGCTTGCCCTTGGTCTCGGCGAACTTCGGCAGTGGTTTCGGCACGTACTGCTTCTTGGCGAAGTACACACCTTGGGCAGGCTCGGCCCGCAGCGGTCGCAAGGCCGGAATTTCAAACAAGACGGCCATGATGGCCGGGAGGATGATGCAGCGGATGGCGACGCGATTGTTCATGTTCGGGCCTCGGCGATGACGGGCATGGTTGATACGGGCAGGCGCCGGCGGAAAAAGGGGACAGGCACCGTGGCGGCGGCGTTTGTTCCGCTGCCAAACCAACTTGTGCCACGGAGCCAGTCCCCCTTTTCCGCTGACCCTGCGCAGTAGTACTACTTGGCCGGCGTGAATTTCAGCAGCACGACGCCGTGGGCGCGAACCGTCAAGGCGATCGTCTCTTCCACGTCCTTGAGGTCCGTCTGCCGCCACAGGTCGCGGACGTGCTGCTTTCCGGCAAGACCGATCCGCTTGAGCTTGTTGAAGTCGAAACTCTCGTCCTGCCGCCCCCGATTGAAGAACCCCACGGCGTACGAACCGGTTTCCAATTCCTTCAGGTAGACGTCGACGGCGCCCAGGGTGGCGACGCGCTCGGCCGGTTTGCCCAGGGCATCCTGGTCCACCGCCAAGACCTCGTCGTTGGTGAGCAGATTGAGCGTGAAGGGGTCGAGGCGGTCCATGTCGCAGCCGATCAGCATCGGGGCGGACAGCAGGCACCACATGCTGATGTGCGTGTATTGCTCGTCGGCCGTGAGTTTGGTCTTGTGAAGGTCCGGGCCCCAGCCCACGTAGCCCAGGACGAGCATGTCCGGATCGTTCCAATGGCCCGGTCCGGCGTAGGCATTCCAGCGCTGCTGGGCGAAGCCGATTTCGGAGACGGCGAATCGCCACTCCTTGTCGCTGGTGTCCCAGTAGTCCCAGATGTCGCCGGTGGTTCGCCAGCAGTTGGCCAGCCGCGCCCAATCGGCGGCATGCTCGAAGGGGGCGGAATTCGACAGGCTGTAGACGATGTCGCGCCGGCAGCTTCGCAAGGCCTTGCACATCTGTTGGACGTGTGGCACGTCGTTGGGAAACCAGTCGTACTTGAGATAATCGAATCCCCACTCGGCCCATTGCTTCGCGTCGTTTTCCGCGAACGGGTAGTTGCCGTGGCGCCAGTGCTTGTCGTTGCCGAGATCCTTCGACCATGTTCCGGAGCGATCGTCGCTCGAACCGCCGCAGTAGCAGGCATAGGAGCTGATCCACGGCGTCGAGTAGATGCCCGGCTTGAGTCCCAGCCGGTGGACGTCGTCGCAGAGCCGCTTCATCTGGGGAAACTTTTCGTTGCCTTGGATGGCGTGGAACTTTCCGCCGCGAACGCCCTGCCAGGTGTCGTCGATGTTGATGTACGTCCAGCCGTGGTCGATCAGGCCCGAGTTGACCATCGCCCGGGCGGATCGCAGGACTTTGTCCTGATCGACGGCGGCGGCCCAGCAATTCCAACTGTTCCAGCCCAGCGGCGGCGTCAGGCAGATGCGGTCGCCTACGACGATGCGGAACTTTTTCTCGGCCGCGCCCCGCTCGTTCTTGGCGCGCAACACGACGACATATTCCCCCCGCCGGTCGATGGTCCTGGTGATGCGGCCGCTCCGGGCATCCAGGGCGGTGCCCGGCGGCAGCCCTTCGGCGCCGAACGTGACGGGCCGCCGGCCGCTCGCCGGGATCGTGTAAAGCAGCGGCGAGCCCGGCCGCACGCCGAAGACGCTCGGTCCGTTGATCCGCGGCTCGGCCGACGGCGGAGGCGTCAGGATCGGCTCGTCCTTATCGGCGGCCAGGCATGAGCCGTACACCAAAGCCAGGGCGGAAAAAACCGCTGTGAAGACCCATCGCGCACAAAACACTCTCGGCCGGGCGATCATCGTTTTCATCGTCGTCGGTCCTTGTTCCTTTGGCCGCGAAGGGGGACAGGTCCGTGTTTTCGGTCTGCGCGATTACGGCGAACACACTGCGAATTAGCCGAAAAACGGCCCAGTCCCCGGGCGGCCCAGTTGCGGTTCTGATTGGCGCGGTCCACGACTTCGCGAACTCAACTGTCAACATCTTATACTTTGCGCGGTTTGAAATGATCCCAACCGCGGCAATAGGGAACGGATCGTATCATTACAAACCGTTCACAGTATAACTTCCATCGTGGCAGTTCTCAATCGGCCCGTTCCGTTTTCCAGAGGCGGGCAGCCACGTTCGAGAAGAAGCAGGCAGCCGTGCGGACAAGAATCGGGGCTTTTCCGACCTGAAGTGAGCGCCATGGCGGGCTGCGAGGGGAAATGAGCCAAGTGCCGCAACATCCGTGGCATCGGCAAGACGGCGCACCAGGACGGGGACGAAGTGGGATAGACGCCCGCGGCAGCGACGATCAAGCCAAGCGACGGCGCGCTCGCGCCAGCGCCAAGCCCAAGGGGTAAAAAGGGGGTAAAAAGGGGTCAGAACTATTTATTTGACGAGCACACAGCACGCCGCCGTAGGAAACGTCCCGACAGGGTTCAAAACGCGTCGGGGTACCCTCCAACATGCCCAGGGCGGCCAAGACCCGCTCCACGGGACGCGTGCAAGCGGTACCCATCTCGGCCACCACATCCTCGCTGCTGCGTTGGGACTTGTCCGAGGCCACGGCGGATTGGGCAGGGCCGGGAAGTTCTTGGAGTCGTCCTTGCTGGATCGCCTTGCGGAGCGTGTCGTACTTGAGGCCCAGTTCTTCGGCGACTTCACGCCGCGACCGCCCGCTGCTGAGAAGCCCTTGCGCTGCGGCGGTGACTTCCGCAGTCAATACCGTTGCACCACGCCTCTTGCGGGCACCGTAGAAGCCCTCAATGCCTTCTTCGCGGTACTTCTTGACACTTCGTTTGACACTGTTCTTCGAGACCCCAAAGACCCGCAGGATGTCAACCTCCCGGCAACTCCCTTGGCACACCAACTGGGCTGTGAACATGCGGAACGATCGTCGATCCTCCTCGGGATGGCAAAAGACCGGGTGGACCCCACAGAAGTAGGTCCACACCCCGTTTTCCCGCACCACACTGATAAGATCGCTGATCCGACTGGCCCCCTCGGGGATCATCGGCAATAGTGATTGCGGCATGGTACCTTCGTCCTCACTCCAGAAAGACTGCAATTCTTTCCGAGCTCGAAGGTACCACTTTAATTTCCCAATGCCACTTCCCCCCCATCACACATCCCTGTCACGAAACCCCCTCCCCCGCAACGACTTCCGCCTAGCCGCACACGAAAAGCAAATTGCTGGAGATCAGGAGGCCCGAAGTTATTGTCTTGCGGCTGCTCACGTGCGTCCCCTGCTCCATTTTTCTCCTGCTCTCTATTGCTTCCGCGGCCAATTCGGCGTAAGATGATTCTGGCGGATTTTAGTCGCGGCCAACCCCTAAGTGTGGGTGTTGTCCGCTCATGCACTGGAAGGAGAGAAGCGATGAACGTAACCATTGGTATTTGGGCTTTGGTGGTCGGGGGCTGGGTTCTGCCAAGTTCGGACGATATGGGCTTCAATTCGCCCTCAGACCAGCGAGACGTGGTTAGTATAGACACCCCGCCACCGGAAACGCCGGCAAAACCACCCGTGGATAAGACCCCCGTCTATCCCGGCCGTGGCACGGGACTAACACGCGGCACCGGCCCGCGGCCGGGCGGTACGATGCCGCAGATGCCGACGGCCCCCACCGATTCTTCCGGCGATCCTTCCATCGGCATGCCCGTGGCTCCTACCGGTCAGACAACGCCGCGCCTCGGGCTTCGAACGCCGACTTTGAGCAAGTACGGCTTGACGTCGGCCGGTTCGTCGCCGTCACCATTCGCGATGCCGGACACGCCCACCGCGGCAGCACCGTCGTACGGCGCAGGAACGGGCCCGGGAGCGTCCTACGGAGGAGCGGGGCCGTCTCGCCCGCCCGCCGTCGCCCCCGCTTATCCCGCCAATCCTTCCGCCGCTTACGGTGCGAGGCCGTTTTCAGGTTATACGCCGTCGCCAACCAGCAGTCCGTACATGCATCTATGGGATAATACAACCAACGGCGCAATCAGCAACTACCAGCAGCGCGTACAGCCGCTGCTGAGGCAACAGTCCCTTAACAACCAAATCAACGGTGAGATCCAGGGACTGGAAGGCACGGCTCAGCTACAACGCTCCCCGCAGCAAATGCCCCAGGACATGCCGGTCCAGCAAGGGTTCATCAATCCGCAGAGCCAAATTAACTATATGAATCCTTATATGAATACTCAGAACTACTATCCCGGTGCCCCACGCTAAGGGAAAAAGGGGTCAGAACTATTTTCCACGTTCGATGCCCTTGCGCGGCCGCCCGCGCGGGCGGATCGTCAGGTCGAGTTTCAGTTTCCGGCAGAGATGCTCAACCCAATCCGGCGCTCCGTAGGGCAAGCCCGTCTCGCTGCTGCGACGGATGGCCGCCAGCTCAGTTTCTTCCGGGACCTGATGGACATAGGCCGACCATCGCCGCTGTCGCACGGCCGGGTAGGCCGCCAATGCGTCATACGGAACCACTGGATCGAGCAGGGCGTCGGCCACGCCGTCGCCGTGGCTGGCGAAGCTGCTCCAACGATACTTGCCCGCCTGTCCGACCAACCGCGCCCGAAACGGATTGGCCTCAATGTATCGCAGCACCGCCAGGAGGTGGTCGTCGTCTTGGATCACCGGGCTCTTGAATCGCCCCTGCCAGACGTGGCCGCTGCTGCGATGGAAGCGGTGGTAGCGCTGGGTGTGCGAAACCAGCAGGCTCTGCACGATGCGGCTCACCGAACCTTCCCGCGGACGCAGCAGGAGATGAATGTGGTTGCCCATGAGGCAATAGCCGTAGAGGTCAAAGGGCTTCCGCTCCTTCAGGTCAGCCAGAGCCTTCAAGAATGCCTGATAGTCGCCTTCGCTGTTGAAGACCGGTTGGCGGTTGTTGCCACGGTTGATGACGTGGTACACCAGACCATCGGCAACGGGTCGCAAGGGACGAGGCATAGTGGTATCTTAACGACAGCGCTGCCGTCTGGCAAGAGGAAAATAGTTCTGACCCCTTTTTTCTGGGCGGAATCGGTTTGCCTGCTGGAAAGTGGCGCGCCCGCGTGTTACTATGGGAGCACTATTGCTGCTCAAAACCCAACAGGAGTGAAACCTAAGATGAACGCAATCAACAAGCCCTCGCGTCGTGAGTTTCTGCAGAACACCGGCAAAGTGGCTGCGGCCACGGCCCTGGCCGGCATGGCCGTACCGCACGTCCATGCCGCCGAGAACAACACGATCCAACTGGCCTTGATCGGCTGCGGCGGCCGCGGCACCGGCGCGGCGGCCGACGCCATGTCGGTCAAGCACGGCCCCGTCAAGCTGGTGGCCATGGCCGACGTCTTCAAGGACCGCCTCAACGGCAGCTACAGGGGCATCAAGCAGCAGTGCGGCGATCGGGTCGACGTGCCTCGGGAGCGCCAATTCATCGGGTTCGACGCCTACCAGAAGGCGATGGACTGCCTGAAGCCGGGCGACATCGCCATCTTCGCCACGCCGCTGGCGTTCCGCTGGGTGGATTTCACCTACGCCATTGCGAAGGGGCTGAACGTCTTCATGGAAAAGCCGCTGACGGCGGATGGTCCAACGTCCCGCAAGATGTTCAAGCTGGCCGACGAGGCGACGGCCAAGAACCTCAAGGTGGGCGTGGGCTTGATGTCCCGGCACAGCCGCGCGATGCAACAACTGGCCCAGCGCATCCAGGACGGCGAAATCGGCGACCTGGTGCTCATGCGCGGCTATCGCATGCACGGCGCCTTGGGTTCGATGCAGTCGTCGCCCAAGCCGGCCGGCGTCTCCGAGGTGGAGTACCAGATACGCCGCTTCCACAGTTTCCTCTGGGCGGGCGGCGGCTGTTTCAGCGATTTCTACATCCACATCATCGATCATTGCGGTTGGATGAAAGGCGCCTGGCCGGTGTCAGCCCAGGCGCTGGGCGGCCGCCACTATCGCAGCGACTACGTCGACCAGAACTTCGACAGCTACAGCGTGGAATACACGTTCCCCGACGAAACCAAATTCCTCATGGACGGCCGCTGCATGCTGGGCTGCACCGAAATCTATCACAGCTTCGCGCACGGCACCAAGGGCACGGCGATCATCTCCCGCAGCGGCGACTGCGGCGGCCCTGCCGCCACCTTCAAGGGCCTGGGCTCGTCGCGGGCCGGCACGCTTTGGGAATCCAAGGTCAAGGGCGACGAGGGCAATCCCTACCAGAACGAATGGAACGACCTGGTCGACGCCATCCGCAACGACAAGCCCTACAACGAAGTGAAGCGGGGCGTCGAAGCCAGCCTGGTGACCTCGATGGGCCGCATGGCCGCCCACACCGGCCGGATCGTCACTTACGATGAGATCCTCAACTGCCCGCACGAGTTCGCGCCCAACGTCGACAAGCTCGCCATGGACGGCCCCGCCCCACTGATGAGCGACGCCAACGGCAAGTATCCCGTGCCGCAGCCGGGCATTGTCACGAAGCAGGAGTATTGAGCGACCGGCGATCCGCGCACGTCTATTCGGGAGGATCGTCTTCCCCTTGCGCGATGGCGAACATCAGGCCCAGGCCGGCGGCGGCGGCGGCGATCAGGATCACCAGCACTGCCGCGCCGGCCCGCGCCGATACGCCCAGCCACCGCAGCGCGCTGAACAGAATACAAACGGCCGTCGTCACCCCCAGAAGCGCCGCCAGGCTGAACTGCAGCGGACGTCTTGCAGGCGGGGCCGGCTCGATCGGCTCGCCGCTGTCCTGCTTTCGGTCATCGCCTTCTGCCGCGGTCACTGCCGCCACTCCTTCAGCCGCTCGACGGCCTTGAGCACGTCGTTGCGGCGTTTCTCGAACACGGCGAACAGGGCGATGATCGCCGCGCCGAGCACGACTCCGCTCGCGGACAAGATCCAGGTGTGCTGCTGCTGGACGACCGCGTACCACAGGATGCTCAGGACGTCGACCACCAGGAACGTAAACCCCAGGTAGAGGAACGAGCGGATGCGGAACAGGATGCCCGCCAGTGCGCCAGCCACGGAGACCGCCATCAACACCAGCGGAAGGCGCCAATTGCTGCCGATGCCGGCGATGTACATGTCGGCTGCCGACGAGACGTAGATGATGCTCAGGAGCAGGTACCGCGCGGCCGTGCTTTGGGCTTCGGTCAGCCGGTTTCGATTGACGTATTCGCCCACCAGTCCGGCCAGGGCCAGGGGAATGAGCCAGAGTTGCGGATGTGCGAGGAAGGGCACGCCAAACTCGTCGAGGGCGACCCACAGCCCGAGATTCGTGGTGAGGATGGCCAGCAGCGTCGCCGGCAGCGATCGCCGCGACACGGCCATGAAACCGTAGAACGCGCCGATCGAGAACCAGGCCACGGGCGAGCGGCCCACGAGGCTCCATGGCCTGTCCGGCGCCGGCAGGAACCAAAAGGCAATCGCGGGCAGAATCGGCAGGCCCAGGGCGGTCCGCTCCAGCGGTTTTGCGAGCACGGGCAGTCGGCGGCGGTGGAATAATTCGGCCAGTGCCGCCCCCGAAAACGCCACGGCAACGACGACCAACATCCAGTAGCGCTGCAAGACCCCGTGGAAAATCCAGGGCAGCGTCATCTTCACGTGCAGTCCGACGAGCAATACGATCCCCTCGGCCGCGTACACATAGGCCTGACGCCGGCGATCGCTGCTGCGAAACGGGTCCCATGCGGGCAAGGCGGCCGAAGCGATGCACGCGCCGGCCAGGGCCGTCAGGGCACCGCCCACGACTGCAATCTCCCACAATCGCAAGGGTATGTCCTGCCCTTGCAGGAACCGCCAGGCCTCTTGGCCGAGCACGGCAAGCGTCATCGCGGCGATCAGGCCGGCCAGCGCCGGCAGGATTTTTCCGGCGCGCTCGATCCAATCGCTGCCGCGCGGAAGCACGGCTCTCAGGCCCACGCCGGCCACGAGCGCGAGTATTGCCCCGGCCGAGATCGCGCCCACGCTGCGCTCGAGCCATGGAACGGGCGATGCCGAGTCGATCAGGGCCCAACGGATCGAGCAGCCCAAGAGCATGCCCAGGGCGAAGGCGGCGTTTTGCCAGGCGGCCCGGGTCCTGCCTTTATGGATCGCCGCCATGACCATTGCCGTGCCCACGAGCGTCAATACGCCGGGGGGCGCGGCCAGGCGACTCTTCAACCCGAACAGCGCCAGGACTTCACCGCACGGATCGAATGCGAAGTCGATGGCGATCCAAGCGGCCAGCGCGGCAGTCAGTGCCACGAGGATGGCCTGGGCCCGGCAGAACCAGGACGCCGGGTTAGCCCCCGCCGGCGGATCGTCTTGTGCGGCCGCAACACCCAGGAGTCGCCATATTCCGCGGGTGCATGGCACAGCCCAGCCGAGCACGGCCATGAGGAGCGTGAATCCAGCCAGCTCGGCCACGGCCCACCAGCACAGCATCCGCCCGGAGAGGTCGCATGCCCAGAGGCCCATGCCGATGGCCGCCAGCCCAAGCCCGTAAAGCGACGGCAAAGCGAACCGCGCCTCCCGATCGCCGAGGCACAGCACCATAGCCGCGGCAATCGACGCCAGGGCGATCCAGTTGACGGGCTCAAAGGCGACGCGGCCCAATCTGCCGAGTTGGTTGACCAGGATTGCGGCGACGATCAAGCCCAGCAACACGGCCCCGAGGGCTGCGGCCTGCCGCCCATAGAGTTGCGGGCCCTCACGCGTCTGGGAAGGGGACAGGTCCATGTTTTCGGCCAGCGCCGATTCGCGAGCATGCACTTCTCGCCGAAAAATGGACCAGTCCCTCGCCAGCCTGCGACCGGCTACCCGTCCGGCAAGCGACCAGGCCATCGAACCGACGGCCAGGCACAGCACGTTAGTTTCGACGAGCGAGACGAGCATTTCGGGCGTCCACGGCCAGGCAGGCGGGCCGCCCGGCGCCCGGGCCCACCAGACGAAGATGCCGGCCAGGTTGATCGACAACCCGGCCAGCACAACATACGAAGTGCCGTGCAGCCACACGGCCAGCACGGCGGCGACACCGCCGACGGCCAGCACCGCGCCGACCGTCCACCAGGGTCGCTGGGGATCGCAAAAACCTTGCAACACAGCCAAGGCGACGGTCAGCCCGCCGATAAGTCCCAGCCAACCCTCGACGAGGTGTGTGGCCGCCAGCGGAGCAGGCGCGCCGGGGGCAATCATGGTCGCTGGCGGCGAGATGCGCAGATTCCTTGCCGCCAAGCCGACGCTCAGGAGCACGATGGCGGCCGCGGACCACGCGGTCAACAGAGTATGGTAGGCGACCCAGTTCGCGTCGCTTGCGGCGTCCGGCGGGATCCTGGCACATGCCGCCAGAATGCCGGCGCCCAGGGCCAGTCCGCCGAGCACGTGGAACTCCCTGCCCGGCAAGGTCTGTCTCAGGTACCATGCGGCGGCGGCGGCGGCCAACAGCAGGCCCAGCCAGCCGGGCGGCGCGGCCAGGCCGGCGGCCCAGGCGGGCATCCGCTCCGCCGAAATCGCCAGCGTGAAGACCGGCGGCGCCAGGATCGCCGCGTTGCCCATCACCGGCAGCGCCGTTTGAATGGCCAACAGGGGGCTCTGGCCCAGCTTCAGATCGCGCAGTTGGTAAAGCCGCTTTCGGGCTGCCAACCACACCAGCGCCACCGCTGCGCTGGCGAGGATGTTGGCCTGAACCAAACGCAGCCACCAGACTTCGAATGGGTGTTGTTGGACCATCTCGAAGTGCCACACTACCAGCGAGGCGGCCAGGTTCACGCCCCAGGCGGCGGCAAAGGCCCAACCTTCACGGCGCCGCCAGACGGCCATCGTCGCTCCGGCCGCACTGGCCACGGCGATGGCGGAGGCCGACCAGAGCTGTTCGCCGGGCTCCAGAAGCGCCGCCTTCAGCCCCAGCACGACCGCCAGGATCGCGGCCACGCGGACCCAAACGGCGGCCATGCGCAGCAGCGCTTGCGGCGGCCCTGCGGCCCCGGGCAGCGTGCGGACCGTGGCGGCCCACCATGCGGCCAGCACCACCATCAGCGCGTACGTGGCCCAGCCGAGCATCAACGTGCGATAGCCCCAGATCGGTTCCAGCTCATAACCCCAATAGTGACTAATGCCGCGGATCGTACATGCCAGCAGGCCCAGGGCGGCCATGCCGAACAGCCCGACCACGTCGGGATGCATGCGACCGCGCAGTCGCATAGCCACCAGCGGCAGCGCCAGGGCGATCCAGCCGGCGGGCAGCCCGGCGGCCATGCTCCAGCCGTGCAAGGCAAGGGGTGCAATCGCGAGCACGAGCACGGCCCAGCCGAGCACAATCGCGTTGCCGACCATGGCCATGCCGATCTGCAGGCCCAACAAGATGCTTTCGGCGGCCTTTCGCCCTTGCTGCCACGGAACGATCCGCCGCCGGACGAGCAACCACGCAATGGCCCACAGCGCGGCGGTGATCGCGGCGTATTGCAGCAGGGCCACCAGGAACTCCACGTCGTGCTGCTTCGCGTGCAGGGCATAACCGAGCATCACGGCCATTTCCAGAACCAGCCCGGCGGCGAAGGCGTAGCCCGCCGACCGCTCGCGCAGGGCATGGCCCACGAAGGCCGCGATGACCAGCACCAGCGGCACGAGGTGCGACACGCTCGGTCCCAGGCGGGCGAAGAACGTCGTCGTCGCCGGTCCTCCCGGCCGAATACCGCCGATCTCGAGCGCCGCGGCGGCCAGCGTCAGCCCCAGCACGGGCAGAGCCGTGGTGGCGATCAGCACGGTCCGGGCCAGACGCGGCCCGGCGGCGCCGAGCGTCACGCGGGCCAAGGCCAGGCGGCTTGCCGCCCGCAGTTGTTTGCGCTGCCACACCGCCGCCGACAGGGTGAGAAGCACGACGGCCAGGCCCCAGCGCAGTGCCGACGCGACCGCCACGCTGCCCACGAACTGGCCGGCGACGAGGCAAGGGATCGTGGCCGCGCAGAAGAGGGCGCCCACGAGTTCTTCTTTTCGCCAGTGTTCCCATAGCGCGGCAATGAACATCAGCGCCAGCAGAGCGGCGAGGGTCCAGCCCGGCAGCCCGAAGGTCGCGGCCGCCAGGGAATTGCCGACCGTGGCCCCGGTATCGAGTTCTCGCCAGACCTCGGGCCACAGGCAGGCCGTAGCCAAGACCAGTTGGCCCACGACCACCAGTTGGCGGACGACGTGGTCGACGCTCACGGGGTTTTGCAGCAGCGTGCTCCACTGGGACAAAGCCGGCGCGGCGACGCGACTGGCGCGGCGTCGCAGCACGATGCGCACCACGATCCAGCCCAGCGAAAGTCCGGCCAGAACATTGCCGTAGACCTGGAGGCTCCAGGGGTCGCCCGGCACGTCGCCGATTTCGACGATCCGGCCCACGTGCTCAAGCCAGGCGGTCGTGGCGGCGATCGCCGCCAGCGCAAGGACAACTTGGTGCGCGGCCAGCAAGGCCGCGCTGCGCCGGCGCCATGCCAGGACAAGCCAAAGGACCGCAAGCCAGAAGAGGATTACGGCCATCGAGACGGCCGTGGCCCCGGCCAAGGAGACCAGCAGGGCCGTGGCCAGGCCGGACGAGAGCAGCGCCGAGCCGGCCAAGGGCTCGGCGAGCACTCGCCGGACCGCAGCGATGAGGTTCGCGTCGGCGGTGCGTGCGGCCCAAAGGTCGGCCAGCAGTGCGGCCGCAAGGGCCACGCTGCCGTGCGCCAACAGCGCGAGCATCCACGGTTGCGCGAAGTAGCCCGGCTCGCTGAACCACAGAGTATGAACGGCCCCGGCCAAGGCCGCGAGCGAAGCCGTCCATGTCCGCCAGGGCGAGACGTACAACCACGCCAGCAGGCCGTAAACGGCCGCGAGGCATGCGGCTGTTACGCCCGGAGCCGGCGGCTGCGATCTGCCGGTCGCCATCGCCAGGATCAGCGCGACGATGGCAATCGCTTCACCCACGTGAGCCAATGGGATACGGTAAAGGGGGGAAATGCCGCGGAAGACGTCTTTAGGCCAGGCCGTTTCCGCCGAGGCGGAGGCCAACAGGTCCAGCCAGGGACCGCCGTAGAGGCGGCCGAGCAGGCCGGCGGCGGCTGTCATCGCCAGGGCCTCGGCGGCGAGCACCGTGGCCCCGAACGCCCCGGGCCGCAGTGTTGCCTGATGCCAGGCGAGCAGCCACAGCGGGGCGGTCGTCACGAGTGCCAGGCCGAGATAGCTGAGTTCCAGGCGACGCCAGCGTCGCACCAACGCCAGGCAACCGGCGCCGTAGATGGAGTAGAGCACGGCCGCACGCAGGGCGTCGGCCGCGCCGTTTTGTACGCCATGAACGGTGACAAGCGACAAGCCGGCGACGGCAGCCACGGCAGATCCGCCCATGTACATCACGCCATGCCGGCGGGTACCGAGCCGCACGAGCAGTTCTGAAACCGCCGCCAGCACGAGGAACAGTCCTGCCAGGGCCGTGCCGCTTTGGGCACTGATGGTCCGCTGGAGTAGTTCGAGCCCGGACAGGTCGAGCCCGGACAGGTGGCCGGCCAGGCGGTGGAAGGCCGTGAGATAGGCGAGGGCCAGGCATGCGATCGCACCTGCATGGAGGGCCGGCAATCGCCAACGGAAGGCGGCCAAGGCGAGCACGGCTGCGTTGACCGCGCCAACGGTCATGATCCAGCCGGGCTGCGGCCAGGCCATGCCCAGCGC
>JBEKZQ010000152.1:0-13046 GCA_049509675.1 Thermoguttaceae bacterium | reverse complement strand
GCCTGTACCGATTGCATCGCGAGATCAACCAGCACCTGCGGCAGGGGAAGACGTATCTCGCCGCGGGACGGACCGTTTGGGGCGGTCTGACGAACCTATTCCAGTTGATCGACGATCCGGGAGGCGACGTCGGAATCCCCACCTATAACGGCGGGTTGTTCAAGCCCGAGCGATATCCCCACTTGGCACATACTCCTCAACCGAGCGAAAGGCGATGGGAAATCGGCGACCGGTTCCTGGCCGAGGCCATCGATCGGTTGGCCTACAAACGCGAGCGATGGGACGAGCCGGGACTGAGCGACGTGGACTATGCGACACTTGAAGTTCAGCACCTGGGGAGCATATACGAGGGGCTGCTTGAACTTCAGCCACACGTCGCGTCGGAAACGCTGGTGGAACAACTGGAGGACGGCAAGCCAGTATTCAAGCCTGCCAAACAGGTGCCGAACCCGCGACCCGTGCGTGGCCAATCACCCCGCACGCTGGAACAGGGCGAGGTCTACTTGGTCACCGACCGCGGAGAGCGCAGGTCGACGGGGAGCTACTACACGCCCAAGTACATTGTTGACTACATCGTCGAGAACACGGTCGGTCCGCTGACGGAGGGTGCCTCTGCGCAGGTAGCCCGGCTGTGTCCCAGCGTCGAAAAACAGATCGCATACCTAGGGCGAAAACGCCGACAGTTCGAGCGAAAGGGAAAACAGGGACAGGCGGCGGGCGTTGCACGCGACATCGCCGACCTTGATCGGCAAATCGATGAACAGAAGCAGCGGCTCTTGGAGCCCTACTTGTCGCTCCGCGTGTTGGACCCCGCGATGGGAAGCGGGCATTTCCTCGTCGGCGCTGCAGACTTCCTCAGTATGGCTATGGCAACCGATCCGAACCTTCAAGCGCCTCAAGCCGCCGGCGACAACGCGCAGGCGTACTACAAGCGACGCGTCGTCGAACGCTGCCTGTACGGCGTCGATCTCAACCTGCTAGCGGTCGAGTTGGCCAAGCTTTCCCTGTGGCTGCATACCGTTTCGAAGGACAAGGCTCTGTCGTTCTTGGATCATCACCTTCGGTATGGAAACAGCCTGGTCGGTGCGACCATTCAGGACGACCTAATGAAGGAGCCACCTCGCTTGAACGCCGCAGGCCGCCAGAACAACCGCAACAGCTCGCAACCCCGATTTGCCTTTACTGAGATCTTCAAACTCGCGCATATTCAGTCGTTCTTGGACACGTTCCGCAAAATCGGGGACTTGCCGGGCGGAGACGTTCAGTCGCAGCGCAGTAAGGACGAGTGGTATCGAGTAATGGACGCGGACCGCGACAAGTTCCGCGCCGTTGCCAACTGTTGGTTGGCGCCACTCTTTGGCGTTCGCGTCAGCGCTGAACAGTATGAGGAAGCGGTCGGTGCGCTGCGGGGCGCGGACGGGAGCTGGCAGAGACTGTGCGAGCAGGAATGGTTCAGACAGTCGCAAGAAACCGCGTGCCGCAATCGCAACCGATTCTTCCATTGGGAACTGGAGTTTCCGGAGGCGTTTTTCGATGCACGTGGTTTCAAATCTGAAGAAGAGAGGGGATTTGACGCTACTCTCGGCAATCCGCCTTATGTGAACGTCACGAAGATCGAGGCTGAGTTGCGAGACTACCTGCTGTCGCGATTCGAGACCGCGAGTGGGCGGTTTGATCTATACATAACATTCACTGAACGCGCCCTGTCGCTTTTGAAATCGGGAGGGAAGTTTGGTTTCATCCAACCGATCAAGTTCGCGATATACGCGAATGGCAGACCTCTAAGGGAAATCCTGCTGGAGCGAACTCAGATTGCGTCCATCGTTGACGTGTCGCAGTGCCGCGTGTTTCCTGATCCGACAACGTACCCGTGCCTCCCGATTCTTACGAAATCCCTCCCCGCATCCGGCCACAAGCTGGTCGTCGTTCAAGTCCCGCCGGATGAACCCGAGGCCATTACTCGGCGCGACCCGGAGGTCGTGCGCACGCTTGAAATACCGCAAACGCGGTTCCGAGAGACGCCTGAGCACGTGTTCTGTCTTCGGTTATCGGATGACCTGTGGGCTTCGATAAAGCGCGTGGATAAGGTTTCGTCCGCCCTTGGCGTCGCGTTTGAAATTGAGCAGTGCATACGGATTGGGAGCGCAGCGAAGCGGCAGCGACTCGTGCTGGATGAGGCTCAGTACCACTCGTCACCTCCCGCACTAAGGGCCGAGTGCAGGCGGATGTTAGATGGCGAGAACCTGTCACGCTATTCGATCGCCTGGGAGGGTTCCTGGCTCCATTACTTGCCGGGTGAGCTCTACAATCCAAAATCAGTGGAAGTCCTCGAAAACCAGAAAATTCTCATTAAGCGAATTGCGCCGGCGCTCACAGCGGTGCCGGACTTTGGAAATGATGGTGGGTACTACTACCCGCTGAACACGATTTACGGCCTGGTTCCCAAGGAGGGGATGGACTACTCACTGCACTACGTAAGCGCCCTTTTGAACTCAAAGTATCTTGACTGGTACTACAAGCTCCTCTTTGAGGCCATCGCAATACGCGGGGGCTACATCGAGTACCGAGAGTACCTTAAGTACCTGCCCCTACGCCATGTAGAATTCTCAACGCCTGACGCGAAGCGAGCGCGAGCGATAAAGTACGGGGAGAAGGCAGTTGACGCATATCTCTCAAGCGGGAATCCGGAGGCTGTGCTAGACCACGTCGAGGAGCAACTTAACGCGACCCCGGAGCGCTGCGACGTTATCCACGACCTCTTGGCACTGCTGGCAGAGCGAATGGTCCAATTGAACAGGCTTAAGAGGAGGGAGGCCGACGGCTTTATCACCTGGTTGCAGCGGAAAGTCGGTGCGGACGTTGCGACACTGAGTAACAGGACAAAGCTTTTCACCTACTATGAGCATTCCATCGAGACGGTCCTGCATGTGCTCTCTCAGAACCACCGGAGGCTCTCCATTGACCCCGGTTCGCGCACAGCGCAGGAGTCCATCGCGCGAGAGTACGCAACGAGCATGGGGAAACTGGAGCCGCTCGAGGCGAAAATCGCCAACACGGACGACCTGATCGACCTTATCGTATATCGCCTGTACGGGTTGACGGAAAAAGAGATCGCGATTGTCATTGGGGGCTGAGTGCTGCTTGCAACTGACGGCAACCGCCTGGACGAGCAAACGCTGGTCAGTGATCTGGGGCACTGGCTGGTGATTGCGCGTGCGGCCCTCATCCGTGATGCCTGTCCAAACGGCGATGCTTTCGCCATGAGTTGCCCTCCGTGGCAATATGGTCTTCGTCAGAACAATCTCAGAACAATCTTTGTTTGACTCGGCCTATTCGGTGTTGCAAGGTTTCCTTGCAGTTTTGAGAGGACTCAATCAGGATCGCTTTCCGGCCAAAGTTCAATGCGACCTCGCCCGTGGTCCCGCTCCCTGCGAACGGATCAAGGACAGAATCCCCCTCGCGGGTCGCCGGCAGCAACATCTGCCTGACCAGTTCCCGCGGCCACATGGCGACGTGGCGGTAAGGTGACGCCTCGGCGTTCAGGCGAATCACCCCGTTCGATATTGAGGGGTCTTCGGACTCCCACACGGACCCGGCGTTGGCCATCTCGCCAGGCTTGCTGCTGGACCGTGCCGGCACGTCGATGGCGGTCCTGTCAAAGAAGTATTTCGGCTGTTTACAGAACAGGAATAGAAACTCGTAGTTGCGGGACGTTCGGTCGCGCGTCGGCTCCGGCATCGCATTGCCTTCCGCCGCCTGCGTTTGGACGTTGACCAGGGACTTGGCCCAAATGACGGTGCGCCGACAAATCCATTGAGGCCCGTCCCTCGCGCCGATGAAGCGGCGGAAGTCGGAGTCCGTCATGGCAAGGTGGAACCTGAGCGGGACACCCATCTCCGACTTGTGGGCGATGCCGGGCACATAATGCTTGAAGAACTCGGGCTGTTTCCGCAAGTCTTCAGCGTATCGACGCCCGCCCTTGCCGTATTTGCCGTTGCTCCCGTCCGGGGCGTTGGTGGTGCCCTTCTTGCCCTGCTTGTTGTTGTAAGTGTCGGCGAGGTTGACCCACAACACGCCGTCATTCTTGAGCACACGCTAAACCTCGTCGAACACGTCCAGCAGGTGAGCAACGAACCCATTGGGGTGCGGCTCGTGGCCCAATTCGCCTTTCCACCCATCTGGCCAAGTCGTGGAGGTTCCGTACCGCCGCAGAAGGTAGAAAGGCGGGGAAGTGATGCATGCCTGGACAGAAGCAGTCTCCACTCCCTTGAGGGCGGTCAAGGCGTCACAGCCATGAATCTGTACGCGATTGTCCATTGCCCCATGCTAGCGACCCTCGTTTGTCGCGTCCAGTCCTTATTCTGGATTCTGGCTGTGGCGAGCAGGTCCCGGCGGCTCGGTCCCCACAAAATCCAATACGCGCGGTTCATGCTTTTGCAACCAGCCGCTGAAGCATCGCGGCGGCGGCCGTCTGCTGGTCTACCAACTCTTTGAGACTGCTGCGCTCACTCTCGACCACGGCGGCCGGGGCCCGGGCCAGGAAGTTCTGATTCTCCAGCTTCTTCCGCTTGGCCACGATCAGGCCGTCGAGCTTGGCCACCTCCTGGCGTTTGCGCTGGATCTCGGCGGGGATGTCGATCAGGTCGGCCAGGTCGACGAAGACTTCCATGCCGGACAAGGCCACGTCGGCGCTCCAGGCCGGGGCCGCCGCCTGCGGACCCCAGGCGGTCGGCCGCGCGGCGGCCATGGAGAGGAAATATGCCTGCATAGGTCGCAACAGCTCGGCCGTCGCCGCATCGCAACGCACGGCGAAGTCGATCTGCTTTCGCGGCGGCACGTTTTGCCGGCCGCGGATGTCGCGCACCGCCCGCAACACTTCCTGGAACCGCGCGAAGCGGGCCTCGATCTCGGCATCGCGGCGGCCCGCATCGACCTGCGGCCAAGGCGCGATCATGATGCTCGGGGCTGCCGGGGCAATGCTGTCGATGCCACGTTGCGGGGCGACCGCGGCCAGCAATTGCCAAACCTCCTCCGTGACGAAGGGCACCATCGGGTGCAGCAGCCGCAGCAGCGTGTCGAGCGTGTGGGCCAGGACGCGCTGCGCCGTCGCCCGCAATTGCGCGTCGCCCAGCCGGGCCTTGACCATCTCCACATAGAAACTGCAAAACTCGTCCCAGGCGAAGCCGTACAGCGCCCGGGCCGCGTCGGCATAGCGGTATTCGGCCAGCGCTGCGGTCACCTCGCCGGTGACCGTCGCCAGCCGGCTCAGGATCCAGCGGTCCTCCAGCAGCAACTCGGCGTCGGCCACCGGGCCGCTCTGGTAGCCCTCCAGGTTCATCAGCGAGAACCGCGCGGCGTTCCACAGCTTGTTGCAGAAGTTCCGCGCCAGTTCGAAGCGGTCGCTGACCACGGCCCCGCGGGGCAGGTCCTTATCGGCCGGCTTCTCGGCCCATTGCGTGGAAAACTCCTTGCCGCAGCCCTTGCACTTGATCCGCGGCCGGACGCGGTTCTCCTTGGTCTGCTCCACCAGTGCGCCGCAATGCGGGCACTCGAACTCGACCGGCATGCGGATGTCCTGCGTCTCGGTCGTCAGGAAGGCCAGGCCGAAGCGGAGCGCGTCGGCGCCGAACTTCTCGATCACGTCGAGCTGGTCGACGCCGTTGCCCTTGCTCTTCGACATCCCTTCGCCGTAGGCGTCCAGAATTTTGGGATGGATGAACACCTCGCGGAACGGAATCTGCCCGCGGTTGAACAATCCCATCATGACCATCCGGGCCACCCAGAGCGTGATGATGTCGCGGCTGGTGATGAGCACGTCGGTCGGAGAGTAGTAGTCGAGCTCGGGCGTTTCCTCCGGCCATCCCAGCGTGGAATGGGGCCACAAGGCGGAACTGAACCAGGTATCCAGCACGTCCTGTTCGCGCGTGAGGCGATGGCCCGGCACGGCGTCCTCGGCCAGATCTTCTTCCCGGGCGCAGATCAGCCATTGGCTCAACTGCTCGTCGCGCTGCCAGACCACGTCGTCGCGGCCGGCGAAGGCCTCTTGCAGGTCGGTTTCGGCGGCCGTCTTGCAATACCAGATGGGAATCTGGTGTCCCCACCAAAGCTGCCGGCTGATGGGCCAATCGCGCTTCTCGCCGAGCCAGTCGAGATAGCCCTTGGTATAGCGCTCGGGAATGATTTTGACGCGGCCGTCGCTGACGGCGTCCATGGCCGTCTGGGCCAGCCGCTCCATCTTGACGAACCACTGGTCGGTCAGCAGCGGCTCGATCGGCGTCTTGGAGCGATCGCTATGGGCCAGATCGATCTGGCGGTCCTCCACACGGGCCAACAGTCCTTGTTGTTCCATATCGGCCGCGACGTTCTTGCGCGCCACCATGACCGCTTGGCCCGCATAAGGGCCGGCGGCCTCGTTGAGCGTGCCGTCCAGGTTCAGCACGTTGATCATAGGCAGGCCTTGCCGCAGGCCGACCTCATAGTCGTTCGCGTCGTGGGCCGGAGTGATCTTGACGCAACCCGTGCCCAGTTCCGGCTTGGCCCAGACGTCGGCCACCAGGGGAATCTCTCGCTCCAAGAGGGGCAAGAGCACTTTGCGGCCGGCGTGCGCCATGTCGCGCAGGGTGATCAGATCGCCGAGCATCGCCTGGCGGCGCTGGCGGACGTCGTCGAGCTGGGCCTGGATCTCGGCTTTCTCCTTGGCCGGCGCGGCCGCCAGGCGCTCGCTCAACTCGGCTTCCGCCTTCTCCAGGGCACAGGCCGGATCGGGATGCACGGCCACGGCCGTATCGCCCAGCATGGTTTCCGGCCGGGTGGTGGCCACCGTGACGAACTTCGGCTCCCCGGGCCGCGGCTCGATGACCGGGTACTTGAAGTACCAGAAACTGCCGGCCACGGTCTCGTGAAAAACCTCGTCGTCGCTCACGGCCGTCTGCAGCATGGTGTCCCAGTTCACCAGCCGCTTGCCGCGATAAATCAACCGCTCGCGGAACAGGCGGAAGAACGTGTGTCGCACGGCCCGGGCGCAGACCGGATCGAGCGTAAAGCGGGTCCGCTGCCAATCGCAGCTACAACCCATCTCCTTGAGCTGGCCGAGGATGCGGGTTTCGTAGTCGTTCTTCCATTGCCAGATCCGCTGGACCAGCCCCTCGCGGCCCAGTACGTGGCGGGAAAGCTTTTCTTCCGCCAACAGTCGGCGTTCGACCACCGCCTGCGTGGCGATGCCGGCATGGTCGGTGCCGGGCATCCACAGGGTCTCAAAGCCCTGCATGCGTTTCTGGCGAATGAGGATGTCTTGCAGGGTGTTGTTCAGGGCATGGCCCAGGTGCAACGCGCCGGTGACGTTGGGCGGCGGGATGACGATCGCATAGGGCTTCTTGTGGGGATTCGGCGCGCTATGGAAATAGTTGTGATCCTCCCAGAACCGATACCAGCGGTCCTGGGCGGTGGCATGTTCATATTGCTTGGGTAGGTCCATCCTCATCCTTATACAGCTTGTACTCAAAACTGTCCACCAGGGCGATCCAACTGGCCTCGATGACGTTTTCGCTGACGCCCACGGTGCCCCACACCGCGTCTTCGTCCTGACTCTCGACCACCACGCGCACGCCGGCGGCCGTGGCCGCCTCGGAGTTGATCACGCGCACTTTGTAATCGACCAGGTGCAGTTTCCGCAAACGGGGAAAGCTGCCGTTCAGGGCCTTCCGCATGGCGGCGTCCAGGGCGTTGATCGGACCGTCGCCCTCGGCCACCTCATGGCGGATCTCGCTGCCGATGCGGATCTTGACCGTGGCCTCGGTGCGGATCTTGCCGTCGGCGGCCGTCTCCACGTTCACGTGGTAGTGCAGGCGCTCGAAATGCGGCCGGAACGTGCCCATGCAGCGCCGCACCAGCAGCCCGAAGGAGCCGTCCGCCGCCTCGAACTGGTAGCCGGCGTTCTCCATGGAGACGACGCGGGCCAGGATCTTGTCCATGAGTTTCGGATCGTGCGGGATGTTGTGCCGCCCGCACAGGGCCATGAGGTTGGAACGGCCCGATAGTTCGCTCACCAACACCCGCCGCTCGTTGCCGACCTGCTGGGGATCGATGTGCTCGTAGCTGGCCGCTACGCGGCTCACGCCGCTGACGTGCATGCCGCCCTTGTGGGCGAAGGCGCTCTTGCCCACGAACGGCTGCTGCGGGCGAAAGTTCATGTTCACTGTCTCGTAGACGAAGCGCGACAACTCGGTGAGATGCGGCAAGGCGTCGGGGGCCAGCACCTGGTAACCCTGCTTCTTCAGTGCCAGGTTGGCGACCACGGCGATCAGGTCGGCATTGCCGCAGCGTTCGCCGAATCCGTTGATCGTGCCCTGCACGTGGACGGCGCCGGCGTCGACGGCGGCCAAGCTGTTGGCCACCGCCAGGTCGCAATCGTTGTGGCAGTGAATTCCCACGCGTACCGGGGTGGCGGCCACCACGGCCCGCGTCATCGCGGCGATCTCCTCCGGCATGCTGCCGCCGTTGGTGTCGCACAGGACCAACAGGCGTGCCCCGGCCTCCGCCGCGGCGAGGAGGGTTCGGCGGGCGTAATCCGCATCGCCCTTCCAGCCGTCGAAGAAGTGCTCGGCGTCGAAGATCACTTCCCGGCCCGCGGTCACGAGGTAGCCGACGCTCTCGGCGATCATGGCCAGGTTCTCGTCCGGCGTGGTCCGCAAGACTTCGCGGGCCTGAAAAACCGATGCCTTGCCGACCAGCGTAATTGCCGCCGCGCCGGACTCCAGCAGGGCCTTGAGGCCTTGATCCTGCTGGACCGGACATCCCTTGCGGCGCGTCATGCCGAAGGCACAGACCTTGGCGTGCTTCAGCCCCAAGGCGCTGACTTGCTGGAAATACTGGAAGTCCTTTTCGTTGGAGGCGGGATAGCCGCCTTCGAGATAATCGAAGCCCAGGCCGTCCAGCCGCTGGCTCAAGGCGAGCTTGTCTTGCAGCGAAAAGCTGATGCCTTCGCCTTGCGAGCCGTCGCGGAGCGTGGTGTCGTAGATTTCGATGCGGCGCGTCATGGGCAGCAGATCTCCAAGATGGGCTTCTCACTCGGGAGTCCACAATTTTCCGCCGCCGGACTCTTCACTGCCGGGGGTCCAGATCTTGCCGGGGGCCGCGGCCGGCTCCTGCGGCACGGCGCCGGGCGGCGGTTCGCGGCCTCCCATGGGGTGAGCGGGAGTGCCGTCGGGCCGGAGAACGCCCACCTCGACCAGGATTTGGGTCACGGCCTCGGCCACCCCGGGCTCGCGGAGGTGCCGCTGTTGCAGGTGTTGTATCAAGCGCTGCGCCTCGCGCACTTCGCCGCGGCCGAAACGCAAGGGCAACTCCATCAGGTCCCACGCGGCGCAGGAGCGACCCGCCACTTCCGCCGCCTTGCGACCCTGCTCCAAGTGCGCCAGCGCCTGCTCGAAGTTCTCGGCCGTTTGCGCCAAGACGCTGTAGGCCCGGGTCTGTTCCGGCCGGTCGGCAAAACTGGGCCGGTCCACGATGGCCTGGGCGAATTTCCGCATGGCTTCCCGGGCGGCGAACATCAAGGCACGTCGCAGTGCCGCGCCCAGGGCCTCGTCCGAAAGGTTCTCCAGCGACACGCGCGACAGCCGAACCAGCGGCAACTGCTCTACGCCTGCGGCGTCCACCGCATCGATCGGCTCCAGCAGCGGCAACCCGAGCCGGCTTCGCAACTGGTTGAAGTCGTAGGCCGCAGCGCCGTGCTCCTGCCAGTGCTCCAGCAACAAGATTGCCGCCAGGAGTCGGACGTGCAGTGCCGGATCGGCCGCTGCCTCGCTGGGCGACTTGCCGTCCAGGATCCCCAACGGCAGACTGGGCCACTTCTCCAGCAAAGCTTCCTGCCGGTGCTCGCGCACCAGGGCATCGAACTGCTCGCGCGAAACGTCGCGCGGCATCTGCCATTGGCGCAGGAGCAAATGGTGGCTGGCGGAAGTCTTGCCGATGACCTCTGCCGCCGGATCGGCGGCGATCGCTTCGCCGCCGATTTCACCCAGCAGCCTGGTGGCCAGCTCCCGGTCTGCGGCGGAGAGCCCGATCGCCTCGAACCGCGCCTCGCGGTCGGTCTGCTTGCCGAACAGGAGGGCTTGGCAGATCAGCCGCGGCACGGTGTGCAGCGAGAGCCCCGCGCCGTTTTCCGCCAGCGGACGGTCCAGCAGTGAAAAGATGGCACGCGGCGGCGGCGCGTCTTCCCCGGCCAAGTCGGCCGGGTTGAACGGCACCTGCATCACGCGGCGGTCAGAGAGCAAGGCCTCTTGCAACCGTTCGGCGTCGCGGACGGTCCACGTCAGGCGCAGCAGGTCGAGGCTGTCGCCCAACGGGTTGTCGTCCAGCATCATGGCCAAGGCTTCCGCTTCGACGGCGTCTTCCGAGGGGGCCGCCAGGACCGCGAATTTCCGCAGGGCGAGGATCGCCCCTTCATCGTCGGCCAGCCAGGTGCGGACCATCGCCAGGCTCCGCCAAACGGCCGCCGCCTCGGGACTTTCTTGCGCCAGGGTCGCCAGCTTCTCCTCCGCTTCCTGCCAGCGGGCCTGCGCCAACGGCGCCAAGGCGGCCTGAAGCCGGTCGTTGCCCGCCACTTCCGCCGCGGTTCCCAGCGGCCGCTCGCTCTTCATCAAGAGGGGAATGCTCTCCGAACGGTTCAGCCGCATCAGAAGCGTCATGGGCCGCTGATCGTCCTGCGTCAGCGCCAACTGCAAGTGCAACAGGGCGCGGCCGGCGAGCCAATCCTCCTCGTGGATGAGGATCTCGGCCACGATGCCCAGCGCCTCGTACAAGCGCGGTTGCATCTGCCCGTCGGCCAGTGCGACGGCACGTTGCAGTTTGTCCAGTGCCGGCCGGCCGCCCTGGCTCACCGCGGTGAGGATGGCTGCCTCGGCCCAGGCCAGCGAGTTGTCGGGAAAACGTTCGAGGAAGGCCGCGGCGTTCGCCTCGGCCGCTTCGAACTGGTCGGTCAGCCGCAACAGCTCGCCCTTGATCGCCAGCAGACAGGCCCGCTGCTCCCCACGCTCTTGAAGGTGCTCGATGTGCCGCAGGCACGCCAGATGCTGTTCGCCCTCCAGCATGCGGAAGATTTTTTCCAGTTCCGGGACAAAATCGGCACAACAGAACTTGATTTTTTTGCCGGTGCCACCCGGACAAAGGGAATAGGCGTCGATGGGCATTCTTGGCGGTTCCGGTAGCGAAGGGGGGGTGCGCCCCGGCAAAGCTGCGACCGGGGAACCTTTAATCTTAACACCGGTCGACGGCCAGGGGCAGGGGGCGGCAGGGACGCTTCAGCGTCGCTTTCCCTTCAGCGCGCGTATGTGGCAAAGCAGACAGGGCATCTGCACCAGCCCGCCGCAGCCCGGACAACGTTGCGGCACCCCCGCTGGGTAGGGGAAGCCGCCGTGCCAATCTTGATCGGATGGACGGTCCGCACGCTTCCCTTGCGCGATCGCATTGACCGTCCCGCGACTGATCCCCAACCGCTGGGCAATCTTGCGTTGCGAAAGTCGGCCCTCGGCCAGCAATCCGCGGATTTCTTCGACGATCGGTGTCGCAATCATGGTTCTCTCCCTCCCGCGACAAGAGCATGAATCGAACGCATCGTTAATGCACATGCGTACACTATCATAAAAAGTGCATTTGTGCAATATGAATTTGGACGGATTGTGCCCGATTGGTGCTCCATGAGGCGCCAGAGGAAATCACAGATAGCAAATCTCAAAATTGCAACGCCTCATTGTGGAAGAGCCTTCCGGCTGGGTAAGGCCCTCGGATTCTCCGGCCTGGGCGGCACCGGGAACCGGCAGTGAAATTGCGGCGGCCGCGCGGCCGATGACAGGTGTAGACGCAACCACTTTCACGCCGCGGCCCCCTTCACATGCCTCTGGAACTGACGCAAATCGTCCTCACGCTGTCGTTTTTCGCCGTGTGCGGCTTGGTGGGGGAAATCCTCGTTCGCGAGCGGAAAGATCAGCCTTCGCGCGATTCCAAGCGTTGAGGGGCTGGAGATTCTCCCGCCTGCGATCTATACTGCCAATGGGTAGCCGTGTACGGGCGACTGTACCCTCGCTTGCGATTCAGACTTCTGTTGGGCGTTCCCGCAGGGAAGCCCGACGCGCAAGCGAGGATTGTGCTTGGGAGGACTCACAAAAGTGGAAAACGAGCGACTTTACCTGGGCGTGGACATCGGCGGCACGAAGGTCCAGGCCACACTGGTCCACGAATCGGGTGGGATTTTTGAGCGCGATCGGCAACCCACTCCCCGCAGCGGCGGACCGGAGCGCGTCTTGGCCGTCATCGAGGAGGTGATGGAAAACGTCCTGAGGCAGGCCGATATCAGGGCCGGCGATCTGACGGCCGTGGGCGTGGCCGTGCCGGGCGTCGTCGATCCGGATGCGGCTCGGATCGTGGTTACGCCCAACATGAGTCTGACGGGAGTGGCGATCGGGGCCCATCTGGAAGCCCGCTTCCACGCGCCGGTGGCGGTGGGAAACGACGGCAACCTTGGTACCTTGGGCGAGAAATGGCTGGGGTCGGCCCGGGGGGCGCGCAGTGCCCTGGGCATCTGGGTGGGCACCGGCATCGGGGCCGGATTCGTGCAGAAAGGCAAGCTTTGGCGCGGGGCACGGGAGTCGGCCGGCGAGATCGGGCACATCGTCATGCAGATTGGCGGCCCCTTGTGCGGTTGCGGAAACCACGGCTGCCTGGAGGCCCTGGCCAGCCGTACCGCCATCGAGCGCGACATCCGCCAGGCCCTGGATGCCGGCCGAACCAGCATCCTCAGCGAACTGAACCACGGTGACTTAAGCGTCATCCGCAGCGGCGCCATCCGCCGGGCCCTGGAAGCACAAGACCCGCTGGTCACGGAAGTCGTTCGCCATGCGTCGGAAGTGCTGGGTTACGCCTGTTTGACGGTTCGGCACCTGCTGGACCCAGGCGTGATCGTCTTGGGCGGCGGCGTGATCGAGGCCTGCAGCGACTTCATGATGCCGATCATCGAGAACATCGTCGGTTCCGACCGCTTGCCCGGCGCCCGC
>JBEKZQ010000151.1:0-13053 GCA_049509675.1 Thermoguttaceae bacterium | reverse complement strand
CCCCCAGGTTCCTATCGCCCCCGTGGTTCACGACTTGAAGCTGTCCATCACGCATGTGGATCACGGCCGCGTCGAACGTGCCACCGCCAAAGTCATAGACCAGCCAAAAGACCTTATCGTCACTACTGGCACAGCCGCAGGCCAATGCCGCGGCGACAGGCTCTTGCAGCAGGGGGCTGCAAGTGAACCCCGCCAACCGTGCGGCCTGCTCGGTAGCCTTGCAGGCCAGCAGCTCGAAATCCGCCGGAACGGTAATTACCGCCGCTGTGGGTTCCTCGCCAGAGCGCCGCCGGACAATGGCCTTCAACTCCTTTAGCACCCACGCGGTCAGTTCTTCGGGCTTCATTCTCCGGCCGCTGCGGGCGAACAGCTTTTCCTCCGCCGTGCCCATCAACAGCTTGAATTCGCACGCGGCGTTCTCTTCATCGTCGAAGAACCGTTGCTTTGCCTGTCGGCCAACATGCAATCTGTTCCCCTTGTCAATCCACACGGCCGATGGCGTGTACTCGCAGCCTTCGTCATTCTTGAACACCTCAACGCCCGCGCCGTTCCAAACCGCGATGCGGCTCTTGCAAACCCCGAGATGGATGCCGAAGTCGATCGTTGTGCGGACCATTGGTGTTTACCCTCCTGCGTGTCCTCTGGGCATGTTGCCCTTCACGCGGGCGGAATCGTATCGTCTTTCCTGACGGCCGCAGGCTCGGCCGTTATTTCGTTTGGTGAATTGTCCGGCTTGGCGAGGATCACCTCGCCCATCTGAATAGTCTGCTTGCGATAACGAATTGTCGGCCGGATGGTCTCAAGCACCATCTCACGGCCGACGCCAGGCGTGGGCTGGGAGGCGAGAACCTTCAATCCATAGACGCCGCCCTCAGGAACAATCTCACCGGTGTGGTCGTGGATGTCCACGCCTTCTTGTGTCAGCGTATCCCACATCGACTGCACGTGACGGTACGGCCGGCGCATGTCCTCAAGAGGCTGGTCCGTGCCCGGTTGAAGCATCTTCAGTCGCAGCCGCCAGAGATTCGTTCCAACCTCGGCAAGGAACCGGGCCAAGACACGGCTGTTGGCATGTTCTGTTGACGGCTGCCCCGACGCGCTCGTGGGCGATTCTGAGGCCCGGATCAGCTCGTTCAAGATCGTTTGGAATTCCCGAGGGTAAATCGGTGGTTCAATGCGAAACTCGCTATGAAATCGCCACTGCCTTAGGGCCGCCCAGATGGTTCCAAGCCGTCCCTCACCGCAAGTGGTGTTCGTGCTTGTGTCATTGCGCTTCATCATGGTAGACTGCTTTCCCAGTAGTGTTCTTATCGAGCGTCATGCAATTGGAGCAGAGTTTTGCTCCACCTGTGAGGGCTTTAGGCCGTTCGTCCAACGCTGAGCGCGCAGTTCCTTTACCCTGGGGAACTGCGCGTAATGCGATCTGCCCTTGATCTTGTAGGGCACTTTCGCCTTTCCAATTACATGCCCAAGGACAAAGCCGCCGATAGACAGCACAAGAAGGAGACAGAACCCGAGAGCGACAATCGGGTCCCCCGGCAACGGTTCGCGGGCGGGAGGCTTGCCCATGTTTCGGCCCACATTGGGGGGGCAAATGGGGCTCTGCCCTTGCCAGCCGAAGGCGACAGTCCCACTTTCCCAGGGTTCACCGTGGCAACCGGGGCAGCGCCCCGTGGGCCGTTACGTCCCCCCGCACCACCTGAAACCCCGGCGGCATTAACCCGAGCGGCATACAAACCTGCGGCAACAACTGCCAGGATACCAAGGGCGATCCCCAGGAGCCCGACGCACGCGGTCCATTTCCCTATCATCGTGTGGTTCTTCTTGCATTCGCAGCAGCGCGGAATACGGACCGTTGCCTGCTGCCAAGTCACTTGATAGTTAGTACGAATACCTCCGGGGATGTATTCGCGTCCTACGACTCGTCGGCGAACGTTCCCGTGCATTGGGGCTTCGATTTGGGCCGAATCGTCCGGGCGGCGCGTCTTGCAGAACCAACAGGTTCCAAAGGTTTGGCGGTTCTGCAAGTTACCTTCGACGATACGGATATTCTCTTCTATGTTGGACCGCACGGACCGACCGATTGCCAGCGGTAGAGCTTGCCGCAATAGCTGCAAAGAGACCTCCCAGTTCTCAGTCTTCCTTCCAAAGGCCACCTGAGAGCGAAGCGCAGTAAGTGCAACTTCATCATACGCGCCGTCGCGTATCGGATGGCCAGTTCCAAGAACGGAGTCGAGCACGTTCAGAAGGGGCCGGGTCTGCCCCAGAAGCCGTTGGGCCGCTTGGTCGGCGTGCTCCGGCTCGGCGTCGGCACTGGCCTGGGCCGCCTGACACGCCAACTTGATTCGTTGCCGAATAGGCTCAACAGCGCGTCTCAAGACCTCGTTAAGGACGCTCTCTTGAAACCCCGATTGCCGGATGATCGTCACGTGGCGTGCGGCCTCTGATCTCTCTTCTCGCTCCGCTGCGTGGACCGCCAGTCGCGCATTGATCGACAGAAGCGCCAATGGCAGAGAGTTACGAAATCTTCTCGCGGTGCCCGTAGTGAGCCTCGGGTCAGTCAGATCGCGTATCCGCGCCGACAGCCTGCTCCAGAAACCCTCGTGCTCCAAAAGTGCCTTCCACCGCTGCAAAGTGTCGGCCCAAGACTGATCGCGCTGCTGCCTTTCGTCGTCGGTCAACGTCCGCTGCCCGCTAAGGTGCTCGAAATCTAGCGCGGTGACGTGGGCCAGCACGGCAAGGTTGTGCCGCGACACATTCCCATCGCTGCTTTGCCGCTCCGCGGCAAGCCAGGTATCATGGGCAGTCTTGGTGCTGCCCTCGGTCAATGCCCGCAGCGCCTCGTCCGTCTTGCTCTGGCCGAACTGCTGGGGCCAGAACCAGAAGAACTCATCCACTAAGCGGCGCTCGGGATCGTGCAAGCGTTGCATCGCATCACGGATCGCCATCGCATCGGGGAGCGGAGCCAATGGCAGAACTCCTTGTCGCACCGGCGCGGCGATCCCCAACCTCTCCTGCATCCTCAGCATTTCGGCATACCTGGAAACGTCGCAAGCCCCGGCATCCACTGCTATCCCTATCACTCGAAACGCATTGACGCGATACACCGCTGGCGTGGCTGCTTCCAGGAGAATCTCGGAGCCGGAGCGGTCCTCATGCGGCTCTTTGGCCTTCTTAGAGGGGATGGTCTTGGCTGGTTTGTTCTCGGATGGCTTGGCTTTGGCCGCGGTAGTGGTGGCGGGGGCGCTCTTGGGCGGAGGGCTTGCGGGTGTTGGAACGGTCTTCTTCTCTCGTGCGGCTACAGCCGGTGGGACGGGCGTTGTCGGGGAGGGACGGTCAACCCGAGTCTTTTTGCCGTCGGCCCCAGGCTTCCTGCCCTCAGCCCCATCAGCCCCAGGTTTCTTGGCCTCAGCACCGGACTTCTCGCCGTTGGTGCTCGGCTTCGTCGCCACCGTCGCTGGAGTCGGACTAGGCAGTGCGGGGCGCAACGGCGTGGCGGGAGCCGGTTGCCCACCACGAACCTGCAAGGTGCGACGGCAATATGGGCACTGTACCTGCCGGCCGCTCCACTGCGGTGGCACCTGTAACCGGCTACCGCAACTGCACCGCACGACCAACGCTGATGGCGAAGCCTGGACGTTGGTTGGTGCTGGCGCGGGGGACGCCGGAAGAGTGTTTACCTCCGACCTGTGCCCCGCCTCCTCGCTGGAAAACCGCTTGAGCGCTTCAGCCATTTTCTCCGGGGTGCCCTTGAATCCCCAGCCTCTCGGGTCAATTCGGCCTACGATTTTTCCCTGGTCATCAAGTCGAAACAGTGCCGGTGGAAAGTCACAGGTGAATCCCAAGTCGCGGGCACGAAGTCGAAACTCTTGGGCGCTCACTCGTAAGACGTACATTCCGGCAAACGCATCGACCATTAGCGGATGATCCAAGTTTTGCCGCAATACTTTACAGTCCCACGACAAGTCCGAATAGAAGTAAAGGCACGGGCACAAGCCAGCTTCCTTTGCCGCGGATAGCGTGCTGCGCACCAGTTCGGCGAGATTGTGCTGGTCAGGCTTTGCGTCCACGATCACGTAGTTCTTGACTTGCGTATCCATGTTCACCCAAGCCTAATTAGGAGGCTCGTAACTGTCCGCGTTCGCGTTTACTCACAACATCGGGGAAGCCATACGTGCAAGATACTCCGCTTACATGCTCACGCCACGTCGCCATAGCTTCAACTGGTACTCATACTGAGTCCGCAAATCGGGCCACTTGTTGAATGCTTCTTCCATCAAGTCGGCGGCATCATTCAAAGCGTTGGCCTTTCGCGAGAACTCAACAGCCTTCGCAATCATCTTTCTTGCCTCACTCTGGTTGCCTGGCGACCATGTTCCGAGCGCACCTTTGGACGCCTCCCAGGATTTCGCCGGCAGCGCGCGAGCCGATCCCTTGGACGGGCGCGGCTTCCACGCAGCCAAGTCCTCAAGCATCGCCCCTGCACTCGCGTAGCGATCCTTCGGATTTGTCGCAAGGCTGCGTGCCACGATTGAATCTAGGTCCGCATCGACTTGGACATTCAGGCGACTTGGAGGAGCGAGAGGACGCTGAAGACATTTGGGATCAAGTGCTCCAGTCTCGCCAAGGTCGCCGTATGGCAGCCGATCGGTCAGCAACAAGTACAGTGTCGATCCAATCGCCCACACATCTCCAGCGCATGAATCGCGCTGCGGGTCTTCAAAGACCTCGGGCGGCTTGAAGCATGGCGTGCCTCGCGCGCTGGCCAGGAGAGTCAGCGGATTAACATGCTTCGCCAGTCCGAAATCGCTCACTCGGGCACGCAGCCCGTCAGGTTCGTAGCCAACGAGGATGTTTTGCGGCTTGATGTCTCGGTGGACAAGCGGTGGCTGCTCCTGGTGCGCGACGGCCAAGCCTCTGCAAACCTGCCGAATAAGATCAATCGCTGTCTCAACTGGCACGAACCGAGTTCCGTGGGAACGCCAGAACCGTTCCAGACTACCCCCTGCCACGTATTCCATTGTAAAGAAGCCGCACATGCCGCGGGACGTGTCAGTGGTGTTCGCGTCGAAGACCCGAATTATGTTTGGGTGGCCAATACGTGACAGCACCAGCGCTTCGCCGAGCATTTCCTCGGTCTCTTCTATGGTCATGCCTTCATTGCCTGTCTGCCAAGAAAGCGGTGCTTCACGCGGTAGACCTCGGCAAAGGCTCCTTCTCCAAGGAGCCTTTCAACCTCATACGTCCCTCGAATGACTTGCTCTTCCTGCAATAGACTCATAGAAGGTCCTCGCGCCCGACCGGGCGGAATGAGTGCTTGGCCCCGACTTCGCCGCTTAACATTGTCGAGGGGCACAACCAGATAACAGATGTCCGACACCTTCCCAAAATCGTAAATGACTTGCTTGGCAGGCGAACGCTCTGCCGCTTTCAACCGGGCCTCGCGCAGGAAGAGTCCGCTGGCAAGAGGCTCGGCTGCCGGGTCGCAGTAGCAGACGCCAATCGCGACTTCACGAGCGCGCTGGCGGTCGTATGCCTTGTAGACAACTCCGTTGCTCCGTTGATGCAGTAGACCACGAATGTCATAATGCTCGGGAATCGCGCCGATTAGCCTGCTGTGTGAGGCATCGGCCGGCCACCAAGCGCTGGGTGCGGCCGAGGAACCCGCCAACTCAACCGCGCGGGTTCTCTCGCAGTCGGCTTCTTCCCGAAGGCGGGCCAACGGAACCCGTTCGCACAAAACCGGAAAGCGTGACCTAAGCTCTCGAAAGCTGGGGGGTTTGTCGAAGATTGATCGCGTGAGGCATTCGGCACTTAGGAGTTCCACGAGGGTGTCTTCCCTCGTGCCCAACTCAGGCCAGTCCGAAACGTAGGCTTCAAGGAGCCGTTGGAGTCCCCCGCGCCAACAGTTTTCCTGATCGACTTTGACAAGTTCGACCAGGACCCGCTCTCGCAGAATGCCGTTCAACGACGGCAGGAATGCACCAATGTCCGGGCGCACCCCTCCATTCCAAGCGTCCTCAAAGCGGAAGACCGACTTGTTAAGGAGTGACCACGACTGGTCATCTAACTCGTCCCCTGTAATGGTGGGGCTGCGATGAGTCATAGTGGTTACCTGCCACGTTCCGGCTGCGTGTAACAACTCCGCGAAAACCCGGTTGTCCAGCAGTTAATCCGAAAATGATGCGGCTGTGGTGCATGGAATTGATTTTTCTAGGGATTATCTTCAAGGCGTTGTTCTAGTTGGTGACCGATCCGATTGAGAACCCGACGAACCGACCAGCGGGAGCAATGGACTTTCAGGGCGATCTCGGAAGGGGTAAACCCTTGCAAGCACAGACTGAGTATTTCCGGCTCCGGTGGCTCAAGCCGGGCAATGAGCGTCTCTAGCTCGTCTGCAAGGATTACTCCCTCCAAGGGTGTCGGCGTGTGCGCGAATGCCGATGGATCAGTCTTCAAGTCTGCAAGGCGGACCTCTGCGCCACGACGACGCCGCGCGGCATTGTGGCGCTCCTTTTGTTGGCGCACTTTGTTGACGGTGATTGCTGCCAGCAAACGCCAAACTGATTCCGAGTGGTCAATATGGATTTCGCCGTCTCTGGCTAGGCGAAAGAACGACTGGAACGCAGACTGCACGATGTCGCTGGCACCCACGCGCTGGGCAAGTCTCGCGTCAATTCGAGCCCTCGCCAGCGCCCAGAGTCGTTGGGAGTAAAGCTGATATATCCTCTCCGCAGCCGGTTGGTCGCCGACTTTCCATTGTGCGAGGAGCACCTTGATGGATTCTGCCTTTACCATAATTCCGCGTTCAGAAACGTCCAGTTACGTCATCGCTCGCACCTATCCACTTGAGGCATTCACGTCAATCCAACAAACCAAAAAAGGAGCGCCGAACCAAGGCCGCCCCAGGAACCCCGACCAAGGGGCGCATCGAACGGCACCTGGCCGACGCTCCCTCGACGGGAGCGCGGTCCAAGTACCGCTTCGATGCTTCAAGGGCCTTGCAGCCCAGGTTGGTCGTTTTCCTAGAAGCAGTAACTTGACGCCTGCGCGTCGTTCAAATTGTCATCATGGCCGGAACGCCGGCCGTCTCTTCCTTCCTCGTTCGGTTGCCCGGTAAATGCCCCTGGCGGCCTATTTCCCCAAGTTTGCCAATTACCCGATAGCATAGTCGAAGGGCCGGTGGCCCGCAACTACCCCTGGAGTGGAATTCGTGTTGGGCGTTCGGCCATCCCGACTTGCAAGCTGCCAGTGGATTTTCAACCGGATGCGAGCGTATTGGCGGCCGGGAACCGCGAAGATGGCCTATGGTTCCTGGCGCGGGGGCGTTCGACCAGGGCTTTGCCATCCAGCGTTGGGCGGCCGGCAGGTCTTGCTCAGCAAGCGGCCGACATTTCTCTCTGTCGCCGGTAGCCCCGGCCCGATCCGCAGAGAGGCTGGCATCCATCCGCGCGTCGGCTGCCGCAGGCCGCCTCGATTCCGGCGTCGTCGTGGCCGTTGTCGATGGTGCTGGCCGCCATGTTGACAAGAAACCTGAAGCCTGCGGTGTCGGCAATGCAGTGACCATTCACCTGGCACCGACCCGGAGGTTCACCCGGATGTCGATCTTCGACTGACTGCGGCATCGTCCGTCGCCGAACGTTGGGTACAACGGCAGAGCGAAATTCTGCGCGATCAGAGCGGGCGTCAGTGACGCCCGTTTAAGCCTGTAGAGGGGGCTTTTCGGAACCTTTTACGGACGCGCTTAACCGTTCCTAAGTGCTTTGAGACAAACGATTTGCCGCGTTTATTCGTTAAATACTCAAACTACCCAAACACCCTAAAGCCCCGTTATCGGGGACGCGCTCTAACCAACTGAGCTATGCGCCCAAAAAGCAACACGAGCCACCCCCGCGCGGCTACTGCTCGCATTCTATAAGACTATACGGCGCTGTCAAACCCCTCCCGGTCCTTTGTTTCTCGCCTTGCCAAAAAACGGTTGCCCGGAACACCGCGACCGTATCTGCCCGATAACCTTGGTCGCGACAGCCCCATGCAAGCACAACACTCGCGCCCGTAACGGTTTGAGACATGCGGCGTTGCCCAGTGAAACTGCAATTTCCATCCGGGCGGAACCGGCGACGGGCGAGGCGTTATGCTTTGGCGGTCTGAAATGATCCCAACCGCGGTAATCGGGAACGGATCGTAGCATTACAAACCGTTCACACTATAAACTCGGCTTAACCGGAAAAAGTTGCGCAAGCCCTTCATGTTAATGGTGGAGGATCGCCGAAGATGGATTGGCCGGTGACGGCGGTCCTTGAGCCACCGCCGCGCGGCCGTGCCGTTCACCCGCATCTTGCAGGAGATGGAATACTCATGAAGGTTTCTATTCGCCCACTAGCCATCGGTCTTGCCGTGACCATCGTTCTCAGCGGCCTGGCGCGAACCTCGGCCGCCGCAGCGCCGAGTCCGGAACAGGCGTTGAGGCTTGCCCCAACCCAAAAGGGGGTAGACTATGATCGGCCCAAGCCGGAGGACATTTCAAAGTGCAAGATCGCAGCCCGCCAGATCGCGGGGCGTATCGGCTGGATCGTGGAAAGCCCGGACGGCATGATCCTGCGGAGATTCCTGGACACCAACGGCGACAACGTGGTGGATCAATGGAGCTACTTCAAGGATGGCGTCGAGGTCTATCGCGACATTGACTCGAAATTCAGCGGCCGGGCCGACCAGTTCCGTTGGTTCAACACGGGTGGCACGCGCTGGGGGATCGACACGAACGGGACCGGCAAGATCGGGGCCTGGAAGGTGATTTCGGCCGAGGAGGCGACGGCCGAGGTGGTGGCCGCCCTGGGCAATCGCGATCCCGCCCGATTCGGCCGGGTCTTGCTCACTCCGGCCGAACTCCGCGCAATGGGGTTAGGCAAGCAACGGGCTGCCGCCGTAGCGGCCAAGATCGCCAAGGCCGAGGCCGATTTCCAGGCATTGGCCGACAAACAAAGAACCATCCTGCCGGACAGCAAGTGGGTTCAGTTCAGCGGCGGCAAGCCGGGCATCGTTCCCGCCGGCGCCGAGGGCTCCGGCAGCGATCTGCGGGTCTATGAGAATGTGGTTGCCATCGTGCAGAGCGGCGAAAAGCACGTCCAGCTTCAGATCGGCACGCTGGTTCAAGTGGGCGAGGTGTGGAAAGTGATCGACGCTCCGGTTCTGGCCGGCGAAGGGGCGACGGAAACCGCGGCCGGCGGTTTCTTTTTCCAGGCCACGCCGGCGGCCCGCACTGCGGCCGCCAGCGGCGCGCCCGGCGACGAAAGCCAGAAGCTTCTGGCCGAATTGGAGAAGCTCGATCAGTCGGGTGCGGGGGCCAGTAGCCGCCGGGCCGAGTTGCTCGAACAGTTGGCCAACACTGCCCGGACGCCCGAGGACCGCGCCATGTGGTATCGGCAATTGGTGGCCATGATCACGGGCGAAGTGCAAGCGGGCAAGTGTGCCGACGGCGATAAACGGTTGCAGGCGCTTTTTGAGAAGCTGCAAAAGAGCGAGGCCGACAAGCCGCTGGCCGCGTGTGCGAAGTTTGGCCAGTTGATGGCCGCCTACAACTTGAGCCTCCAGGCCCCCAAGGCGGATTTCACCAAGGTGCAAACCGAGTGGCTCAAGTCGCTGGAACAGTATGTGGCCGACTATCCCAACACGCCCGATACGGCCGAAGCCATGCTCCAATTGGCGATGAACCGCGAGTTTGCCGGGCAGGAAGACGACGCGAAGAAGTGGTACGACCGCATCGTTCGCGAGATGAGCGACACGCCTCCGGCGAAAAAGGCGGCCGGCGCCATCACCCGGCTGGATAGCGTGGGCAAACCGCTTTCGCTTTCGGGCAAGAGCCCCAACGGCGGCACGGTCGACATCGCCCGCTATCGTGGCGCCATCGTGCTCGTCCAGTACTGGGCCAGTTGGTCGTCCCGCGTCAAGAAGAACGACGCCAGCGTCAGCGACATGGCCGTGCTCAAGCAACTGGCCTCCAAGTACGGGTCGGCGTTAGCCATCGTCGGTGTCAACCTGGACACCAACGTCAAGGCATTGAACGATTACCTGGCGGAGAACCCTCTGTCCTGGCCGCAGATCTTCGAGGAGGGTGGCCTGGACAGCCGGCCGGCCAACCAGTTGGGAATCCTCACCGTGCCCACGATGATCCTGGTGGATCAGCAGGGCAAGGTGGTCAATCGCAACGTGCAGGCGGCCGACCTGGAGAGCGAAATCAAGAAGTTGCTGAAGTAGCGGCGCGCGGCAACTGGCTTGCTCAGATATCCCGATCGCCGCTGTGGCCCGTGCGCGTTGGATCGCCGGTTACCGTCAGCACCATGATCGAAAAGGTCGTGCCGGACGACAACCAGCAACCGGGGCCGAGGCCCAGGGCGAAGACCGTCGCCAGGCCGACCAGGACCAGGCAGGCCGCAAAGACGTTTTGCAGGGGCTTTTGACGGTGCGATCCTTCGCCCGCCCGGGCGATCCAAGCGCTGCCCAATCCGATCACTTGCACTGCCATCACCACCCAGAGCGCGGTGGACGCGGGGAGACCGACCATGGCGTTGAGTTTCCTTCCTTGGAAATCCTGAGGCGAATCCATTGCCCGAGCGAGTGTACCAAAAAGCCGGTCGCCGTGGGAACGGCAATCGGCAGAAGTTGCCGCCGCGTGTGAGCATCTTGGACGCTATCCCCTGCTTTCACAACATCTTAGGTTGATTTCTCTTGTCGGGCAGTCCGTCGTTACGACCGAAACAACCGGTAAAATCGAAAAAAGACTCCCCTTCGATACAATCGTTAACCGAAACCTATAGTCAGGCAATCATTTCTCGAAGGAGGGAAAAAGCATGCGACGTTTCTGCACGGCTTGGGTGGTCGCCGCCGCGACCCTGATCGTGCCTTGCTGGGCACGGGCGGGCAACCAGGAGGTTGCCGAACACATCGCCGCGAATCTGCGGAATTCCGGCCAGTTGAGCGATTATCACGTCTCGGTGAAGTGCCAGGACGGCACCGTTTGGCTCGAAGGCCAGGTCCATAGCGCGGATCAGATGAAGAACGCGGAAAAGGTGGCCTTCGATACGCCGGGCGTGACTCGCGTGATCAACCATTTGTCGATCACGTCGGAAACGGGTGCGGCCGAGCCGCAGAAGAATGCGATTGGCAAGTCGAACCCGCTCCGCCGGACCCCGCCGGTGGCAATGGGGGCAAGCGCGGATAACGGCCACGCCGAACAGGTGGCATCCTCGTTCACCCAGACGCCCGCTCAGCGGACGACCGCTACCGAGCCGCTCAGCGTCGGTGACAAGGCGTCGCGGCAGGCGGTCTATCAAATGGTCTCGGTCCCGGGGCCCAACGGCACCCGGCAAATCGTGCCGGTGGCCATGTTGCAGGCTGGCCCGGGGGTGGCCTCCGCGCCTGCCGCTCCGGAAGCGGTGGCTCCGGGCACGGGTGCGCCGATTTCCGGTGCTCCGCTGCCCATGTACTCGGCCGCCCCGACGGGACAGGTGGCCCCGGCTCGCTTGAATCAACCTTATATGCCCAGCTATGCTTGGCCTAGCTACGCATCTTACCCGAATTACGCGGCCGTCACCTATCCCAAGCAGTATTCGCCGACCGCCTGGCCGTATATCGGTCCGTTCTATCCTTACCCGCAGGTCCCATTGGGATGGCGGAAGGTGACGTTGCAGTGGGATGACGGCTGGTGGATGTTGGACTTCAAAGACGAGCCGTCCTGCATCTGGTGGCGGTAGAACTCCGCAACCGACAGCGAACCACCCAAGCCCCCGCTCGGATTTTGCGAGCGAGGGCTTTTCTTTTTCGCGGGATGGCTTGTGACCTGTCCAACAAATCCTCCGTAGGGCGGAATTCAGTCCACCCAGGCGGACTAAAGTCCACCCTACCGCGAAACGACCGGCTAGTGGTCTGTCCATTTCGACATTACCGGTTGGGTGCCACGACCAACCTCCGGTCGGTGCCCGGCTTGCCCAGCAGTGCTGGAAACACGGTTGGACAAGCCAACCGTGGCACCCGCAAACTCAAGTTGGACAGACCACTGGCTTCCGGACAGGGGCTTACCGGCGGTCGTTTTTATCCGCATAACCGGAAAAACCCGCAAGTTCGGCGCATCTTTACACGATAAGTAGTGGTAGCACCGGGTACCGATCAGTTGAGGATTCACGGATGACTAAGAAAACTGCTTCCGCCCTAGCGTTTGTTGTCGTGCCGCTCGTGCTGCTCTCCTCGACGGGATGCGGCAAGATAATGCTGGGCCCGAATTTGGGTATTTTGGGCTATCCTGTCCCCTTGACGCCCTACTTGCAGAAGCGGGAGGAAGACGCTTTCTGGAAGCACACGCGTTACAAGCGGATGCCGATCCTGGGGCCGATCACGCCGGGGGCGCCGGAAGTGGCGTTGGACCCGCCGTCGGACGACGAAGTAATGCGGAAGCTGGAAGAGGCTCGGCCGGTGCAGGGCGGCATCCCCTTCCTGCACGAGGTGCAGCGGAACAACGTGCGGATCGTCGTGGAGCCGATGAGCGACCATCTCGATCCGCCCCGCGATTATCCGCTCGTCGGACCCGCGCAGCTCCACCATTGCCATTACAAATGCACCATTTATTACATGGAAACGACCCGCGTCGGCTGGCCAGTCCCCTACACGACCACGGATGAGGATTGCCAGGAAGTGATCTACATCGACCACGACCACTTGCACATGGTGGGCAAGGTCGATCCGGGACCCGGCAGCAATTATTGATCTCGATAGGGCCTTTCGCAAACAATAAGTTCACGGACCACGCCCCCCGGGTTGCATTCGCTGCGACCCGGGGGACTTTTTTGTGGGGGGCTGGTCCATTTTTCGGCCAAACGGCGTTGCGGTGGCCAACTAGCCCGGATTATTCATGTAGGGTGGGTCAAGGTCGCGCAACATCATGGTGGGGCTCGCAAACCGACGAAACTCTGCTCCGCACCCGGTAAACGAATCAGACCGGCGGCAAGCGACCGAAGCCCCACCAGTACAACGGTTTGCTCGACCCACCCTACATTTTTATGA
>JBEKZQ010000150.1:0-13070 GCA_049509675.1 Thermoguttaceae bacterium | reverse complement strand
GGTCGCGACCGCCTCCACCGTTCCCGCGCCGCCCACCGTCAATCGCAAACATCCGGCATCCACGTCGGGCACGAGCAACAACGACTGGACGTGCGTCTCTGCCACCGGCTCAATCCACACCGTTTGCCAGATGCCGGACGTGGGCGCGTACATGATGCCGCCCGGGCGCAGCACCTGTTTGCCGCGCGGCTGAGAGCCGGTGTCGGTCGGGTCGAAAACCTCGACCGCGATCTCCTGCCCGCCCGAGGCGTTCAGCGCGTCGGTGATGTCAAAGCTGAAATCGTCATAACCGCCGCGGTGAACGCCGAGATCCTTGCCGTTGACGGACACCTTCGCTTCCCAATCCACCGCGCCGAAGTGCAGCAATACGTGCCGGCCGCTCCATCCCTTGGGGATCTCGAAACTGCGGCGATAGGTCATGCGGTCGGCGTGCTTCATCACGCCCGACAGGGCCGATTCGATCGGGTACGGCACGAGGATCTTGGCCTGCGTGCCGTCGGCCAGCTTGATGTCCCACAGACCATTCAGGTTCAGCCAGTCCTTGCGCACCATTTGCGGCCGCGGATACTCGGGCAAGGCATTCTGCGGCGACACGTCCTTGGCCCAGCGCGTCGTAAGCGGCCCGGCAGGCGGCTTCCAGTCGGCGGCCCCAGCGGCCGGCAATACCAACAGGGTGAGCAAAGCGGCAATGACCAGCGGCAGGCGTTGCATGAGAGGCTCCTTGGGGTGAGGTTGGGAGACTCCCATGTTAACACGTTGGGGTGCCGCTTTCCAGCAAGTCAGGCGAGAAATACCGAACCCGGCGCACCGACTACTACCACAATGAGGTCAAAACCTCGTCCTTGGTCGCGGGCAGCAAGACGGATTTCTTCGTCTGCCCATGGCGGCGTTGCCACGGCAGAATCGCCCACCATTGCCCAGGAGTTTCCGCGGCCTCAAGCTCGAGCGATTGTATTGCCGCGTCGTGTGCCGACGCCAGCTTCACGGCTGCCGAAGAAGTTGCGACACTGCGGGAAGCGGCCTTGTCTCCACCGCCCAGCGCTGCGGCTGGCAGCGCACCAAGCGGCGCGCTGGTTTGAGCGGCCTTATTACCCCGCCATGATAAATCGTCATTGGGGGCTGCGTTCTCGTAAGACGGATTGGCAATCCGTCCTACAGCCGGCGTGATCCTGTTTCGCGCCGCGGGAACATTGACCGCGCCGGCTGCCTTAACGGATGCGGGCGCCGCGGGCGGCGCCGATAGGCTGGTCGGCACAAGAGGCGCCGTCGTCGCTGGCTCTTGCGCCACTGAGGCAGCCGCGGCGGCAACCGCCGACGTTGCAGGCACGGCCACGGAAGGCTGGCCGCCGAAGCTCAACACCAGGTTACCGCCGCTGAGCTCCAGGTTGCCCGACGGCAGAGCGGCGGAATCGTTCGAAATGATTTCGCCGCCGGAGATCGTCGTGCCGCCGGTGCAATTGCCGGCCATCGAGAGGGTCAGGGCGCCGTCGCCGGTCTTGGTCAAACCGCCGCAGCCGGCCAGTGCGCCATCGAGCGACACGTCGTAGCCGTTGGTGTCGATGGTCGCGCCGCCGCTCCGGATCGTCACTGGCGCGGTTGTGGTGAAGTCGGCTGCGGCACAAAGTGTGCCGCTGTCAAGGTCCAGTCCCGTCGCCCCCGGCTGCGAGTTGATTCCCGGCACGGTGACCCTGCCGCTCTGGACGCTGACCGTCCCGCCGGCGTCCAGGCTGATCGGGTTGTTGACCGTCAGATCGCCGCCCGAGCCGATCACGTATTGAACATTACCGGAGGCCTCCAGGTTGTCGAGCGTCTGGACCGATGTGACGCTCACCACCTCGGGCGTTACCGTCAGACTCGCGGAGCCGGAACTCGCGGCGTACTGAGAAGTGCCGCTGTAGAAGGCCGAGATGGCGTGCGGGCTGCCGGCCGCCGAAAGGGTCGCTATCGAAAAGCTGGCCAGGCCATTGGCGCCCACAGGCACGGCCGACGCCAGGACGTTGCTGCCCTCGTCGAAATCGACAGTGCCGCCGCTTACCGGGCTGCCGCCGCTGGTGACCGTGGCGGTGAACGTCACCGACTGGCCATAGACCGAACTGCTCGGGGCCGCGGCCAAGACGGTCGACGTGCCGGGCAGTGCCGTGAGCACCAGATCGTTGCCGTCGCCGCCCGCGTAATTGGCCGTGAAGAAGTAGCTTGTGCCGCCGAAACTCGCGGAGATCGTCCCGCCCGGGGGCAGATTGGCGAACGTGCCAGCGATCGGATTCGCGGCGGCGGGCGTGGCCGTGTTGTTGATGATCGTGAACTGCGAGCCGGGAGTCGGCACGAAACTGAGGGTTGGCGTCAGCGCCAGGCCGGTGGCGCTAAAGCCCTGGCTGACCAATGCCGCGGCGGTCGCCGAGATGGGCGCGACGATGCCGCCGGTGCCCGGCGTCAAAGTGACCGTCCCGCCGTTGCCGTTCAGACCTGCGACGCTGCCGGCGCTGTTCAGTACGATCTGGCCTGCCCCGCTGCTGGACTGGACGATCGCGGCGGCCTCCCCGGCGGTGCTGGCCAGGGTGGCGGTAGTCGCGGTGATCGTGCCGGTTTGCGTGCTGTCGCCAAAGGTCACGGTGCCGGTGGAGGTGGTCTGGATCTGGGCTAACTCGGCCTGCGTGAGGTTGATGCCTGCCACGTCGCTGTCGCCGCCCAGGCTGATCGGCCGCGACGGCAACGACGAGCGTATGACCACCCCGCCCGCCACGGGCGTGGCGTTGTTGAACTCGCTGACCGTGTTATTGCCTTTGTTGGCAACAAAGAGATCGCCGCGGTTGTCGAGGGTCAGGGCCTCGGGGCCGTTCAACCCGGTAAGCGTGCCGGTAGGCGTTGTGCTTCCGGGGGCGAATTCGCTGACTGTGTTGTTTCCCGAGTTCGCCACGTAGAGGTTGCCGCTGCCGTCGAACGCCAACGCAAGGGGTTTTTTCAACCCGGTGAGCGTGGCCTCGGGCTTGGTCGTTCCCGGGGCGAATTTGAACACGCAGCCGCTGGAGGACCAGTACGGGTCGGCCACGTAGAAGTTGCCGCCCGGGTCGAAAGCCAGCGCGCTGGGGGACCAGGCGTTCCCGAATGCGTCGTAATGGGAGAATGAACTGTAGCTCATGGTCCTCGTGAAGGGCGTTGGGAAGACCGTCACCCAGCCGTTTTCGCCTGCGCCAATGTCGTTATCGACGCCGTAGAGGTGGCCGCTCCCGTCCGCGGCGAGGCCGAATCCAGAGCAGTAGTCGTTGGGAGGGACGGAACCCGATCCCATCGGTGCAAACACGCTCAGCGTCGTGGTTCCCGGCGCGAACATGTTTACCATGGGGCCCGAGGACGTGGAATGGAGCCAGTTGGCTACGTAGAGGTTGCCGCTGGCGTCGAGGGCCAGGGCATCGGGTTCGTCCAAATACGTGCCTGTGAGCGTCTTGGTGGGCGTGGTGTTGCCCGAGGCGAACTCGCTCACCGTATTATTGCCCGTGTTCGCCACGAACAGGTTGCCGCTGGCGTCCAGTGCCAGGGCGGTTGGCTTGCCGAGGCCGGTGAAGGTGGTGCTGGGCGTGCTGCTGCCCGGCGCAAACTCGCTCACCGTGTTGGCGCCCGGGTTGGGCACGAACAGGTCTCCGCTGCCGTCGCAGGCCATGGTCAGCGGCGTTATCAACCCGCTGAGGTTCAACCCGGTGAGGGTGGCGGTGGGCGTGGTGTTCAAGGACCGCTCCGCCCCGACCAGGGCCGCTTTGGAACTGGCATCAACGTTGATGGCTGCCCCGCGCAGCGTGATGGCGCCGGCCGTGCTGTTGGTCGAGACTACGGTGGCCCCGGCGTCGATCGAAAGCGTTCCCGCGCCATCGTTCCCGCTGCCGTCGGCATTGACGTCGGCGGCCAGCGAGATGGTGCCGGTGCCGGTCTGGATGATGGCGCCGCTATCGACCGTGAGGTTGCCGGTCGCTTTCAAGTCCACGTTGCCATTGACCGTAGACGTGGCGACAGCAACCGCCTCAATCGTGCCGGCGCTGGCGAAAATGCCGCCTACGCCGCCGACATTGTCGTATATCGCGCCGAGCGTGAGTTTGTCGCCGGGCAACGCCGCCTGAAGCGCGCTGACGTTGTTAATCGCGCTGATGTCGATCGTGGCGTATTGAGAAGTCGCGGGCGAACCGGCGTTCTGATAGCTCAGCCCGGTGGCCGAGGTCGTCGATCCGCTGGCGAAGCTGTTTCCCGTGCCGAGGTCGACCTTGAGCAGATTGCTCGTCGACGAGGTCTCGGAGACGATGACCGCGGGCGTTGCGCCTGCGGTGTTCTCCGTCAGGCTCAGGGCAGTTCCCGGCCCCGACCAGTTCAACGTCACGGCCAGCAGGCAGCGATCTTCCAGCGGTTCCACCCGCAGACGCCGCCGACATGGGCTTTCCCGGCCACGAACATTTCTTGGCAAGCCGCCGCTATGGGCGCGTCGCGGCCGACTGAACGCACACCGACCGGCACGAGCCATGGCTGGTATCTCCTGCCACTCGACGGAACCACCTATCGACACCCCCTAGACTAACCCAAATTGCGGTATTTTGCAATCGGGGGGGTGCTTTTGTCAGGAGTTGTGATGGGTCCCGGCCAAAGGGGACAGTCCCATTTTCGCGGCAATGCTGCGCATTGCAGGCGAAAATTGGGACAGTCCCCCGTGAACGGTTACGGGGAACCTTCGGCCCCTTACCGTTCAATCCGCATGGCTTGGCGCAGCATCACCGGGCCCAACAGCCCGGATTCTTGCAGCGGGTCGCCCTTCTTCCACAGCTTCCATGAACTGAACGTGTAGCGGCCGGTCGGGCTCGGCTTGCCTTCCTGGACCCACTTGGGCCAGCTTTTCAGCGTGCCGTTGGCGTTGCGGTCGCAGTCGTCCGGCAGTTGCTCGTCGCCGATCTGGCGATTGATCCAAAGATTGACGACCTTCACGTCCAGCACGTTGTCGCCCGGCTGCAGTGCCTCGGTCACGTCCACGCGATAGGGCGCTTTCCAGAGGATGCCCAGGTCCTTGCCGTTGAGTTGCACCTCGGCCATGACCGCGACCTTGCCGAGGTCAAGATGCCAGCGCGCACCGGATTGCTTCAGTGCCTCGGCGGCGACGTTGAAGGTCGTCCGATAGCGCGCGGCCCCGGAGTAATACTTGATGCCCTCTTCGCTTCGCTTGCTCCAGTCCACCAGCTTGTCGAACACCGCTTGGGCCGGCCCGCCCCATTTCGGGTCAAACGCCACCTGCCACGGACCGCCGATCTCCAGCGGAGCGGCCAGCCGCGGGCATTGGACCGCGCAACTGCGGCCGTCGGCCGTTTTCAGCACATAGCTGCCCGGCTGCCAGATCTCGCCATACATGAGATCCAGCGCCGAACTGTCGCCCGCCATGACCGGCGCAGCGGCCTTCGGCGGTTGCGCGGGCGGTGCGATGCGGAGCAACTCCCGCCCGTCACGTTTCACCGAAACGACGCGGCGGGCTGCTTCGGCCGGACGCCGGAAGACGATGAACACCGATTCCGTCGGCCCCAGCCGCAGCGGCACGCGCGTGCAGCCGTCTTTCTCGTCGTATGCCGCCAGCGGCGCGACCTGTCCGTTCTCCGGGTGCCACAGTTCCGGCTGCTTGCCGGCAACGCGGAATGAACAGGTCGCCTCGCAGCCTTCCGTCGCGCCGTTGGCCACGAAGTAGACGTCCGCCGCGCCGATCCGGCGGTGGGTATAGCGCAACGGGCAATCGGCGCAAAAGTCCGGCGGAAGACCCTCTTTGGCGAGCCACTGGTGAACCACCGTCGCCGCGGGGAAGACTTCCTCCGCCGCGGGCGGCGCCGCCTGGATGTCGCCCCAGGGCGCCATGCCCAGCGGTCCAAGTTGCATGGCTGCGGCCCAGCCCGCGTCAGCTTTCGCACTGGAGTTCCAGCCGGGGGCGGTTTTCACGGAGGTCTCCCACGATGGGTCCGTCGGCACGTCGATCGTGCGGCCGTCGCCGAGATTGATCGAGAGCATGCCAATTAGGCCGGCCGGGCTTGGGCTATCCGTGGTGTTGGTTGCCGCCACGGCGATCAGGTTCGCGCCCGGCTTCAGCGCCGAGGCGACGTTCATGGCATAGGCCCGGGCCCAGTCGTTGCCCGCCCCGACGCGGCGACCGTTGACATAGCACACGAACTCGTTGTCGGCAGTCATCGTAAGCTGGGCGGATGCGATGCGGCTGCCCGCCTCCAGCGTCACGACCCGGCGGAAGTACCGCGTGCCGGGCGGGGCGGACACCGCGGGGTTTCCTTCTTTGTGCCAGATCCACTGTGCGGAGCCGAACTCCGGCTGCGCGCCGGGCACTGCCGTGGGCTTCGGGCTCAGCGCACCACCCCAGATAATGCGCCCCTTGCCCACGCGCCGCGCGGACACCTCCGCCGGCGCAGCGTCGGCGCCCCACAGTTCGGCCGCCAACGTCTTGACCTCTTCATCGCAAGCCGGGTAATTGCTCAGCCCGGGCGCCTTCTGCGGGCACCACGGCGCCACGACCGTCGCCCCGGCCTCGACCAGTTCCTTGATCTTGCCCAACAACGCGGGCGTCATCGTTTCCACTTGGGGCAGCACCAGCAGGCGATAGCTCATTCCATCGGGCAGCACGATGCGGCCTCCCTCGACGCTCATGCGCGTGAGCACCACTTCCGGCGTGCAGCCGTCGAAGTTGTAGCCGCCGCGGATGTTTGGCCCGCTCAGGGCCGTCGGCGGCGGCGCGAACCGCCGCGGGGCGCCCTCGGGTTGCAGATAGCAGACGTCGGCCACAAAGAGCACCTGCTGCAACAGGTACTGGCAGCGGGCCAGGTATTCGTGCCAGGCCCTGGATTGCTCCCACCAGGTCTGCGTTCGCTCGTAGTGCAGCCCCCAGGGGCCCATCGACATGCCCGGCGCGCGGTTGGGGTTCGCCCAGGGTTGCATTGCGTAGCGGTGGAACACGAAGCGGTTGACCCCTTCGCAGAACGCCCAATCGCCCAGGTCCTTGATGTAGGCGGGGTGGCCCTGCCATTTCTCGGCGTCGGTCGCCGTGAACGCCTCGGCGCCCAGGATCCGCTTGCCGTAGACGTGGGCCGTAGACGCCATCTCGGTGCAACTGTAGGCCGCGCCGAACTTGGCCCACGACCAGAACTCCGACATCGGTTCGTCCGCCTGGCCGCCGTAGGTCATCTCGTCGCACGGCACGCCGTCGTAGGCCTCGATCGAGAGCCGCAGGCCGTGGCGGTTGGCAAGCGTGCGGAAATGCCCGGCGTAGTTCTCGATGAGCATGTCGGAAACCGTCTGCCGCAGGTCCCAGAGGAAACGCTCGGACACCTCCAGGCTATCGACCACGCGGCCGGTGAAGATCGGCAGCAGCGGCAGCAGGTCGTAGCCGCGCCGCTTCTGGAACTGCTCGCGCATGCGGGGCGTCCAGTTCTGCGAGCCCGTTTCCCAACTGTCGATGTGCGTTGACACCAGCACCTTGCCCTGGCCCGCGAGCGCACGGTTGTCGGCGATGAGCCGGCCCATCAGCGCGTTGAAGTGCGCTTCCGCCGCCTCTTTGCTGAGTTTGTCGCATTCCAGCCCGCAGCCGGAGGCCGGGGCGGGATGATTGTCGACGCCGGTGGTCGTGTGGCCGAAGCGCAAGACGAGCCACTTGCCCTGCGGAACGTCCCAGGCGAGCTTGCCGCCGGCGTCCATCTTGCCCGTCAAGTCCAGGATGCGATCGCGCGGAATGACCGACTCTGCCGGCACGGACGCAAAGTGGGCCCGCTGGGGCGGAAAGTGCTGCGGAATGGCAGACGACTTGCCCTGGATGCCTTGGATGCGAGCGTTGCCCGCCGGCGCCGGCACGGCGAGCACGGCGATGTCCTGGTAGAAATTGTGGACTGCCTGCGGCGGGGCCAGCACGCCGGCAAAGGATTTCGGTCCCTGCACGACCGTTTCGGTCCACACGACGCGCTGCATGGACAGTTCCGGGGTGATCCACGGGCCGCCGCTGCCGCACCAGCCGGCGTCGTTGTTCATGTTGATCTGGAGGCCCAGGCGGTTCGCCTCCTTGCAAGCGTGCTGAAAAAGTTCCCGCCACAGCGGACCGGCGAAATTGGCCGGCCCCAGCGGCGCGCCCTGATCCACTTCCATATACAACACGCCGCCGATGCCGACCCGCCGGAGCGCCTCTAAGTCGGCGGTGATTCCCTCCTTCGAGAGATTGCCGCTCAGCGGGAACCAATAGACCCAAGGCCGGGCCGATTGCGGCGGCCGGGCGAACCCCTGGGCCAAATCTTCCGCGGCACAAGCCACGGCTGCAAACGATACGGCGACCAACGCTGCCAGAACGATGCGTTTCATGGTTTCGTGCTCCTGTGTCAAGCCGCTCTTGTTCCTTTGGACGCCGCTCGGATACGTTCCGGGCAGCAACAGTGCTCCCATGTTAACAAGCCGGCCCGCGATGTTCCAGTTGGCGATCTACTGATTTGTCGGCTGGGTTTGGCGACACTACGTCCTCACCCTGAAGGGGCGCGACTCGAAAGCCCTGCCACGCAGCCCAGGGAAACGCTATGCTGACGGGCATGACCACCCCCAAGCCGAAACTCCGCTGGTTCCAATTCAGCCCGCGAACGCTGCTGGTGTTCGTGACGCTATGGGCCATTGCCTGTAGTTGGCTTGCCGTGAAGAAGAAGCAGGCAAGGCGGCAACGGGAAGCAGCGGCGGCGTTTGAAAAGTTGGGCGGGAGCGTGACGTGGTCAAAACCATCCGGGCCAGCTTGGTTGCGGGGTTTGCTGGGGGATGATTTTTTGAGAACCGTTTTGTACGTGGATTTGGGCAATACTCGGCTCACGGACGCTGATCTTGAAAGCCTTACGAAGTTGAAACAACTACAAGAGTTGGGCCTTCAGAAAACCGGAATCACCGATGTTGGGCTGGTGAATCTCAAGGAGTTGAGCCAACTCCAGGTCTTGATCCTTGCAGGCACCAAAGCCACCGATGCTGGGCTAGAGAATCTCAAGGGGTTGAACCAACTCCAGTTGTTGTACCTAGACGACACCAATGTCACGGATGCTGGGACAGAGAATCTCAACGGATTGGACCAACTCCAACAGTTGCGCCTTGACGGAACCCAAATCACGGATGCTGGCCTGGCAAATCTGAAGTGGTTGAAACAACTCCATGAGTTGAGCCTCCACCGAACCCAAATCACGGACGCTGGCGTGAAAAAACTCCAACAGGCCTTGCCGAATTGCCGGATTGAACGCTGATTCGCCTGCCTGCAAGACGTTCGGTGGCGCCGCAGTTGAAATAAGGATCGGCAAATCAATAAGTGTCGCAACAATCGTACTCATTTCGCTCCGCGAGATGGATTGCATCTCGCGGAGCGAGATGAGTACTTTCGAGAACAGGACAGTTATTGACTTGCCGCATCGTGCTTCCAACCCGACGTAAACGTCGGGCCGAGTACCGGCTGCGCCGGAAATGCCCGTGAACGGTCATCCAAACACCTCGCCAGAAAATCTGGCCGCACGTTCCACCTGACGTGCCGATTCTCACTGCAGAATGGAGTTCGCCGGGCGCTGCTGTTGCTCGATAGACTCGACCCCCATCACGGCGCTCATGGCGGGGTTCGTGCGCCAGTCGTGAAAGCGCGGATCGGCTTGCCACAGGCGGTAATGGTCGATGACTTGGCAGCTCAGCGGGCCGTCGGCAAGCACCCGGCCCTCTTGCACCATGCGGACGTGGCCCGTCACGTCGCCGGTCGTGGCGAAGGAGGCCTCGACCGTGATGCCGTCGGCAACGAAGCGGACGCCCGTCTGGCCGGCGCTCTCGATCGACTCGACCGGAAACATGGTCCGGGCGCGGTCGTCGGTGGCCCAGAGCACGTGCAGGAACAGGTCGCTGGGGCTTTTCACCTCGGGCTCGACTTCCACGCGCCACCAGCCGATGCCGATTTGCTCCTGGTACTCCTTCGTGCCGACCTGCTTCCACCACTGCGGATACATGTCGTAATTCTCGCCGTTGACCTCGAACTGGTGGCCGGGACCGCCCAGCACGCGGATGACCGCCTTCGGCGGCAGCACGGTTTTCGAGAACAGCGCGCTGCCGCCGTGGGCCGCGCGGAGCGTGTCGCCGCCGGCAAGGAAATGGCCTTCGGCATGCGCCGCGCGATCGGGCCGAAGTTCGCCGTTGACGCACTGCGGCTGCTCCATCGTGTGCAGATACCACCGCTTGGGATCGTCCGCCCGCACGGCCGTGACGCGGTCGAAGATCACGATGGCGCCGGGCCGGACGTACAACAGTTGCCGGCTGAAATGGCGGACGCGGCGGGGCGAGTAGCTGCGGGTGGCGTCGCCGGCCACGTAGCAGTAGGCGGGAGCAGTTGCGTAGGCCGCGATCGTGCCCGCCTGGCGCGTGTAGCGGTTCTCCTCGTTGACGGGCAATCCATACGCCCGCAGCCAATCGTCCGGCACGCGCGAGACCTGCCCGCCGCACACCGAGCGGGAAATGCCCTGGATGTCGTCGGTGCCCACTGTCAGGCTGTTGTGGGCGATGGTCTGGGCGAAGTACCGCTCGTGGTGCCGGCCGTCGGAATACTGCGTCTGTTCGGGATTATTGAGCCCGCGCGTGCCGCTGTCGCACGCCTGGTAGGCCCTGCGGTAAACCAGAAAGGCGTTGTTGTCCATGTGGTTGCGGCCGTCGCTCTCGAACCGGCCGCAGTGGAAATGCACGAACGTGGCGTCCTTGCCCCAGTCGCTTCGCATCGACACGTAGCCGCGGGTCTTGAAGAGCATGTCTTCGGGAAACCGGTCCGGCGGGAGCACCGGCACCTGCGGGTCGAGCCAGAGGACCGGCCCCCAGTGGCCGTCCAGGATCTCATAGTCGTACTTGCGGCGAACGACGACGTTCCGCACCCACCAACTCGTCAGCCCGCACTTCCACAGGTCTTGGGCGATGGACGTGAAATCGCAGGCCCCGGTCTCCTCGGGATAACCGTTGGTGCCCCAGGAGTTGATGCCCACGTTGGCCGTAGCGGTCTGGCCGGGCGGGTAGTGGTAGATGTAGTACGGGGCCATGGTTTCGGCCCAGCGGAAGCCGTCAAACCAGTTTTCGCCGGTGGCCGCGCGCCAGGCTTGATAGGCGCCCATCGTGCCGACGTACTCGTGCTGTCCGATGTAGCCGTGGGAGTTGTCGTCGCCGCCGCGGTCTGCGGCCCAGCGATTGAGATAAACTTTCCGCGCAAGGCACCAGCGGTGAAGCTCGCAAAGCGTCCGGGCGACGGTTTCCTCCTCCAGGCTGCTGCCATAGAGGGCCACGCACTGGATGAACCGCGGCGCTTCGCGGTACGGCTGCTTGACAAAGGCCGCCATTTTCTGCTCGCACTGCCGGCGCTCGTCGGGCGCGAGCAGATCGTAGCACAGGTCATATCCATACGCCCCCTCGGTTGCGTAGACGCCGAACGGAGCCTTGAGCACCGCGGCCCGGCAGGCCTCGCCGTACTGCTTGCGGCCGGTGATCTGGTAGAGAATGCCCAGCGGCACCTGGGCGGCAAGCGCTCGCGCGCCGCCGTTGGCCAGCCCGTCATCGACCGTCTTCTTGAGCTGCTGGTAGATTTCCCGCAGGCCCGGCTGCTCGATCCGCGCGCGGATCTCCGCAAGATCGGCCTTGCTCAGCAGCAGGCGCGGATGCTCGTTCCGGGCCAGCGGGCAGTCGGCGGGAATCGTCACGCTGCCGATGCGAAGCGTCTCGGCCGCGGAAAGCGGTTTGGCCGCGAAACAGGGCACCAGGCAGATCAAGATCAGCACGGCCAGTCGAGGCAGGCAGCAATCGGCATCCACGTCGTTTCTCCACGTCTTGAGGTCACGCAAATTGTAGTAGGCACACGCCGTGTGCCGTAAGTTGGCGAACGGCACACGGCGTGTGCCTACTACATGGATCGTAGCCGATTATACCCGCGGACGGCGGTTCAACCACCCTGCGATTCTCTTCCGGGCTTGACGTTGATGCCCAGTTTCTCCGTGGTGAGGATGCTCAGCAAGGCCCCCAGCATGTTGCTGACCTGGCCTTGGCCTTCGCCGCTGGCGGCGAAGTTGATCAACTGCGACGGCACCAGCGGTTGCTGGCTTTGACGCAGCTCGTCGGCGACAATGGCCATCGCGTACAAGCGCGGATCGCCGTAGGAGTTGATTTTCAGTTGCAGAACCTGCGCCTCGGCATTGCCGATGGCGGCAATCCGCTTGCCTTCACCTTCACCGATCTTCCCCTGTTTGATGGTAATCAACGGGAACTTGTGGACCGCGTATTGCCAACGCCACAGGCCAAAAACATAGGAAACCCCTTCGGAAGTCCTTGATGGGTCGACGGGCACCGACGCGCAGCGTTGGTCGGCGAGCCCCACCAATCGGCTCAGAAAACTCATCAGGATCGTGAGTCGCCCCCTCCAGCGTCATGTCCTAGTCTACCTTATGGCACGGCTGTCGCCAGCCTCCCCGGGGCTCTTTTTCCGGCGGCACTTCGTCCCGGAGGGACCTTTGACAATAGCCCAGCGATTTATCGCTGGGTCGAGGGTTGAGTAAAACGTCGTTTCCGTCCCGGAGGGACGATTGAGGGGTCGTCTTATCCCCAAATGTAACGTTCGTCGTACTCCATGTTGTGCTTCTTCAAGAACCACCGGAACTCGTCCTGAAAGGTTCTCTTGCGATGATGCTGCGCCTGGGAACCGATGTAGCCTTTGGTTCGTTCGACTTGCGAAATACTGAGACTGAAAGCGCCGTAGCCTTCTTGCCATGCGAAGCCGCGTTGTGCGGGAAAGGTCTCGTGAACCCAGAGGGATGAGCCCGCCTTCAACAACTGAATGGCCTTCGCGATGGCCATGGTGGAAGGAAGCGATAACAAGATGTGGACATGATCCTCGACTCCGCCAACCGCCAGAGCCCTCATGCGGTTGTCACGCAGGGCCAGCGCGCACTCTGCGTAATTCTGGCAAGGTGGGTAAAGTTGCGCTTTAGGGTGTAATTCGGTATAACAATGCTATCGTTGTGGTTTCTTTGAATGTGTGTAATGGAGTAGGAACG
>JBEKZQ010000015.1:0-25984 GCA_049509675.1 Thermoguttaceae bacterium | reverse complement strand
GAGAACGTCGACCGCCTGATTGCCGACCTGCCGGAGAGCAAGCTGTTGGACCGGGCCCATTACTATTCGGGCCAGTACGCGGCGGCGGCCAACGATCTGAAGACGGCTGCGGCCGAATATCGCACCGTTGCCGCGCAGTGGCCGCAAAGCCCGCTGGCTCCCGGTGCCTTGTTCGGCGAGGGTTGGGCCCTGTTGGGGCAGAACGATTTCGCCGCCGCGGAGAAGGTTTTCAGCGCGCTGGTGGCACAGTTCCCCGGCGACAAACTCGTGCTGCGGTCGCGTTATGCCCGCGGCATGGCCCGCCACCAGTTGGGCCAATTCGCGCAGGCCATCGAAGACATCCAGGCGTTGCTGACGGCCGAGCCGGCGGCGCCGGAGCGTTCGGATGCCCGCTACGTCCTGGGCCTGTGCCAGGTGGGGTTGAAGCAGTTTGCCGAAGCGGCGGCCACCTTCCAGACGTTGCTCAAGGACGATCCGAAGTACGGCGCCGCCGACAAGGTGCTCTACGAGTTGGGCTGGGCCTTGAAGTCGCAGAACAAGGACCAGGAAGCAGCCGCGAACTTTACCCGCCTGGCCGTGGAGCGGCCCGACAGTCCGCTGGTGGCCGAGAGCCATTTCCACGTGGGCGAAGCGGCCTATAAGGCGGGCGATTTCGCCACGGCCTGCCTCGCCTACCATGCGGCCGTCAAGAACGCGGGAAAGACCGAACTGGGCGAGAAAGCGGTCCACAAACTGGGCTGGGCCTACTTCCGCCGCGATAAAATCGCCGAAGCACAACAGACGTTTGCCTATCAGCGGGCGACCTGGCCCAATGGACCGCTGGCCAACGACGCCGCCTTCATGGAGGCCGAGTGCCTGTTCAAGCAGAAGAAGTTCGACGCCGCGCTGGCCGCCTATGAATCGCTCAAGACGCCATCGAGCAAGGATTTTCAGGTCCTCGGCATGTTGCACGGTGGCCAGGCGGCCGCACAACTCAAACAATGGGAGAAATCGCTGGCCCTGCTGTCGCAATGCGCCACCCAGTTCGCCGAGTCGCCCTACATCGCCGAAGTACTCTACGAACAAGGTTGGGCACTACAGAACTTGGGCAAACTGGAGGATGCCGCGGCGATTTACGCGCAAGTAGTAGCCAAGGGCGGCGGCGAATCGGCGGCCCGAGCCCAGTTCATGATCGGCGAAATCCAATTCCAGCAAAGACAACACAGCGAGGCGGTCAAGAGCTTCTTCAAGGTCAGCTATCTGTATGCCTATCCGCAATGGCAGGCCGACGCGATGTACGAGGCTGGCCGCTGTTTTGAGGTCCTTGACAAAAAGCCTCAGGCCCTGAAGCAGTACCAGGAGTTGGTCGAAAAGTTTCCGCAAAGCGATAAGACCCCGCTGGCCAAACAGCGGGTTCGCGCCCTGCAGCAGTAATGAAACAGAGAAGTGTACGGAATGGACCTGTGTCCCGGGAGACTTCGCAACTTTGCAGTTCTCCTGAATGCACCCCGAAGGTGTGGAAAAGGCTGGACGCCTAGTGTAGGATAATATATTGCCCGCCAAGACGCGTGCGGCTCGCTTGGCCACCGCACACACGCCTCCTTGAGCCACAGAAGAGATCGAGTATGAACGCCACCCGCCGCGCGGTTCGCTGCGCCATTTTTTCCAGAACTGCCATTTGTCTGGCCGCCTTCGCCTTGTTTTGCGCCCCGTTTCCCGCGGCACACGCGCAAGAGACCGGTCCGCGGCCTTTGCTGCCGCCGGTAGCCAAGGCCGCCGATGCCAAGGGCGACGTGCCGCCGGCAACCAAGCTTACGCCCGCGGAAGCCGAGCGGCTGGCCGAGGCCGCGTTGGCCGAAGGCGAGCCGGGCAAGAAGGACGCCGCGCCGGCCGAAGCGAAAGTCGCGCAGTTCAACATCATCGAGGTGATCCGCAAGGGCGGCGTCCACATGTGGGCCGTGTACTTCATCCTGCTGCTCTCGGTCGTGGCCGTGGCCTTCGCCTTCGAGCGCCTGCTGGGCTTGCGGCGGAGCCGGGTCGTGCCGCGCGACCTGATCGTCGGATTGAAGAAGCTGGCCAACCCGGGCTCCAAGACGCCATTCGATCCCCGCCGGGCCATGAAGCTCTGCCAACAATACCCTTCCTCCGCGGCCACCGTAATCAAGACGATCTTGCAGAAAACCGGCCGTCCGGTGGCGGAGATCGAGCACGCGGCCACAGAGTCCGGCGAGCGGGAGGCGACCCGCTTGTACGCCAACGTCCGCTGGCAGAACCTGACTTTCAACGTGGCCCCCATGCTCGGCCTGGCCGGCACCGTTCACGGCATTATTCTGGCTTTCTTCGACACGGCCCACATGCCGCTGGGCGTGAATAAGATGGAGTCGCTATCCACGGGCATTTATGCGGCCTTGATCTGCACGCTGGCCGGCCTGGTGGTGGCCATTCCGGCGGGCGTGCTGGCCCACGTCTTTGAAGGCCGGATCCTCAAGCTGCTCCGCGAGTTGGACGACGTGGTGCGGCTGTTGATCCCGCAGATGGAGCAGTTCGAGGGTGTGCCGCGCACGGGCGGAAAAGTGCGGCTGCCGCCTGCCGCCGAGTCGCCGCCGCCCAGCGCTCCGCCGCAAGAACAGAAGAGCAATTGGCCCGTCGTCGCGCCTTAGCCCCGGAGAAAAATAAACTGGGGACTGTCCCGATTTTTTGTGCAACAAGAATGGGACTGTCCCCTTTGGAGAACCCTCATGGCCATCCGCTTGAATAAAGGCACGCCGATGTTGCAACTGCCGGTGGTCCCGCTGGTGGACACGGTAATCAACCTCTTGATCTTCTTCCTGGTGGCTACCAAGGTGGCCGAGGCCGAGCGCGAGTTGGAGGTGATGTTGCCCGATGCCTCGGAGGCCCAGCCCATTACCAGCCGGCCCCGCGAGATGATCATCAACATCGACGCCCAGGGCCATTACTTCATTACCAGCAAGCTGGTGGGTCTGGCCCAGCTTGACCAGATCCTCAAGGCCGCTTCGGTGAACAATCCCGGTCGCGCGTCGGCAGTGCTCCGCGCCGATAAGCGCTGCCGTTGGGAATATGTCGTGGCCGCCATGAACTCCTGCAAGAAGGCCAAGATCCGCGATTATCGCGTGACCACCCGCGATCCGCGCGAGGGCGCCGGATGATGTCTAATTTCGACCCGCAGAGCATAAGGGGTACACCCCACCATGGCCGCTAGCACGCTGCGCGCCGACGAGTTGCGTTCCGGCCGGGCTCGCCTGGTCGGGTTCGACGACCAGGCCTGGCCGGTGAATTGCGCCGCCGTGATCCTGGCGGCCTTCATCGCCGGGCTGGTGATCGGCTGGGGCAACTTCCGCGACCCCCGCCTGCACGCCAACGGCTGGGTGCAACTGGGCGCCGTGGGCACGCTATTGGCCTTGCTGTTGTCGGCGGGCTCGTGGTTGCAAGGAAAGATGCAACGCCGCCTGCAACTGGCCGTGCTGATCAGCCTGTTGATACACCTCACGGCACTTGCCTCCCTCCAGTTCAACCCGCTGTTCGTGTCGTTCGCCCTGGAGATGCCGATTCGGGCCTATGTGCCGGCCGCGGACGAGACGTTGATTGCCCCGGACTATTATCCCGACCAGATCGAGGAGCCGGACAAAGCACAGGGCTTCGAGGCCCCGGTGGAAACGGGGGTGTCCGACGAGACCGCGGCGGCCGCGACGGTCGCGACGCAAGGGGCACCGTCGCTGGTGCCGGCCGTGGCCCTCGGGAGCGGTCCGCTGCAATCGCCCGCCCTGCCCGACGTTCAGCCTGCCCTCAGCGAGTTGGCTCGGGCAGAGTCTTCGGCGGCGCGGCAGTTGGAGCAGTTCGCCCACGAGTTGACGGCCCGCCAGCAAACCAATCCGCCGGAGTTGCCGCATACCGAGGTCGATCAGCCTGAGTTGGCGCGGCCCGGTGCCGCACCACGTTCCGACCAGGTGCAGCCGAAGGTGCCCGTGGCGCCGCGACCGCTGGAATCTCCCAAGATGGCCGCGCCGAGTGAAGATCGTCCGCCCGTGGGTCAAGGGCTCGCGGCGATGACGGCTGCGCTGCAGCTTCCCGCCACGATCGCCCGTCGCAGCGCCGGCTCGCAGACGCGCGCCGAGGGGCCGGACCCGACCGCCAGTCAACCTTCCACCCTGGTCAAATCCGATCGCGGCGCGGCCATCCCCTCCACGGCCATGCCTTTGGAAAACGAGGCCGATTTGACGCCCGTGGCGGCGGGCGGCTCGGCCGGCAGCCGTATTCCCGATACGTCGAGCGTCGCCGTGCAACGGTCCGACGCGACGCGGGCGCCGGTGCGTGGAAACACGGCTGCCGGCGGCACCGCCGAGTTCGGCATCGGCTCCGGCCTGATCGTCGCCCGCAACGGAATCCCACGCGGGCGCGGCGCCGATCGGCCTTCGGTGACGCCGAACTCGGACGATGCGCGGGTGGCCCGCGCCTCATCCGTTGCGGCGGCGGCCTCGGCGGCCGCCACCGGCATTTTGCCGTTGCCGGAGATGCCGGCCCGCCAAGGATCCGCCAGTGCCAAGAGCGAGGCGTTTCGTCCTTCCGGCGGGTCGCTCGTCCAGCGACCACGCGTGGGAAATCCCCAGGGCCTGGCATCGCTGCCGCCGACTGCGCTTGCGCCGGACGCGGGTCCGCTGGCCGGCTCGATGGGCTTGGGTCGTCCGCGGAATCTGGCGGCCCCCGTGGGGATCACCGAGCCGGGGCCCGTCGGCCGGCAAGCGGAGATCCCTGCCGGCTCCGTGGCAACGGGTTCGCTCAGGCCGACCGGCCGGGCCGCGCTCGGCAGCGCCCTGACGGCCGATGCGGGCGCGGAAATCCCCTCGGCCGCCAAAGCGGCGCCGGCGATGGGCGGTCTGCCGGCTGCCGCCGAACCTTCGCCCCAGGCCGGCGCGCGGCCGGCACAATCCTCGTTGGCCGGGCTGCCCGGCGCCGAACAGACGGCGACTCGGGCCGGGGCCACCGCCTCCTTTTACGACCGCGGCGCGCCGCTGCCGATGGCCGTCGGCCAACGGGCCGCGGCTTCGCAGCCCCGCGACGGCGGCCTGGGTATCGCCCCCAACACCAGCGCCACCATGGTCCGCAGCGACGGCGGCAGCGAGTTGCCCTCCGCAGCCGTGCCGCTGGAAAACGCCGCCACGGCCGGCGCAGGCGGCATCGGCGTGATGCCGGGCGCGCAGGCCGGCACACTGCCCGCCGGCCCTACCGCAACCGTCCAACAAAGCGCCGGCAGCGGTATCGCCGTGGCACACGTGACCGTGTCGCCGGGCATGGCTCAATTCGGCGCCGGCTCTGCGCGATCCACCGTACTGCCCGGACCCGTGCCCGACGGCGGACCCGGCGTGCCCTCGCTGGGCGGCCCTCCGGCGGCAGGCGTCGTCGGGCCGGCGCGGCGGCCGCGGGCGGACGAGGAAGCCGTGCAACTCGCCTCGGCCGCCAGCTTCGGCGGCCAGCCCCTGATCGGCCGCAGCAACGTAGGCCCGACCGTCGAGGGGACCGTCAGCGAACCGACGCAGTTCTTCCAACGCCGTGCCGAAGCGCGCCGGCGCGGACGCGGCCCGCTGGACGCCGAAAACGGCTACACGGAAAGAGCGGTGGAGGTCGGGCTGGATTTCTTTTCCAAGATCCAGTTTGCCGACGGACATTGGAGCCTGGACCAGCTTCCCAACGGCACGGCCCCCGCCGGCGCGGCACTGGGCGAAATGAAGTCCGACACGGCCGCCACCGGACTGGTGCTCTTGAGCTACCTGGGCGCCGGCTACACGCACCTGGACGACAAACATCGCGAGCTGATCCGCCGCGGCATCGATTGGCTGGTGAAACACCAGAAGCCCGACGGCGACCTGTTCGTGGGCGGGGCGAACTTCACCTGGCTCTACAGTCACGGCATCGCCGCCATGGCTCTGTGCGAAGCGTACGGCATGACCCAGGACCCCGAGCTCCGCGAGCCGGCCCGCAAAGCCGTCGATTTCATCCTCAAGTCGCAGGATCCGCGGCACGGCGGCTGGCGTTACGAGCCGGGCAAGGAAAGCGACACCTCGGTCACCGGCTGGCAGTTGATGACTTTGAAGAGTGCGCAAATGGCGGGGCTGGAGGTGCCCAACGAGGCCCTCCGCAAGGTCGGCATGTGGTTGGACTTCGCCGACCCGCAGCCCGGCTCCGGTCGCTACGTCTACAACCCCTTCAACCGCGACACGCCCGAGCAGCGCGAGGGCCGCTTGCCCAGCCGGGCCATGACCGCCGAGGCCATGCTCATTCGCATGTACCTGGGCCGCAAGCGCGACGATCCCGGCCTGATCCGCGGGGCCGAGTATCTGAAAGCCAATTTGCCCGAGGTCGGAACCCTGGAGCAGCCGCAGCGGGACTGTTATTACTGGTATTACGCGACCGCGGCCATGTTCCAGATGCACGGCAACTATTGGCTCACCTGGAACAATCGGCTGCGACCGTTGATGGAGGCCAGCCAGGTCCATGAGGGCGCATTCGCCGGCACGTGGAATCCCGATGCGCCGGTCCCCGATCGCTGGGGCAGGCATGGCGGCCGCATCTACGTCACCGCCATGCACCTGTTGATGCTGGAGGTCTACTACCGCCACCTGCCCCTGTTCCAAGAGTTGAGCAAGTAACGGCTACAGGTGCGTGATGGCTTGGGCCAGAAAACCGGCCAGGCGGTCGGAAGCGAGCAGGGCGTTGGCTTGAAGTTGCCAAAGATCTTTTACGCACGAGGGGCGGCGGAAGATCGAACCGACCGCCGCGCCCAGCCGCCCGGCGCCCGTCTTCTGCGCAAGCAGCTTCTCCACGTCAGGCGGCAACTGGTCGAGTAATTCGTCGCAAATCACCCGCACGGCCAGGTAAGGCACGCTGCGGCGGCGGCAAACTGTGGCCACCGCCAGGCTCTCCATGTCGACCGCCAGGGCCGCGTATTTTTCGCCCAATGCGCGCTTCTCGCCCGGCAACCGTACCACGTGGTCGGCCGTCAGCAGCCGCCCGACGCGAACCTGCGGAAACGCGCCCAGCCAGGCGGGCAACTCCGCACCGGCCAGGCATTGCTCGTCGGCCATATCGACCAGTGTGTCGGCGACCACGATCTGCCCGCGGCGCAAAGATTCTTGCAAAGCACCGGCGAATCCGGCCGAGAAGACCCAGCGCGGCCGATGGCCGTCGATCAACGCTTCGGTGGCCTGAGCGGCCTGCCGCCGGCCCGCGCCGGACTGGATCAACACCACGGCCCGCCCGTGCAATTGGCCCTGGCGGGCCACGAAACCCCGGCCGCGAAGCGTGGTCAGGCCCGACAGGTGATCGACCAGGCCGCCGGCCTCGATGCCCAGGGCGAAGACCACGCCCAGATCGGTGGACGGTAGACGGTCGCACACTGACATGGTTACTTGATCTCAAATCTCAAATCTCAAATCTCAAATCCTCAAGCGATCATCTGCCAGGCGGCCATTTTCAGCGCATCGCGCAAGTGCCGGTTGGCGGCCATGACGGCGGCCGGCTCGAAGCCGCAGTGTACCAGGCAATGCGCGCAGCGCGGGTCGCGTCCCGGCCCCAGCCGCTCCCACCGGGTCGCCGCGAGCAACTCCTGATAGCTGCCGTAATGGGCGTCGGCGTTCAAGTAGCACGGTCCGCGCCAGCCGCGGACATTATACGTCGGATTGGCCCAGGCGGCGCATTCCAGTTCCCGTTCGCCGCGCAGGAATTCCAGGTAAATGGGCGAGGCCGCCAGGCGAAAAGGCCGCAAGAGCGTACGCGCCTGGCGGAACTTCTCGTGAATTTCATCGCGGGTCATGAACATCCGCACGGCCGCGGCCGGGTCGGTCTGTTGCAGAACCTCGTACCCATAGGCGGGAGCGATCATCAGCGTGTCGACGCCCAGTTCGGCCAGGTAAGCGAACAACAGGGCGATCTCCTGCATGTCGCTATTCTTGTAAATGGTCGTGTTCGTCGTGACCTGAAAACCGGCCCGCTTGGCGGCGCGGATGCCGCAGGTCGCGGCGGCAAACACGCCCGGCCGCTGCACGATGCGGTCGTGGCTCGCTTCCATCCCGTCCAGGTGGACGTTCAAGAACAGCCGATTGCCGGGGTGGAAGTCTTTTAGCTTTTTTTCCAGCAGCAGGCCGTTGGTACACAGGTACACGTGCTTCCGCCGTTGGGTGATCTTCTCGACCAGTTCGCCGACGCCCGGGTAGATGAGCGGTTCGCCGCCGCAAATGCTCACGACCGGCGCCCCGCAGTCGTCGACGGCGGCCAGGCACTCGGCGACGGGCACCGTCGAGCCTGTCGTCTGGGCATATTCGCGAATGCGCCCGCACCCGCTGCACGCCAGGTTGCACGCGTGCAACGGCTCGAGCATGAGCACCAAGGGAAACCGCTTCTGGCCCGAGAGCCTCTTTTTCACGAGATAGGCGATGAGCGAGCGGGTTAGGGAGAAGGGAAAACGCATGGTTTGCGAAGTTTAGCAGAACTTGCACTCGGAAAAAAGGTTAACACCGAACCCGATTGACTTGGGGGGGCCCCCGAGCAACGATTATTTTAGGACAAGTGTGACGCAGCACGGCCATTTTCGTCCTAAAAAGAAGTGCGTTTTGGAACAGTTATGCTGAGGCTCAATGAGATGGGGCAGGTCTCCGAATTGCTGGCGACCGCGCTAGCGCACCATCAGGCAGACCGGCTGCAGCAAGCGGAGCAACTCTACCGGCAGGTTCTCGCCCGCGATCCCAAGCACGCGGTCGCCTGGCACCTCGTGGGCGTAGTGGCCCTTCAGCTTGGCAGGCACCAGATGGCCGCCGAGTGTATCGGCCGTGCCATCGGGTTCAAACCGAACGTGGCCATCTTTCACAGTAATCTAGGGGTGGCCTTGCGCGCCCTGGGGAACCCGGGCGAGGCGGCCGCCTGCTGGCGGCGGGCGATCGAGTTGCAGCCGGACTATGCCGAGGCACACAACAACCTGGGCGTGATCCTGAAGGAGCAAGGCAAGCTGGACGCGGCGATCGCTTGCTGGCGACGGGCGCTGGAGTTGAAACCGGATTACGTGGAAGCCCACAACAATCTCGGTGTGGCCCTTACGGAGCGGGGAAAACTGCACGAGGCCGCCGCCTGCTGCCGGCGATCGCTGGAACTCAATCCCAACTACGCCGAGGCACACAACAACCTGGGCAACGTCTACACCGAGCAGGGAAAACTGGAGGAAGCGGCAGCTTGCTACCGCTCGGCCGTGAGGCTCAAGCCGGGCTATGCCGAGGCGTACAACAACTTCGGCAGCGTCTTGCGGAAGCAGGGAAAACTTCCCGAAGCCGTGGTCCAGTGGCGACGGGCCGTCGATCTGAATCCGCAGTATGCCGAGGCCCACAACAATCTGGGTGTGGCGCTGAAAGAACAAGGGAAGCCCGATGAGGCGGCAGCCTGCTGGCGCCGCGCCATCGTGCTGAAACCGGACTATGTCGAACCGTACAACAACCTGGGCAACGTCCTGGCAGACCAGGAAAAGCTCGACGAGGCGGCAGCCTGTTATCAGCGCGCGCTGGAGCTGAAACCCAGCTTCGCCGAGGCCCACGTCGGCCTGGGCTCGCTGCGCCACGAACAAGGCCTTTATGAGCAGGCCCTGACGCACTACCGCCGGGCGCTTGATCTCAATGCGGACCTGGCGGAGGCCCACTGCAACCTGGGCGTCGTCTTCAAGGAGTTGAACGATCTGGAGGCGGCCGAGCGATCGCTGCGCGAAGCCGTCCGCTGCGATCCCCGCCAATGCAGCGCCCAGGCCGAACTGGCGACGCTCCTGCGCGGCAAGCTGCCCGAGGCCGATCTGGCCGCCCAACTGCACCTGCTGAGCGAGCGCGGCCTGCTCGACGACCAACGCGCGGCACTCTCCTTCGGCCTGGCCCACGTGTTCGACGGCCGCGGAGAATACGTGCTCTCAGCCGAGCACCTGCGCCAGGCCAACGCGCTGCGCCTGGCCGAGTGGCGACGGCGCGGCTTCGACCCGGCGGCCCACACCCGCTTGACCGCGCGCATCGAAGCAAATTGCACGGCCGATTTCTTCCAGCGCGTGCGCGGGTTCGGCTCCGACAGCCAGCGGCCGGTCTTCATCGTGGGGCTGGCGCGGTCCGGCACCACGCTCATCGAGCAGATCCTGGCCAGTCATTCGCAGGTCTTCGGGGCCGGCGAACTGTACCTGGCCAAGGAAGGCTTCCAGTCGCTCGGCCGCGACGAGGAGGACTCGGCCGATGGCCTCGGCCGGTTGGATCGCCAGACCGCACACACGCTGGCCGCCCGGCATTTGCAGCGACTGCAAGCCTTGCACGGCACGGCGGCGCGGGTCACGGACAAAATGCCGGACAATTGCCTCTACCTGGGGCTGTTGGCGACCCTGTTCCCGCAGGCCAGGTTCATCCATTGCCGCCGCGACGTGCGCGACGTGGCCGTCTCCTGCTGGATGACCGACTTCCGCATGCTCCCCTGGGCCAACGACCCGCAGCACATCGTCTCCCGAATCAGGGAGTATCAACACCTGATGGAACACTGGCGAAAGGTGTTGCCCGTACACTTGCTGGAGGTGTCATACGAGGAAACGGTGGCCGACCTGGAAGCGGTAGCGCGGCGGCTGGTGGCCTGGTGCGGCTTGCAATGGGAGCCGGCCTGCCTGGAATTCTATCGCGGCAACCGTCCGATACGCACGGCCAGCGTCACCCAGGTGCGGCAGCCCATCTACGCCACGTCGCTGGGCCGCTGGAAACGCTACGAGTTCGCGCTGGGGCCGATGCTAGAGCAACTCAGCGAGCCAGAGCCAAGCTAATGCTTCTTAACCAGCTTTGGGGCGGTGTCGGCGACGATCCTCGTTGTGGCGATGAGGCAGAACTGGACGGGATTCTCGGTGGCCTTATCCAGGCCGGCGCCATCGGCTGGGGCGAAGGTCACGGCGCCCAACAGGACCGGCTTGCCCAGCGGCACGCGGACGGTCATCGCCATCTGCGCCGCGGGAATGTTCGGCCGATCCACGGGGCACGAGGCCGATCCGGCCGCGCCCAGCCGCGCCGGAGGCGCGGGTTTTCCCCAACGCGTGACCGAACTGCGCAGGTCCAGGACTGCGGTGTTGGTCCCCGGCGCAACGCTCGGCCGCACTTCGACGACAACGCCCACATTGACCACGTTGATCGTCGGCCAGTAGGCGGTCTGGCCGGCGATCGCCGGTATCGAGGCCGGCGCAGTCGGGACATTGACCGCGGGAGGCGCAGCCGGAACGGGAGCGGGCGCTGGGGGAGCAGGCGGGGCCGCCGGCGGGGTAGCGAACGGATCGGCAGCAGGCTTCTTCGGCTGCGGCTTCGCGGGTGGCGCCGGCTCATCGGCAAACGGATCTTCGGCGGTTGACTTGGCGGCCGGTTTGGCGGAAGGCGTGGCATTCGCCGCGAACGGATCATCCGCAACGTAGAACATCCCGCCACTGATGCCGCTCATGCCGATGCCGCTCATGCCGATGCCGCCGCCCATAGCACCTAGGCCGCCACCCATGCCGCTCATGCCACCGTTATTGGATATTGCTGCTTTCATCTCAACGGTCGGAGTCGCGTTTACGATGACCGAGCGCCGGTCGCCGGAGGCGAGATGGACCAACTGGCCGTTGACGCACATGATTCGACCGCGGAAACCGGGTGACTTGCGGGCGAGTTCGTCGAGGACCTTCGCGTCAACCACCGAGGGCACGCGACCGTCGGCAGAGGCTGCGTCGCCGACCAACTGCTGGTATGGCCCCGCCGTCAGCCAAAGCCACTGAAAGTCGACGAGCACGGTGGGCGTCGCTCGCCGCCTGGCCCGCAGCCTCGCCAGCAGGTCTTCGATTTCAACGTGGACATCGAAGTTCTGGGTGACGACGAGCAAGCGGTCGAATTCGGCGATGCTTCCCGGTCCGCCGACAGTGTCCCAGGTTGTCGGCATGACGCTTGCAGTGATCAATTCGGCCAGATCTTGTGCGCTGCTGGCTCCCGCCGGATAGCGTATTCGCGCGTACATGCGCCCCTGGGCCGCCGACCTCCCGGAATGATCGTCCCAGTCGCCATTGCCGCGCGGTGGACGCGGCAGTTCGTCATCACGATACGGGTAGTCCTGGGCGCGGGGAGACAGCAGGTCGGAAACGTCGTACGACTTCGTGATGAGTTCTTGTTCGGCCGTTTCCGCCGTGGTGATCAATATCGCTTCGTCCCGAATGGTGTACGCCAGGCGCAACTCGCGCAGCAGCAGTCGCAAGGCGGAACGTAGAGAAATCCCCTCGATGCTTCTGTTCACGGGCATGTCGGGACCCATGCCCACGTCCTCCATCGCCTTCTTGTCGAGGACGATTGGGATGCCGTGCTTCTGCTGGAGGGCATCGACGAGATCCTGGAGGCGCATGTCGTGGCAGTCGATCGAAGTCGGCTGCTTCAAGGCCATGAGGATCGCCCGCTCACCCCCGACAAGCGGCTTGGCGGCCGTCTGCGGCGCTGCCGCGGGCTTTTGCGGCGGGGCGCCCGCGGCTTGGACCTCCAGAAAGACCACCAGGACGGGCGAGAGAACCGCGGACACAGCCAACAACAGGGCTTTGCGAGACATGAGCAGTTTGTCCTTTCCGAAGAGAGCAAACGAACCTCCGCGCCGCCCATTTTACCATCGCACCTTGTCGCTGTCCAACGTTTGTGGACCGTGCTACCAGCCCGGCCGGACAGCGTAACACCATAGGCTGTCGTGGTAGCGAAGATAGAGGCGACCGTCCAACAGAACGGGATGCGCCCAGGCATCGCGGACCGCTTCTTCGTCGCTACGCGACGGGGAATGTAGCTTGCCGAAAGTCGCGGCCGATGCCGACCACAAGGCAGGCCATGAGCCCGATTGCGGGCTCGTTGCCTGGCTGTATCTTGCTGCGGCTGACGCTGGGGCCGGGGCGGGCAGCGATTCAAACGGCAGTCGTGCCATCCGGAGAATACTGAGCTTGCACCTGGAAACGGAGCAGCCGCTTCAGTTCTCGCCCTGGCGAAGCTACAATAATGGCATTCACTCCCGCGGCGCGAACAGCGGCGCGACACACCTCCCACCATTCCAGGAGTACCAGGATGAGCAAGAACGATTCGTCGCGTAGAGATTTCCTCAAGGGGTCGGCTGCACTGGGGGCCGGCGCGGCGCTGGGCAGCCTGAGCATTGCCCGCACCGCACACGCAGCGGCCGGCGGACGACTGAAGTTGGCCTTGATCGGCTGCGGCGGGCGCGGCACGGGCGCCGCCTCCGACATGTTGAGCGTGGCCGAGGACGTGGAATTGGTTGCCTTGGCCGACGCCTTCGAGGACCGGGCCCAGGGCGCGCTGGGACACTTTCGCAAGAACTTCGCCGAAAAGACCAAGATTGCGCCGGATCGCGTGTTTGCCGGGCTGGACGCCTACGAGAAAGCGCTGGCCTGCGGCGTGGACCTGGTGATCCTGGCCGAGCCGCCCGGATTCCGCCCCTCGCATTACAAGGCGGCGGTCGAGGCCGGCAAGCACGTCTTCATGGAGAAGCCCTGTTGCACCGATGCCCCCGGGTATCGCACGCTGCTGGAGACCAACAAGGCGGCCGATGCGAAGGGCTTGAAAGTCGGCGTGGGCCTGCAGCGCCGTCACCAGTCGGGCTACATCGGCGGCGTGCAGGAAATCCAGGACGGCCGCGTCGGCGACTTCGTGCTCTCCCGCGTCTACTGGAACGGCGGCGGCATCTGGTTCCGCGATCGCACGCCCAGCATGACCGAAATGCAGTACCAGGTCACCAACTGGTACCACTTCGTGTGGCTCTCGGGCGACAACATCTGCGAGCAGCACGTCCACAACCTGGACGTGGGCAACTGGGTCAAGGGCGACCATCCCGTCCGCGCCAACGGCATGGGCTCCTGCATGTTGCGCTACAAAAACCGCGATCCGAAGAAGGGGATGGGCCAGATCTTCGACAACCACTTCGTCGAGTTCACCTACAAGGACGGGACGAAGATGTACAGCCAGTGCCGCCACATTCCCAACACCTGGGGCGGCGACGGCGAAAAGGTACACGGCACCAAGGGGATCACCGGCGTCGGCGGGCGCGGTCCCGAGTTGAAGTACGGCAACCCCTACCAGCAGGAACATTACGATCTGCTGGCCGCGATCCGCAAGAACGACAAGTACAACGAGGGTTGGCACGGGGCCACCAGCAGCTTTACGGCCGTGTTGGGCCGCATGGCGAACTACTCCGGCCAGGAAGTGAGCTGGGACGAGGCCGTGGCCCGCGGGCCCAGTGAATTCCCAGATCGGCTGGCCTGGGACGCGCCGCCCAAGGCGCTGCCGGACGAACAGGGGAATTACCCGATCGCGATTCCCGGCCAGTATCGGGCCTATTGAGTTTCCGTAGAAAGTGCGGTAGGGTGGGGCGACGGGCACCGACGCGCAGCGTTGGTCGGCGAGCCCCACCGCTTGGCTAGAAAAGTTGGTGGGGCTCGCTGCGCTCGATCCACCCTACTTATGGTTGCGACAGTTGTTTATTTGCCGATCTTAAGCCGCCTTACCGTTTTTCCCTTCATGCAAAGGAGCACCCTGTGAACGACAACTTCTCTCGCCGTACGATACTGGCCTTGGGCGCGGTCGCCGCCGGCCAGTTGCTGCTGGGCACCGCGCAGGCCGCGCCGCAGTCGCGCCGCCGCGTCGTGGTCTGGTCGGAAGGCACCGCGCCGAAAAACGTTTCTCCGCACGCCAGCCGCGGGGCCGTGGCCGACGGCCTGAAACCGCTGCAGGGCTGGGAGGTGGTCACCGCCACGCTCTCCGATCCGGGCCAGGGCGTTGCGGAGGAGTCGCTTAATAAGACCGACGTCTTGATCTGGTGGGGACACCAGCGACACGGCCAGGTCAAGGACGAGAACGTGGCCCGAATCGTCCGCCGCGTCAAGGAAGACGGCATGGGGTTCATCGCCTTGCACTCTTCGCACTTCTCGAAGCCCCTGAAAAAACTGCTGGGCACGAACTGCGGTTGGACGGGCGGTTACGTGGAGGACGGCAGCCAGGTGAAGATGATCGTCAAGGACAAGCAGCACCCGATCGTCCGCGGCGTTTCCGACTTCACGCTGCCCAAGACCGAGCGCTACACGGAAGTATTCGAAGTGCCCGAGCCCGAGTCGCTGGTGCTCGACGGGATCTATACCTGGCCCAACGGCAAGACAGAGCAGTCGCGCCAGGGGCTGGTATGGACGGTCGGCAAGGGGCGGATCTTTTACTTCCAGCCCGGCCACGAGACGTATCCGATCTTCTTCGACGAGAACGTGCGGAAGGTGATGCGCAACGCGGTCGAGTGGGCCGCGCCGCGGAAATAGCTTCTGCCGTGCGGCCGCTGGCTAACGACCGGCGAAGGAATTACTGTCGCACTCGCGAAGGGGACAGTCCCATTTTCGTCGAACGAAAATTGGGACAGTCCCCAACTTGTTGTTTCACCGGTCCTTAATGCGACCAGCCGGCGTGGAAGAAGAAGCCGTCGATGAGCAGGTTCTCCGAGGGCCGGTTCACGGCGACCATGTTGAACCAGTTGCTCATTTCGTAGCCGGCGCTTAGTTCCCAAGGGCCGTGGCACCAGCCCAGGCCGGCCGCCGCCTCCAGAACGGGAACGACTTGCGTAGCGCTTTCGGGCACGTCGACGATGCTGCCGTGCAACGAGTCGCTTTCCTGCTGTTGCGTGTGGAAGGTGGCAACGAGCAGGGACGTGGCCCCCCGGCCGAAGACGTAGAAGCCCTGCGTGGAATGCCACTGAAGTTCCGCGCCGAAGCGAATACCCTCGGCATCCATGTTCGTGTGGAGATTGATCGTGCCATCGACCGGCGTACCGCCCAAGGTGTAGCCGTAGGAGTTGTTGAACTCCTGCTCCAGCGTCGCGTAGCGAAAGCCGCCGAAGGCGCGGAAACCCACGCTATCGCTGAGCAACGAGTGCCACCCGGCCTCGGCGTCGTGGATCTGCAGTTGTAGACTGCCGTCGGCTTCCACGAAATCCATGGGCGTGGTGTTGAAGAAGCTTTGGGTGGCCAGCACGCCGGTAAGTGCCCCGGGGGTCGCGGCGATCGAATTCTCGCCGTGCGTGCGAAAATAGGTGTAATTCCAGGAAACGTCCCAGCCGTTGGAGAAAGCGTAGCCGATCCCCAGGCGGGCGCCGCCGGTCCGGCTGAAAGCGAGCGATTCCGTGGCCAAGGGCGTGAACCCCTTGGGATTGGCCAATTGCGTGGGATCGACGACCGCGGCATAATCGAGACTTTTTCGCCGTGCCGACCAGTTCAGGTAGTCGGCATAGCCGAAGGCGCCGCAACGGTTGCACAAATCGGCACATGCGCCGCCGCACCCGTCCGAGGGGCAGACATAGCGCGTGAACCAGGGAGCATTGTCCGAGGTACACAGCGGCAAACTTGCCTCTTTGTGCGCCAGCGGAACGCCATGCTCATCGGTCAGGTCCGACGTGGATGCACTGGGGTCGCCCGCCGACACCGGGCAGGTCGATTGGGCCCAAAGCGGGACGGCCAAGGACACTCCGGCAACCAGGAAGGTCACGAGGCAGCATCGTTTGACCATCTTTTTCCGCCACGGCGATAGATAGGCAAGACTTCGCGCCGCAGGACGGAAGCCTTGCCGATAAGACAAGCTTTTCCGAAACGAACGATTGTGCAGACAGCATCGACATTTCGGACGGAAAAGTTTAGAGAAGATTTAGCGGCTGCAAGAGTGCGCACGGCGGAGCAACGACGCATCTGCTTATGCTGCTTTGCGTTACGGCGACCATTCTGCGTAGGGTCGGCGGAATCAAACCCGCCGCCGACGCGCCGCCCACCCGAGACACAGCAACCCGCCGACGGCGAGGAGGGCGAGCGTGGAGGGCTCGGGCGTCGGGTTGAAGTTGTAATCGAACGAACCCCCTCCGGCCTTCGTCCACACCGAGTCGCCGCTACTATTGTTCATGGCCGCCATGAACTGGGCGTTTGTCAAACCGGCCGGGGCAATATCTCCCAGGTCGACCACGCTGGTCAAATAGTTGGGCGGATTGAAACACCCCCAGAATTTCTGCGTGGCGTCGTCGGTGGTGAACGCGCCGCCGGGAGGGAACACGGGACTGCCGACGAAAAAGTTCCCGGCGCTGTCCCACAGGCGGAAGCCGGTCATCGTGTTGCCGTCGGGATCGATTTCCACGTCGCCGCTGGCGGCGTTGTAGATGATCGTAGCGCGGCCTGCCGAGGGCAGGCCGCCGATAACCAGCGCAGGGCCTGCGGTAGCCACCGAGGGGTAAGTCCCGTTATTGTACGTACCGGCCTGAAGCATAGCGATAATATCGCTGGAATCGACTTTCCCGTCGTGGGTGAAATCTCCTTGGTCCCAACGGGCGTTGGATGGGCCGATGTTATACTTGCCTGCGGAAAGGATGTTGATGATGTCGCTCGAAGTCACTTGTCCTCTCAGCATGGTGTCGCCGGGACAGGCGTAGCCCAGGCGAACCGTCGTGCCGCCGGGGGTTGTGCCATCGAGATTCAAGGCCGTGTCGTAGATGCCCACGGTGCGATTGGACGCTGCCGCTGTCTGCGTGACGGCGCCGGAGTTCACGTTGCCGGCCAGCGCAACATAAGGAGAAGACTGCGAGTTGCCGTAGTTGACGTTAATGAGGTTGTTCTTGACGTCAACATGGCCGCCGGCGTTGATAATCAACATGCCGATGTTCTGCTGCGCGCCGGTATTGCCGGGCCACGCGGCGGCTTGTTGCGTGAGGGACATCGTGCCGCTGACCTGAGCAGTGCCGCTGCCGGCCAGTCCGCCCACCGTGGCAGGGCCGGAGGCCACGAACTGTGCCCCGGCATCGACCGTGACCGTGCCGCCCGGGTTGAAGGTGCCGGTGGTGTTCAGCGTGCTGCCGCCGCCGATGTGCGTGCCGTCGGTGTAATCCACCAGACCGGCAAGGGTCAAACTGCTATTGCCGGACAAGGTCAGCCCGCCGTTGCCGGTCAGCCGGCCCGCGAAAGTCATGCTGTTGGTGGCATTCACCGTGAGGTTGCCGAGCTGGCCGGTTCCGCCGAGATTGATCGTGCCCCCACCCTGCAGCAAACCGGTCGTCAAGGTATTGCCACTGACTTGCAGAATGGCAGGGTCAAAGACGGAAAGCGCGGAGAGTGATCCGATCGCAGCCCCTCCCTGATCAAAACAACCATCCAAGATTACAATTCCGTGGTTCACGATCAAAGTGGCGCCGACGTTTTGCAGCCATGCGCCCAAGCCCATGGTCAAGGTGCCCGTGTTCGTCATCACCACCGTGCCGGTGCCGCTCAAGGAACCGGCGAAGGTGGCGTTGGCCGTCTGGCTGAAGACCACCATGCCGTTGTTCACAATGGAACTAGTCGGCAGAGTGCCTTGGAGGGTAAAGCCCGCCCCGGGGTCGACCGTGACCGTGCCGCCCGGGCTGAAGTTGCCGCTGGTGTTCAGCGTGCCGCCGCCGATGTGCGTGCCGTCGGTGTAATCGACCAGGCCAGCCAGGGTCAACGTGCTATTGCCCAACAAGTTCAGCCCGCCGTAACCGGTCAGCCTGCCCGCGAAATTCATGCTGCTGTTGTCGGTGGCATTGACCGTGAGCGAGCCGAACTGGGTGCTCCCGCCGATGTTGACGGTGCCCCCCGTGCCGACGAGCGAACCGGTCGTCAGGGTATCGCCGCTGAGGTCCAATTCGGCAACGGAACGGAGATCAAACGAGTGGACGCGGTTGGCGGGTTGGTTGGGGTATTCAGGATTAAAGACCCACTTACCGTTTTGGATAATATACTCCGGCAAAGGTCCTTGGGGATCGGCGGGAGGAGAGTCCGTATTCAGAGTGCCCGGGCCCGTCTTCGTGATCGTGCCGCCGCCGCTCAAGCTACCGGTAAAGCTGCCGTTTACTATCTGGTTGAAGACCACGTTGCTGTTGGCAACGATGTTTCCCTGGAGGCTGTTGCAGTCGCCCTGAAGGGTACCCTCGTTGACAAACGTGCCGCCTGAATAGGTGTTGCTGCCGGTGAGAAACAGGGTGCCACTGCCGTACTTCGTCAGGGCCGCCGGGCTGGCCGGCATGGGGTCGCTAATCGTCCCGGATACGGTGACGTTGTTGGACCCGGTATCGAAGGCCCCGCCGCCGCTGGCAAGGGCCATGTTCAGGCCGATCGTCTGGTCATTCGTGCTCGTGTTGACCACCGGGCCAGCCAAGGTGATGGCGTTACCCTGGAGGCTGTACGCCGGCGCGCCGGGCAGGAAGGCGATGCCGTTGAAGGAAGTGTTCGCGGTCAGATCGTTGTTGTTGGTCGCGTGGCCGTTGCTCAGGGGGCCGAACTTGAGCGCTGCTCCGGGCGGAAGGGTAGTGCCTCCAAAATTGTTCGGCTTGCCCCAGTTATCGCTGGAGTCGCCGCCGGTCCAGGTCGCCGCGTCGTTGGCGAGCTGAACGGTTCCGTGATAGGCCAAGTTCATGGTCCCGGTCGCATTACTGCCAGAGGTCGAAACGCTGTAATTCTGGGTGTCGTACGTGACCGTGCCAGTCTGGTCGGCCGGCAGCGACGCGCCATTCCAGGTGTACTTGGCCGACCAGTTCAGAGGAAAGCTTTGGCCTCCCGTTCGTGTAACGGTGGCCGTGCCGGTTTCCAGCATGCCGCCTTCAATGGGCGTCCAACGGAATGCGCAGTTGGTCACTCCCGTCAGGTCCGTGGGGCCGCCGTAGGTTTCGTTCCAGTTCAACGCGTACGTAACCTGTTGGCCCGTGCTGATCGAAACGTTTGCGCCGACATTGATCGTACCCGGAACGCCCGTCCACCAGTACTGGTTTTCATAATTAAACCCGTTGGGCGCCAAGGTTTGGAGATTCACTGCGGGATAGGTGGTATTATAAACCTCAGGCCCTACGACGGTGCAACACGACAAGCGACCGGTGCATGGCCAGTTCCACAAATTATTTGCTTGGTTAGGCAAGCCAAGCGTAGCCGTGAAAGCACCGGCCCCGGCCAGGGTGTTCAGGGTCCCGGAAGAGGTTCCGAGAATCGGGGCGCCGTTGAGGATGCCATTGATAGTGCCCGTCACCGGCAGGGTGGCTGCCAGCAAAGGTGTACAGGCGAGCGCGGCCAGCAGCGCGATCAGAAATTGACGTGTGTGCGATCCCATTTTCCAACTCCTTCATCTCAGATAGGTGTTTGTGCAACCGGCTTTGCCGGGCACACTGAAACCAGCAGTTGCAGAGGAGTTCACGAATTCCGGGAAAACCCCGATTTCATGCTATTACAATTTGAAAAATTTAGCGACATGCAATGCGCATGAGGCGCGCATGAGGTGAGCAAGCCAATATGCACTTCCCGGCCATCCCTCGATTCACTTGTGATCGGAAGAGAAACAGAATAACCCTACAGATGAAGTCCCGGGTTATGAGGCTGAGAAGGGGGTTCAGGCGGCGCGGAGTTGCCGCTGCCCATGAAACTCGCAACGGCGCGCCCGGCGGTCCACCAGCTCCCAAAGAACACGTTCGCCGCTGCCATCGCCGCGGAAATGGAGCAGGCGTTTCTTGTGGTGGGCGTTGAGGCTCTGGATGGTCGCCCGCAAGCGGCGTTTTTCCTCCTGATCCGGCTGGGGTGGCAGAGGATCGTCGATTGCCGAGGGCCAGCCTTCTTCCTCGAAGGCCGTCAAGATGGCCTCCTGATTCGGCGAAGGCACCTTGAATTGCTTGACCAGTTGTCCGTCAACGTGCAGGACTTTGCGATCACCATCCCACGAGGGGACGGCCGATCTCTCCGCGGCCGTCCCGCCGGCGCTGCCCAGCGACAGCGAAACAATAGGAAGCAGATCTGGCCCGGGGTCTTCCTCGGAACTGACCAATTGGGCTCCCGCGGCGGTCAATACAAAACACGTCTGCCTTTGGAAACATAGATTGTCCCAGGGGCGGAATCTGCGAGAAGCATCGGTGGGGCGGCTTATTTCCACCGCATGTTCAACGTATCCGCTTCGCACCAGGAACCGCAAGTCGCTGGTCGTCAGCCCCAGGGCGATCAGGCAGTGGATCTCCACAGCGAAGTCCCAGATAGGGCATTCTGCATCCCGGGCGAAGGTCTCGGCCCGCATCAGGAGGCGTAGCGCGGCCGGCAACGGCGGCGAGAGGGGCGAATAGCCAGGGCTCTCAACTCTGCGCTCGGCAACTGCCATGGAGGTGGCTCATGCAAAATAGGAACGGACCCATCGTTAAGAGTACCATCAACATACAGAAAACCCCCAGTTTGTCAACAGACCGGGCGAATAATATCACACCCCCCTTATTTACGTTTTTTCTCTATAAAAGTCGCGAAAAAACAGGCAATTTGCGAGATTCCATCACTGGTGGCCAGAATGTTTCTATAACCCCCACCTCAGGAAGTCGTAAGTTCACCTATTGGCGCAACACTCGGCAAGTCAGGCCTTTTGGCGGCGGGCACGGGCCAGCCGCCGGAGGCCGAAGGCCCCCAGACCCACAACGCTTGCCGCCAGAAGCCACAGGGTTGAAGGCTCGGGTGAGTTGACGACGACGGCGCCGTAGGCAATGGCCGTAGCTCCCTGCACGTTGAATTCGAGGTTGGCCGGCAAGTTCGCGGCGACATTGTAAGGGGTCGCTTCGGCGCCCCAACTATTCGCGGCATTGTTGGCCGGGTCGTTCACCAGGATGGTGTTGCTGCCCGAGTCGTAGCCGATCATCTCGAAGGCGTGGCCGATTACCGACGACCCCAGCACACCGGAATCATATCCGCTTGGTACTGTGTAGCTGCCGGCGGCGGGAGGGGTGGCGTTTTGCCAAGCCACGACCAGGATCACGTCGGCCCCGTTGGACAGGTCGGTTTGCAAATCGCTGAGAAAGTTCGCACCCTTGGGATTCGGGTAACTGCCGACCTTTAGCTCGTGGGTCTCCCAAGAGATGGTGCTATTGGCCTTCAGGTACGAATCCACGCCGGTTTTCAAGTTGTCCAAAGTGGTGCCGGTGGTTCGGGTCGTGCCCATCAATTGAGCCAGGCTGCCGGCGGTTGCACCCGGCCCACCCGGCGGGTCGGCGTTGTTCGGCGGGTTGGCGCCGCCGATGACGTTCTCAGCATCAGTGTCGGCCTGCAGTCCCGGCCCATAGCCCTTGTTTTGTACAAGCGTGGGATAGGTCTTGCCAAAGTGGTAGACCAGGTCCCCGGCCGCCGTGGGCGCGCAGTAGTTCGACCACATGTTGTTGGCCGTCTGCGACAAGTCGTAGGTGTTGTTCTCTTGAAACGGCACGGCCGAAACGCGGCCTGCCGCAAGAGCCATCCCCAGCAGTATCGCGATGGCAACGGAAAAAGTTCTCTCATTCATATTGACGCTCCCAGAAAGGTCACAAGGGCCGCCAGAGAATCGCGACGTTATAGTGTGAACGGTTTGTAATGATACGATCCGTTCCCTATTGCTGTGGTTGGGATCATTTCAGACCGCGCAAAGTATAACGAGCTTGCAGACGCTCAATTCGACCGGTTCTCACAGAGGCCCAAAACTCTCAGGTTCTCGAAAGAAAAAACATACGCTGACGCCGCTTCTTCGTTGCGGAATCGTTTTGTCGACAGAGCCGCGGGCGATGCCCGGGCTTTAGTGAGAGGGCCGACAGCAAACTGCCGCCGACCGCAGACGCAGCGCACAGAGACGGATCATCTTCCGCCGCGCACCACCCCCCTCGCATGACAAAAAAGGAACTATGCTCAGGGCAACGCACGCTGTAAACAGCCGCCGGGGAAGGCCATTCCGCCCCTTCCACTTTTCCGGGGTGCCGGTGGGCGGTCCGTTATGCCCACCCATTACAACGGTTAATCTACTCCAAAGCCCTTGCCCATGTCAATAACCCGGTGACGGGTTTTCCGTGATAAACCCAAGCTCGTGCTTGTTGGGGGGCCTTGGAACTGAGAGTGACCTCGGGTAGGCTGTCGGCTGGAATCCATGTTTTCCCATGGTTCTCGTTCCCTTGACCAAACTGGGAGAGTCGTATGAAATCGTATCGAGAAACCTTGACCTTCAATATCCCCCAACGGATGGGCTTTGTGAACATCACCCGGCAAGTGGAAACCGCAGTCGAGAAGAGCAATATTCGAGAGGGCCTTGCGCTGATTAACGCAATGCACATAACCGCATCGGTGTTCATCAATGACGACGAGTCGGGCTTGCACGAGGATTACAAGGCTTGGCTGGAAAAGCTGGCTCCCTTCGACCCTTCGCCGCAGACCTATCACCACAACCGCACCGGAGAGGACAATGGCGACGCCCACCACAAGCGACAGATTATGGGCCGGGAAGTGGTGGTTGCCATCACCAGCGGAAAACTCGACTTCGGCCCCTGGGAGCAGATATTCTACGGCGAATTCGATGGCCGCCGGCCCAAACGGGTATTGCTGAAGATCATCGGTGAATAAGGGTAATACACCATCAGGGGGGGTGTGATCGGCTGATTTTCTCCCAGCCATCTTGCTCCCCTGGTCGGGTCTATCCTATACTTACGCACTATGCTAAAGGTCAATCTGCCCGACGGGAGTGTCCGGGAGTATTCGCGCCGTGTTCGACCGATCGACATTGCCGCCGAGATAGGGCCGGGACTGGCTAAGGCCACGTTGGCCGCCCAAGTAGACGACCAGCTCACCGGCGCCGCCGCCGAATTGCCCGAAGAGGGGCAAATCTCGCTGCGGCTGCTCACCAAGAAGGACCCCGAGGCCCTGGAGATCATGCGCCATTCCTGTGCGCACTTGATGGCCAGGGCCGTGATGCGGCTGTTCGAGGGGGTGCAACTGGCGTTCGGGCCGACCGTGAAGAACGGTTTTTATTACGATCTCTTGTTGCCCGAGCGACTCTCGGAGGACGATTTCCCGCGCATCGAAGCCGAAATGGCCCGGTTGGCGCGGGAGGACGAGCCCTTCGAGCGGGTGGAGATGGCCCGCGACGAGGCCATCCAGTTCTGTAAGGATCTGGGCCAGACGCTCAAGGTGGAGCATCTCGAAGAGGGCTTGGCCGGGGAGCAGCGCGTATCGTTTTACCGCCAGGGCGAGTTCATGGACCTGTGCCGCGGCCCGCACGTCCCCACGGCCGCAGCCATCAAGGCCTTCAAGCTGCTCTCGCTGGCCGGCGCGTATTGGAAAGGCGACGCCCAGCGTCCGCAGTTGCAGCGCCTCTATGGCACCGCCTGGTTCAGCAAGCAGGAGCTGGACCAATACCTCGAACAGGCCGAGGAAGCCAAACGCCGCGACCATCGCGTGCTGGGAAAGCAGTTGGAGCTGTTCCTCATCGAGCCGGACGTGGGCTCGGGACTCATTTTCTGGCTGCCCAAGGGGGCGATTGTCCGCCGGCAGTTGGAGAACTTCTTATATGAAGAACTGATCCGCCGCGGATATCAGCCGGTTTATACGCCCGTGCTCGGAAACGTGCATTTGTACGAGACTTCCGGCCATTACCCGTACTACAAGGACGTGCAGTTTCCGCCCATCGAGATGGAAGAGGGCGAGCGCTACTTGCTGCGGCCGATGAACTGTCCGCATCACATCACCATCTACCGCTCGCGGCCGCGCAGCTACCGCGAGTTGCCGCTGCGTTTGGCCGAGTTCGGGCTGGTGCATCGCTTCGAGCAGTCGGGCGAGCTGAACGGCATGACGCGGGTCCGCGGCTTTACCCAGGACGACGCGCACATCTTCTGCACGCCCGAGCAGGTGGCCGACGAATTTCGCGCCTGCATCGAGATGACGCAGTATGTGCTGAAGACGCTGGGACTGGACGATTATCGCGTACGGCTGGGGTTCTCCGATGCGGCGAGCGACAAATACGTGGGCAGCCGGGAGACGTGGCAGCGGGCCGAGGCCGCCTTGGAGAACGTGTGCCGGGCGATGGGCCTGCCCAACCTGAGCATCGAGCCAGGCGAGGCCGCCTTCTATGGCCCCAAGGCCGACTTCGTCATTACCGACTGCATCGGCCGCGAATGGCAATTGGGCACCGTGCAACTGGATTACAACTTGCCCAGCCCGCAGCGCTTCGGTTTGCAGTACATCGGACAGGACAACCAACCGCACCAGCCGGTGATGATCCATCGGGCGCCGTTCGGATCGTTCGAGCGTTTCGTGGGCATCCTCATCGAGCAGTTCGCCGGAGCGTTCCCGTTATGGTTGGCCCCCGAGCAGGCCCGCGTGATGGTCGTGAGCCAGAAGGTCGAGGAGTACGGCCGCGCGGTCGAGCGACGTTTGGCGGAGGCCGGTCTTCGCGTGGCGGGCGACTATCGGGCGGAGAAAATCGGCTCGAAGATCCGCGACGCCCAATTGGAACTAGTGCCCTACATGTTCGTGCTGGGTGCGCGCGAGGCCGAGGCGGGCCAGGTGGCGCTGCGCGATCGCCTCGAGGGCGACCTGGGCGCGATGGCCCTGCCGGCCGCCATCGCCCGATTGCAGGATGAAGTCCGCGCCCGCACCGTCCGCCAGGTGGCGAAGGGCTCGGCCGGACTCGGTGGCCGGGGCCAGGGACGCGAGTATTAGAGATATATGGACGCTCATCGTTGGCAGCCGTTAGGAGCCGCAAAAGAATAAGTTGATCAATCATCGTAGGACGGATTGCCAATCCGTCCCACGGGCAACTGGCCAGGTTATTGTTTTACGGGCCGTTGGCGATTTTTCCGGCCATGACGGTTGACCGGCCGAAAGCGGTATTCCATACTCTATGAGGGAACTTCGTTCACTTGGGGAGGACGTCGACAATCGAACCGAAAAAGCAACAGCAGCGGATTAACGAGCAGATCCGCGTGACCCCCGTTCGCGTGATCAGCGACGACGGGGTGCAACTGGGAATCATGACCACCGACGAGGCGATCAAGGCCGCGCACAAGGCCAATCTCGACCTGGTGGAAGTGGCGCCGAACGATCGCCCGCCGGTCTGCCGGATCATGGACTTCGGCAAGTTCAAGTACCAGCAAAAGAAGCGGCAGCACAAGACCCATGCGC
>JBEKZQ010000149.1:0-13150 GCA_049509675.1 Thermoguttaceae bacterium | reverse complement strand
TGCCGGTTGCGCAACCGCAGACGGCGGCGCACATCATGTTCGCCGTCTTTTCGTTGCTGGTCGGCGCGAACACCGTGATGGCAAACTACGACCCGGAACTGAGGAAACTTGGCATTACGGCCCCGCTGGTGTCCTTGCGCGAGAATTTTCACGTCCTGCTGGACGGTTTTCTTTGGAAGCCGCTGCGGACGCAATGGGATTATCAGCACACATTCCATCGCATCGTTGAGGAGGTATTTGCCGATGAATGGCAACACGCGGGACCCATTTGAAGGGCATTGTGCGGTCGCAGCGGGATGCGCCGGCACCCCGTGCCTGACGCCGGCTGTCAGGCACGGAGTGCCTGACCTACGCCTAAGAGGCACATGGCGTGCGCCGTTGCGGACGGCACACGGCGTGTGCCTGCTACTTTTCTTGCCGCTGCTGGCTTTCAGCCCGGGCTGCAAGAAGAGCCAGGGAGCGCCGAACTTCGAGCGACCGCCGGCCTTGGTCTCGGTGACGGCTGCCGTTGCGCAGGATGTTCCGGTATATTTGCAGGAGATCGGCCGTTGCGCGGCGCGGGAAATGGTCACCGTCCAACCGCAGGTCTCCGGTGTGTTGATGAAGATCCATTTCACCGACGGCGCCGACTTGAAGCGGGGCGATCCGTTGTTCACGATCGATCCGCGCCCCTATCAGGCCCAGCTCGATCTGGCCGAGGCAAACCTGGCCCAGAACCAGGCCACCCTGGACCTGGCGAAACTGGAGTTCCAGCGGGCCGAGCAGTTGCTTCCCGGGCATGCCATTTCCAGGCAGGAATACGACCAATACAAGCTGGGCGTTCCGATCGCCGCGGCCCGGGCTGCTTCCAGCCGAGCGGCGGTCGAAACCGCTCGATTGAACCTCGAGTACTGCTCGATCTGCTCGCCCATCGAAGGCCGGGCCGGGCAGCGACTGGTGGACGTGGGCAACGTGGTCACCTCGCCGATGCTGGGCATGGCTACGTCGTTATTGGTGATCCAGCGGCTGGACCCGATCTACGCCGATTTCATCGTGACGGAGAACGACCTGTCGGCCGTGCAGCGCCACATGAAAGCCGGGGCGCTCCAGGCCGATGTCTGGCTGCCCGATGCGCCGCAGGAGTCGCGCCGCGGCGCGGTCACCTTCCTGGACAACGCCGTGCAGGACGCCACGGGCACCGTCAAGCTGCGGGCCACGCTCAGCAACGCCGATCGCCGTTTCTGGCCGGGGCGTTTCGTCAAGGTGCGCCTGATTCTCAGCATGCAAAAAGGCGCCGTCCTGATCCCCGCCGGCGCACCGCAACCCTCGGCCAGCGGGCCGTTCGTGTACGTGGTCAATGACAAATCGATCGCCGAGTTGCGGCCCGTCGCGCTCGGCCAGCGGCACGGAGATCTGGTGGTGATCGAAAAGGGCCTCAAGGCGGGCGAGCGCGTCGTCACCCTGGGCCAGATGGCCGTGGTGCCGGGCGGACCGGTCGCCGTGGCGCCGCCGCAGCCGCAGTCCGGCGGGGCGCCGCCGGACAAACCGCCGGCCGCTGCCACGGGAGGCAAGTCATGAACCTCTCGGAGCCGTTCATTCGCCGCCCGGTGATGACCGCCGTGCTTACCCTCGCGGTGATCCTGTTCGGCGTGTTGTGTTACTTGCAGTTGCCGGTGAACGATTTGCCGGCGGTGGATTATCCGGTGATCAACGTGAACGTGGCCTATCCCGGCGCCACGCCGGAGACGATGGCCAACAACGTGGCCACGCCGTTGGAGCGGCAGTTCATGCAGATTCCCGGGCTGCAAGTGGTCACCAGCAAGAGCAGCCAGGGCTTTACCAGTTTCACGCTGCAGTTCGCCCTGGAAAAGAGCATCGACGGCGCGGCCACGGACGTGCAAACGGCCATCAACCAGGCGACCGGCAGTCTGCCGCTGGATCTGCCCGCGCCTCCCACCTTTTCCAAAACCAACCCCAACGATCAGCCGATCATGTACATCGCGCTGACGAGCAGCTCGGCGACGCAGGGGCAGGTGTACGACTACGGCAGCACGCAGGTGGGGCAACGGATCAGCATCTTGCCCGGCGTGAGCCAGGTGGCCGTCTTCGGCACGAAGTCGGCGGTGCGGATCAAGGCCGATCCCTCGAAGATGGCCGCCCGCGGCATCACCGTGGACGACCTGGCCGATGCCGTCCGCAACGGCACCAGCTACACCGGGGCGGGCCAGTTCGACGGTTCCAGCGGCACGGCCCTGCTGCGTCCGCGCGGGCAACTGGACCACGCCCAGGGGTACAACGATCTGATCGTGGGCAGCCGAGGCGGGCGGCCCGTGTTCCTGCGCGACGTCGCCCAGGCAACCGACTCGGTGCAGGATGAGCGGATCAAAATGCGGTTTTGGGCCCGGGGCTATGACGTGCCCTCGGCCACGGTCGTGGTGGCCGTGTTTCGCCAGGCCGGGGCCAACGCGGTCGAAGTGGCCAAGAGCGTTCGCGACCTGTTGCCCATGATCCGCGCCGAGTTGCCGGCCTCGGTGCAACTGATTCTCATCCACGACCGCTCGCAAACGATCGTCAACAGCGTCCGCGACGTGCGCGAAACGTTGTTCATCGCTTTCGGGCTGGTGGTGCTGGTGATCTTCTTGTTCCTGGGCCGTGCCACCGACACGCTGATTCCCGCCGTGGCCTTGCCGTTGTCGCTCCTGCTCACCTTCGTAGCCATGCGGATGCTCGGCTACAGCCTGGACAACCTGTCGCTCATGGCGCTGACGCTGGCCATCGGCTTCCTCGTGGACGACGCCATCGTCTTCCTGGAAAACACGGTGCGGCGGATGGAACGCGGCGAGCGGGCCTTGCAGGCCTCGCTCAACAGCGCCAAGGAGATCAGCTTCACCATCCTCTCGATGACCATCTCCCTGGCCGCCGTGTTCATCCCCCTGGTGTTCATGCCGGGCCTGGTGGGCCGCATCTTCCGCGAGTTCGCCATCACCATCGTAGTGGCCATCTTCGCCTCGGGCCTGATCTCGCTGACGCTCACGCCGCTGATGTGCGCGCGGATGCTGGGAAACCGCGGCCACGGGGCCTCGAAAACGTGGATGGAGCGGGTCGTCGGCCGGCTCGAACGACGCGTGTTGGCCCTCTATGGAAGCTCGCTCACCTGGTTCCTCCGCCATCGCTGGATCTCGGCCCTGACCTGGGTTGTCTGCCTGGGCGGAACCGTGCTGTTGTTCCTGCTGGTTCCCAAGGCCTTCCTGCCCATCGGCGACAGCGGCTTCATCTGGGGCGTCATGATCGGCCGGGAAGGTTCCTCGCCCGAGCAGATGCATGCCCTGCAGGACCAGGCCGACGAGGTGCTGCACGCCAACCCCAACGTCAACATGAGCTTTTCCATGAGCGGCAACGGCCAGTTCCTCTCCTCGAACCAGGGGATGTTGTTGGCCTTCCTCAAGCCGGCCGAAGAGCGCGCGCCGATCCAGGCCGTCAACAGCGAGTTGATGGGCAGCCTGATGCACATCCCCGGTGTCTTCCCCTTCCTGCGGCCTTTCCCCGTCTTGGAAATCAGCACCGGGGCCACCAACCGCAACCAAGGCCAGTATGCCTTCGCGGTCTCCGGCGTCAATCCGGCGGAAGTGTACGACGTGGCCACGAAACTGACCAACAAGCTCCGCGAGTTCAAGGTCTACGGCTTTCCCGGCTTCGCCACCGTCTCTTCCGACTTCTTCAACAACACGCCCAACCTGGACATCGACATCCGCCGCGATCAGGCCAAGATCTGCGGTGTTTCCGAAACACGGATCCTCAACCTGCTCCGCAACGCCTATTCGCAAAACTACCTGTACTTGATCAAGAAGCCCGAAGATCAGTACCAGGTCATCCTGGAGGTGGAAGATTCCGGGCGGTCCAAGGCCGACGACCTGTCGCTGTTATATATCAAGTCGGACGACGGCCAGCGGATGGTGCCCTTGCGCGACCTGGTCGATTGGAAGACGACGATCGGGCCGCAGGCCGTCAATCACCTGAACCAGTTCACCAGCGTGACGATCTTTTTCAACCTCATGCCCTGGGTGGCCATCGGCGATGCCACGACGTTCATTGAGGACGCGGCGAAGGAGATCGTGCCGCCCTCGGTGCGGGCCAGCCTGCAGGGCGAAGCGCTCACCTTCCGCGACACGGTCCGCGACCTGACGATCCTCATGGTCCTGGCCGTCTTCGTCATGTACGTGATCCTGGCCATCCTGTACGAAAGCTATCTGCACCCGCTCACCGTGTTGTCGAGCCTGCCGGTGGCCCTGGTGGGCGGACTGCTGACGCTTTGGCTGTTCGGCGAACAAGCCTCGCTCTACGCCTTCGTGGGCATGTTCATGCTCATGGGCATCGTGAAGAAGAACGGGATCATGATCGTGGACTTCGCCTTGCAGCGGATCGCGCAGGGCGAATCGGCCCAGCAGGCCATCCACGACGCCAGCATGGACCGCTTCCGCCCGATCATCATGACCACCCTGGCGGCGGTGATCGGCGCCTTGCCGATCGCCTTGGGCTTCGGCGCCGACGGCGCCTCGCGCCGCCCCCTGGGCCTGGTCGTGGTGGGCGGGCTGGTGGTGTCGCAGTTCATTACGCTGTACGTGACGCCCGTGCTCTATCTCTACCTGGAAGATTTCCAGGAGAAGGTGCTCGACCGCACCAGTTTCTTCCGTGCCAGCCATCTGCACCATTCGCCCGAGATTGGCGCAACCGAAGAGTTGGCCGCCGTGGAGTAGTGTTGGGTGCCACTGGCTCTGCCAGTGCCCTCCGCTGCCGGTTCTTGCAGCACCGAACCGCCGGATACATTGATGCGCCGCCCTGATTGAATCCTCTCACAGGCAAGCCGCAATAGCGAGTCTTGGCGGCAAAAGCCCCTCGGATCAGCACGGGCAAGCCCGTGGCACCTTGCAAACAGCTTTCTACCAACCGCCCGCCGCCGAGTGCCACTGGCTCTGCCAGTGCGTCCGTGGACGTCACCGCCCCATCTTCCAACACGCCGGAACGTTCCAGGGACCCAAAGCACTGGCAAAGCCAGTGGCACACGCCTCCGATCGTTTCGATAGTGCCACCCGGCCCGCCAGCAAACACGGCCGTACCTCGGCGCGCACACCCGGCGTCACGGCTTGTATTGCGACATCAACAAGAACGGCGGGAAGGTCTGACTGATCGCGGGCTGCGGCGCCGCGGCCGGCTCTTGCGGAGCCTCGGGGAGTTTCGGCAACATGGTCCGATCATTCCGAGGTGTCGGCGGCGCGGCGGATGGTTCTTCGCTCGGCACCGCGGTACTGGGATCGAGGATCTTTGCCTTTGTTCCCGGCGCCGGCGGGGCATGATCCGGAGCCGTGGCGGCCGGCGGGGCCGGCGGAATTGCGTCGGGCATGGTGGGAGCCGGCGGCATCTGGTCCGCCGGGTTGGTTTTGGCTGCCGGCGTCACCGGTGCCGGGGCCTCCAATCCTGTGGCGGCCTGGGCCGGCAGCGGCCCGGCGATCGGACACAGCGGCGTCGGCCCCATGCCGCTAAGCCGAATCTCCCATCCGCCGCCCATCGCCCGGTAGATCTGAACCAGTCCCTGCGCAATGCCGCCCTGGGCCTGGGCCAGCAAGTCCTGCTGTTGCACCAGGGCCTGCTGGATGACCGCGTAACGGTTGAAATCGACGGTGCCTTTCTCGTACTGGATGATGACGATCCGCGTGGCCTTTTGTGCGGCGGTCACGCTTTCCGTCATGTACTTTGCCTGCTGCTGCGAATCCAGGAAGGTGGCCATGCCGTTCTCGACGTCGACGCTGGCCTGCAGCACCAGGTTCTGGTACGTGGCCACGAGCTCCTTGAACCGGGCATCTTGAAAACGCACGTTGTTCACGATCCGGCCGTAGTTCAAGATGTTCCACTGGAACGACGGTCCCACCATGCCGTTGAAGGCGGCAGGCGTGAACAAATCGGGGAACCTCGTGGCGGTCCAGCCCACGTTGCCGGTGATCGAGATGGCCGGATACATGTCGGCCTCGGCGATGCCGATCTGCTCGGCCTGCGCGGCGACAAGACGTTCGGCCTGGCGGACGTCCGGCCGACGCCGCAACAGGTCGGCCGGCACTCCCAAAATCACTTGCGGCGGCGGCGCGGGAATGTTGCCGCTACCGACGATGTTCCGGATGTCGACCGCCGGCATCCCCATGAGGATGCACAACTGGTTGGTGGCCTGCTGCTCGGTGATGATCAACTGCGGGATCTGGGCCTCGGTCTGGGCCAGGTTGCTGGTGGCCTGGTCCAGGTCCAACTCGTTGACGCGGAAACCCGCCTCGAACTGCCGGCGGATGAACTGCAACACGCCTTTTTGCAGCTCCACGTTGGCCCGCAGCAACTTGATCCGCTCCTGCGTGGTACGCACGGTCGTGTAATTCGCGGCAATGTCGCCCAGCAGGGTGACCAGGGCGCCGTCGTATCCATAGACCGACGCGTCCAGGCTGTCTTCGGCGGCCGAAATTGCGCGGCGAAAACGGCCCCAGAAGTCAAGCTCCCAGGCCAGGTTGAAACCAGAATTCCATTGGTCGTAGAATCTCCCCCCCACCGACGCCAGCGGGGAAGTCGGGGTCGCCAGCGCGGATTGTGCCACGCGCTGGTAGCTGCCGTTTGCCGTTTGGTGTTGAGGGAAGATTTCGCCGCGGGCGATGGCCAACTGGGCCCGGGCCTCCAGCACGCGGTAGCCCGCGGCGCGAAGCGTCAGGTTTTGCCGGTAGGCACACAGAATGAGGCGCTCGAGCGTCGGGTCATTGAAGACGGTCCACCAGCGCGCCAACTGCGCCGGGTTCTGAACCGCCGTTACCTGGTTCGCTTCGATCCAATGTGCGGGCACGACGGCCTGTGGGGGACGGTAGTTCGGCCCGACCTTGAAGCCGTTTTGCAGATACTCTCGGGGACCGGTGCAACCGCCAAACATGAAGGCCATCGCCAGTGCCAGCCCCAAGGCCCGCCTAGTCCGAAGTCTGGAAACCATCTGGATTCTCCTTAGTAGGCGATGTTCACCGCTTGGCACAGACTGGCGACTGCATGGCCCCCGATCCTCTTGGCAGACGCCGCCTCGACGCCCTCATTCGGACAATCCATTGCGGTTAAGAGTTAGCAACGGCAAATGGGTCAAAACGGGCATACGGGTTGTAGTCGTCGTCCGGTTTATCATCGGAGGAACCCAGAAAACCGAAACAACCTAAATATCCGCGCCTATCCATAGTCGCATATTCGCGCATATCGCCATATCCCGCAGATTTTCGCTGTGGCACAAAACAACACGATTCATGCAGTAATGCGGGCATGATGGTATAGAAATTGCTCAGAATCGAGCGACCGTGTATTTTGTCAAGCAAAGCTGCCAATTATCGCAGGATGCACAAACATCAGTGCAGGATGCAACAAACGGAGGTGCCGCCGTGAATATGGAAGCTGCCACCGTGGTACGGGTAATCAAGCGGCTCAAAGCGGCCGCCGGCTACTACGAACTGGGGATGACTGGGCACGCGCTCGAGCGTCTGGACAGTCTCGGCGAGCTGGAGCCGATTGGCCCCTTCGCGCTGGCTGCGGAGATCATGCGTGCCGAGTTCCTCAAGGCGCAGGCCGATTACGGCGGTGCTGCCGCCGCCCTGGAAAGTGCCGCCTGCACGCTGCCTGGACCCCAGAGCCAGGCCCTCCGGCTGGCGTTAAGTGCCTGCTACTTCCAGGCCGGTGACGTCGATCGCGCGGTGAACAACCTGGGTTACGCGCGCGGCGCCAAGCCGCCCGAGATCAAGCCCCACAGTGCCTAAGCCGGCTCGTCTCCCCTCTCCCTCCGGGAGATGGGCAGGGGGAGAGGGCAGGGGGAGATCACATAAGCGTGGCAATGCGTTCTTGCACCCGACACACAGCCCTCACCCTAACCCTCTCCCGGAGGGAGAGGGAACCTCGAATTCACACTTTACAAGAAGTCCGGTCCTAACCCGAACGGCCGGGCGATTACTGCTCAGCGGATTTTGGCGTTCCGATCTTCAACAACACCACGCCGTGCGGCGGCACCGTGGTCTCGAAAAAGCCGTCGAACGTGCCCAGGTCTTTCCGCTGCCAGAGGTCGCGGACCGGCTGTTGGCCGGCGATCTTCAACTTCGACCACGAGGCCCTGACCGTTGCCGGGGCGCGGCCGCGATTGAACAGGCCCACCGCCTTGCTGCCGTCGAACAGCGGCCGGGCATAGACCGTGCCGATGCCCTCCTGAGCCACCTGCCCGGCCGGCTTGCCCAACGGGTCCTGGTTGACGTCCAGCACTTCATCGTTGGTCAGCAGGGCGACGGTGAAATCGTCCATGGCCGACATGTCGCAGCCGATCAACAGCGGCGACGAGAGCAGGCACCACAAGGAGATGTGCGTCAGTTGCTCGTTGCGATTCAAATGGGTGGGGTGCAGCGAAGGCCCCCAACCCACCTTTCCCACCACGAGCATGTCGGGATCGTTCCAGTGGCCGGGGCCGGCGAAGCGCTCGTGGCCGTTCTGGCCGAAGCCGATGCCCGACATGCTGCTCCAGTTGTCGGTGATGTCGCCGGTGGTCCGCCAGCAGTTGCCGCCGACCGTCGCGCCCCACTCCCAGACGTCGCCCATGCCGTATTGGCAGAGGCTGAAGACGATGTCGCGGGAGCAGTGGTCCAAGGCGTCGCGCATCACGCGATAGGGCTTCATCAGGCCGGCGCGATCCGGATGCGGCTCAATCTCGCCGTAGGAGCACCAGTCGTACTTCAAGTAATCGACGCCCCACTTGGCGTAGCTGTCGGCGTCCTGCTGTTCGTGCTTCCAACTGGCGTCGTAGCCGGCGCACGTCTTGGGACCAGGCGAGGAATAGATGCCCAGTTTCAGGCCTCGGCCGTGGACGTAGTCGGCCAGGGCCTTCATGTCGGGGAACTTCTGATTCGTGCGGATTTCGCCCTGGGCGTCGCGCCCGCCCTCCCAGCAGTCGTCGATGTTGACATACTGGAAACCGTGGGCGGCCAGCCCGCTGCGGACCATGGCGTCCGCGGCGGCGCGGACCTTGTCGGCGCTGACCGCCGAGGCCCAGCAGTTCCACGAGTTCCAGCCCAGCGGCGGCGTCAGGGCCAGCTTGTGAACACCGCCCACGATAGTCAGGCTGCGATGGGCTTCGCCCCGGGCGTTCTTTACGCCCAGCTTCACGACCGTCGTTTTCGCCTCTCGCAGCGAACCGCTGATGATGCCGCTGGCCGCGTCCAACGTCAGCCCCTCCGGCAGGTTCTCGGCCGAGAATTCCAGCGGTTTTTCTCCGCTGGCAGGGATCAGGAACAGCAGCGGCCGGCCGGGGGTGCTGCCCGTGATCCGTGCGCCGTGGATCTCCGGCGTCAACGGCGTTTGCCGGACGATGGCCGGCGCGGGGGCCTCTTCGGCCATGAGGGTCTGCGGCCGGGCAGTCGCATCGGGGGCCAGCACCAAAATGGCGCCGCCCCAGTCGGCGTGATCGAAAGCCATGCCGTCGCCGCCATCGGTGACCACCAACAGCAGCCGCTTCGCGCCGCTGAGGTCCGCCATGAGCCGCTTGGCCGGCTGGCCGCCTTTCATCAGGCCGCTGTCGGCCACTTTCTTGCCGTCCACGTGGATCTCGAAGGTCACGCTCCCCTGGCCGTTGGTCTCGTCGTCGACTCCCACCATGGCGGCAAACGCTACGGCCGCCTGTTTCAAGTCGATGCACATCTCGCTCGGGGCATGCGTCCCCAAGCCATGCGGGAACTTGGCACCCTTAATTTGCAAGGGATGCTCGTCGACCGAACGGCCCGCGTGCGGGCTGCCGAAGCCTTGTTCCACGCCGCTGAGATTCAGGCTATCGAGCCAGATGGCGTGTTGCGGCGGTTGATTACCCCCGAGTGCCGCCGCGTCCTGTCCGCGGGCGGCGGTCGTCAAAACTCCCAGAACAGACAACGCGGCGAGACCGGCAACTGTGCGAAGCGTGTGCGTACACATGGACCCCCCTCCTCAGTGGTGTTGCATGAACGACTTGGAATTACGGGACTCGAACCAGGATCATAGCATGGCGATGGCGCGTTTGCCACTGGCTCTGCAAGGAGAACTACGAGGTCGGGGTCTGGTCCATTTTTCGGCTGATAGGCATTGCCATTTGGCCGAACTTATGACCGAAAACATGGACCTGACCCCTTCGCGCGGGTGCCATTGGCTCTGCCAGTGCTTCCGCTGGGTGCCACTGGCTCTGCCAGTGCTTCCGCGGGCCCTTACTCCTCCCGGGGACCGGTCACCGCGAGGTAATCCATCGTCTCGAGCATGGCCGTAATCGGGGCGCAGCGGTCGCCGTCATGGTAATAGGCGCGATTGCCGCCGCGGCGGTCCGCGGCGTCCAAGGCCGCCTCGGCCCGCTTCAAGAGCAAGATCGAATCGTCGCCTTCCAGGCACTGCGCCACGCCCACGCTCATCGTCAGCCGCGACTGGTCCCCGTTGGCCGCCGAGCTGAATCGGGCAAACTCTTCCCGCAACCGCTCGGCCACGCGGATCGCATCGGTCAGCGCGGCCGTGGGCAACAGCAGTGCCAGGCACCCCGGCGCATATTGCCCGACCGTATCCATTTCGCGGATGGTAGCCACGAGAAAGCGGACCGCCTCGCCCTGGGCGAACTCGCGCGCCGGCGGACCGCGACGTTCCGCGTTCTGCTCGAACTGGTTCACTTCCAGCAAGGCCACCGAGAGCGTAGGGCCGCCGCGCTTCCACTCGGCCATCCGGGTGCGAACCTGCTGGCAGAAGTTCGTGCGGCTGGGCAACTCGGCAATGGTTTCCGAAATCGTCGCGGCCCGCTCCGGCGTTGAGGTATCGCCGGAGGTCTTCGGCGGGGCCTTTTGGCCGCGCTCCTGCGGCTGGCCGGGCTTTTCACGCTCGTCCACCGGCCGGGGCGGCTGCCGCACGTTCCCGGTCGCCAGCGGGTGGATCTCCGTGCCATCGTGCCAATAGACGCAATTCCGGCCGCCCGCCTTGGCGCCGTACAATGCGTTATCGGTGCGCGCCACCAGTGCCGTTCCCTCTTCACTGCCGCGGATCTCGGCCACGCCCAGGCTGGCGGTAACCCGCAGTTCTTTGCCGTCGCGCGTGACCTGGAACTGTTCGACCGCCTCGCGGGCCCGCGCGGCCGCCCGACCCGCGTCCTCCAGCTTGGTTCCCGGCAGAATGATGGCGAACTCCTCTCCGCCATAGCGGGCCACGATGTCCATTTCGCGCATTTTGCGGCGAAGTTGACGAGCCACGCCGCGCAACACCTCGTCGCCCACGGGGTGCCCATGGTTGTCGTTGAAACTCTTGAAATGGTCCACGTCGGCCATCACCAGCGAGAACGACCGGCCTTGGCGGTGGAACTCCGAGCAGCGCCGCGCCAATTCGTCGTCGAAGGCCCGACGGTTGGCCAGCAGCGTCAGGGCGTCGGTGCGGGCCTCGGCCGCGTGCGTGTGGATCTGTTCGGCTTGTTCCCGCAGTTTGTCCTCCGTCGAAACCAGATTCTCCTTCATCCGCTGGTTGGCCTCGATCAGTCGGGCCACCACGTCGACGATCTTGGTCGGCTCTTGATGCCCGCCGCCGACAAGCGACTGGTTGATCTCTTCCACCTGGCTGTGATGCTCATCCACGTCGACGGCGACGCGCGTCGCCAGTTCGTGCAGACGCACCAGGACTTCGCTCACGTGGTCGTCCTCGACACCGCCGTGGGCCGCCGCCGTGCGGTCGCAATGCCAGCGGGTCAACCACCACGCGCTGGTCGCGCCAAGAAGGCCCGTCGAACAACCGAACAACAGATCCGTGACGCCAGGTGACATGATTCTCCGAACCCGATCCTATCGCGGTGGCCCAATGGCACATCCGCCCCACAACGATAGGGCACATTTCGGAAAGGTCAAACCGCCATTTCCCATCATCCCAAGCCGCTGAGGCAGCTCAAGACCCGTGGCGAAAGATCGAAGAGGTTATGCCGTTTTTTCCCGAATTTCGGATCGGTCGATGACCGAATGGGGCTGTTCGTTCCAAGAAAAAGAGCAGGGCGGGCACGTCGGCGCGCCCGCCCTGCTACTACTGTCAACAGCAACTACTTTGCCGTCTTGGCTCGTTCGGCCTGCATCTTCTTGATCTGGGCCTCGAACGCTTCTTTCGTCACGGCGTCGCCCTTGACCAATCCGCTCTTGGTGAAGCGCTCCCACATGCGTGCGGGCACTTCGTCTTTGGTCAGCTTGCCGTCCTTGTTCTTGTCCAACCGCGTGAACAACTCATCGGCCGTCGGCGGCTTGAAACCGGCCCGGGGCCTTGCGGCACGCATGCCTCCAGGACCGGCGTGCGGCGGCCCGCCCGGGCCAACCGGCGGCTTGCCGGCAGGACCGGCGTGCGGCGGCCCACCTGGGCCAACCGGCGGTTTACCACCAGGACCGAAGTGCGGCGGCCCGCCCGGGCCAACCGGCGGTTTACCACCAGGACCGAAGTGCGGCGGCCCGCCCGGGCCCATAGGGGCCTGCGCCCGCTGCATATGCTCGTGGATCTTCTTCAATCCCGCGATGAACTCCTCTTTGCTGATCGATCCGTCGCCATTGGTGTCGAAGAGCTTGAACAGTTGCTCGGGGCTAGGCAGTTTCATCGTCGCAACATGGGCACCGGGCCGACCAGGACCGCCCATAGGCGGCGGAGGACCGAACGGCGGACGGGGCCCGCCCTGGAACCCGGGACGCGGGCCACCCATGGGCTGACCAGGTCCGAAACCAGGTCGCTGACCCCAGGCTTGTGCTGGCCGACCATGCTGTCCCTGAGGACCCTTGCCCTGATGGCCTGGGTGCTTGTGCTGGCCCTGGGGACCCTTGCCAAAATGGCCCTTGTGCTGACCCTTGGCGCCCTTGGCGAAATGGCCTTGGCCCTTGTGCTGGCCTTTGGCGCCCTTGGCGAAATGACCATACTGCTTGTGTTGGCCGAAGCCGCCCTTGCCGAAATGGCCCTTGTGCTGGCCTTTGGCACCCTTGGCGAAATGGCCAGACTGCTTGTGCTGGCCGAAGCCGCCCTTGCCAAAATGACCCTTGTGCTGGCCTTTGGCACCCTTAGCGAAGTGGCCAGACTGCTTGTGTTGGCCGAAGCCGCCCTTACCGAAATGACCTTGACGCTGGTGCTGACC
>JBEKZQ010000148.1:0-13172 GCA_049509675.1 Thermoguttaceae bacterium | reverse complement strand
GGCGCGGACGCTCCCGCGTCGGCGCCGCTTCTCCCGGAACGCCCGCGACAGCGCCGGCCTCGGCCGAGGCCGGCTGCCGCGGCGAACTCTTCTTGACGGCCGCCTCCTTCTTCTTCTCCTCGTGCTTGCGGACGTGCTCGAACAACGGCGTCGTGCCCGCCTTGCCGGCGCGGATCGCGTCGGGCGGCAGCCTGATGTCCGGCTTCTGCGGCACCGGCTCCGCCGGCCGGGGCTTCTGCGGCGACTTCTGCGCCGCCGGCATGGGCGCCAGGTTGATCGCCGGGGCGGGCTTTTCGGGCGGTTTCTTCTCGACCGGCTTGGGCGGCGCGGCCGTCTCCTCGGGACTCTTCTTCGCCGCCGGCGGCTTGTCGGCCAGAACCGGCACCTTGCCGCCCATCGTGCCGGTCGGCGCGATGTAGTCCTCGCGGCGGAAGGTTCGCGCCGCCGCCTCGCCGGCCCGCGACGTCGGCGCGGAGGCCGCCGGGCCGGCCCTCCTGCCGCCCGCCCCGCTCATGAACACTCTAAGCTGCACCACCTCTTCGTCCGTCAGACTGGCCAGCGCAGAGCCCTTCCCCGTGATACCTGCCCGCGTGCAGATATCGACCAACTTCTTGTTGTCGATCCCCAGTTCTTTCGCTAGTGCGTAAATACGGATGGGCAACTGGCCTCTCCCTGCGACGCTTGTCCCGCGGCGGTCTGCCGGCCGTATGGGGCAACGCGCACATCATGTGGTTCGATCTCGTCCCAACTGTTCCCGTTGTACATTTTCTCCGCCGTCGGCGTCGCCGTTGGGTGCGTCGCCGTCGCCGCCTTCCACGGCACTGGACTGGGCAATCCCCGCCTCGCGTTGCGCGCCGATGCCCGCCTCGTGCTCCTCGACGATGCCTGGCTGGCTTCGCTCGGGCAAGCCGGCCTCAGTGGGTTCGAGGATCTCCGGCGGCTGGAGGGTCTCGGGCTCGCCCGGCTCCGCCGGCTCGGTTTGCTGTTGGGCCGACTCGCTTGGCTCGACGAGATCCGCGCCGGCCGCGTCCTTCTCGGCGGCCTGGATGCGGTCTTGCTCGCGCTGCGCCCGGCGCTGTTCGGCGGCGACCTTCTCGGCCTGGGCCGCCTTCTCCTCGGCCTGGGCCACGATCCGCGCGACCTGCTCGGCGGTCAGGCTGCCCATCTCCATCAAGGCGTCCGGCTCGATCACCGACAGGTCGTCGTAGGACAGGAATCCTTCGCCCACCAGCTTCTCGGCCAAATCGCCCGGCACCCCCTCCAACGACGCGTATCCGACCACGGCCTGCTCGATCTGCTCGTCGAGTTCCTCGCGGGTCATGATTTCGATGTCCCAGCCGCAGAGCTTGCTCCCCAGGCGGACGTTCTGACCGCGGCGGCCGATGGCCAGCGACAACTGGTCCTCGCGCACCAGCACGATGGCCCGCCCGAGCATCTGGCAGAGGATCACTTCCTCGACCTCGGCCGGCTGCAAGGCGTTGGGGATCAACACCTGCATGTCTTCGCTCCAGCGGACGATGTCGATCCGTTCGCCGGAGAGTTCGTCGACGATGTTCTTGATGCGGTTGCCGCGCACGCCCACGCACGCGCCCACGCAGTCCACGCGCTGGTCCATGCTGCTGACGGCGACCTTGGTGCGGTAGCCGGGCTCGCGGGCGATGGAGCGGATCTCGATGACGCCTTCGGCGATTTCCGGGATTTCCTGCTCGAACAGGCGCTGCACGAGTTGCGGCTTGGTGCGGCTGAGGATGACTTTGACGCGGCTGCCCGCCTTGCGGACTTCATAGACGGTGGCCCGCACGCGTTCGTTGGCGTGGTGCGTTTCGCCGGGGATCTGCTCGCCGCGGGGGAGGATGGCCTCGACGTTGGTGAGCGAGACCGTGGCCGCCCCGCCCTCGTAACGCTGGATGACGCCGGCCACCAATTGGCCCTTGAGCTCGTCATACTCGTTGAACAAGTGGTCCCGTTCCGCCTCGCGGATCTTCTGGATCATCACTTGTTTGGCGGTTTGGGCGCCGATGCGTTCGGCCATTTCTTCGGCGGCCAGGGGCGTGCCGTTATGCGTGCCGGAGATCGCTCCATCGCGTCGATCGATCTTCACCACGATGTCTTCGTCTTCGCCGTAGTGTTTCTTGGCGGCCGAGACCAGGGCCGCCTCGATCCCCTCGAAGACGATCTCTTTATCGATGTTCTTATCGCGGTGGATCGTGTCCACGATCCGCAACAGTTCGTTGGAATCCATCGATCGGTCACTTCCGTTTGGACAATAGGCTCCACGCTCTCTCGACCCAACCTTTGAGTCGAGACGCTCCAAAATCTTGTGAGAGCATGACTTAGTGAGCCTGGTAATCCTGTAAGCATATCGGTCGATTCGTGGAGTGTCAAGTGGGCCGGCGGAAGGCATGGGGGAGTCAATCCACCCGCTTAAGAAACGGGTTGTGCGGGCTAGGTTCGATACAATCCCCACGATCGATTCCCCAAGCGGGGGGTGGCAAAGAAAAGCGCTTGCAATTCTATATCGGTATCTGTACATTTGGACATATTCGTCGACGACAACTGGGAATGGTGTCGCTGGACGTTCCGGAACCGCTCCAACCGGGATCGTCGCCAGCAAAGTCACGAACTTGCTTCCTGGCTCGCGCACATGGAGATCCGCGTCTGGCGCGTTCTCATTAAACGCGCAGCTCGCCTCAATCAGCAACGATGGTCAGACCGTTGTACTCAAGAAGGCGGACGGCAGCCAAGTGCATGTGGAGGTAAACAAGCTCAGTGACTCAGATAAGAAGCTCGTGGCGGGACTCGTAGCAGCCCCGGCCAATGTGGTTATTGAGCCCGGAGCGTACGAGAACAAACTGCGACGCGAGCTTGACCTCCCACAGGCGAGAATGCCAAGGTAAGGGGCATCACCATGTGTCTTCAACTACGCAGGTACTCGTCGAAGACAGTAGTTTTGCGCTTCGCATTGCCGTTTCTTCTGGCAGTTGTGGCGCTGCCGGCCGTGACGCCTGATAGTGCCAATGCCCAGAAGCCAATTGTCGAGCTTCCAACCATCACCGCAAGCGCGTCGAGCGACGCATTTGAGCGGGCCAGGACGCTCGGCGAAGACGACCTTTGCGGCTACCAGCGGGATCTTCGCCAGCAGTTCGCCCGCAAAGACGCGCCCGACGAGATATTGGCCCTCGCCACCACCTCGGCCTCGGACCTGATCCTCTTGCCATGGGCGGAGCCGGAGGAGCTGTTCGAGGTTTTCATCTACGCTCAGCGCGGGGAGTTGCGATGGTTCACCAACGGGAGCACGCAGCGATACTTCTGGCGGCAGGTCGGCGCCGAAGAAGTGCGCTCGATTCGAAGCTTTGTGGCAAGCAGTAAGCTCGATAGCCTGCCATCGCTCGATCAAACGCGGATCGTTGACGGGAAGACGATCGTACTGGTGCATGGAACAGCGCACGTCCTGCTCCGCATCACCGCGCGCGGCGGCGTTCGCACGACCATCTTCAACCCGCCGTCGCACGATGAGTGTTCGAGCCGGCCTCCCGGTGATTCTCTTTGCCGATATACGAAGGTGATCGATTTTTTCCGCACGCTCGCAGATTCCAAGGACCTCATGATACGGTACTGTCTTCCGGAGCCGGTCCCCGGGTTGCAGATCGTCTATGCACACCCAAGAAACGAGATCCGCGCCGTTTGGAAGGATGCGGGACGACTGTGCGTTACCGTCGGCAGATTTGACGACATACGAGAGGAGCACAGGGTTTTCGCCGAGGGCAAGTTCGGAGAGCGACTTCCGCAGCCGAGACTGGTTGAAGAGCGCGTCGACGCAGTAGGCAAACTTCCCGCCGATCCGGCGTGCGCATCGCCCGACGGGCGCTGGGTGGCCGGCATTGTCGTCGAGGACGGTCGGCTGGCGTGTTTCGATCGCCATCGTGAGGCCTTCGTGACCCTGGACAAGGAAACCGCGACGAATTACGTTCCTCTCCATTACCTCGAAGCGCATCGTGCATTCTTGCTTGCGCGATTCTCGATTCACCCCCTGAGCGAGTACATGCCTCTTCGCCCGGTGGCCTTCCGCTTGCTTCATCCGGAGACGGGCAAATCGTCGGATCTGCCAGCGGGCAACCTCAACATACGCGACAACGTGGAGGACCTGCCCTGGTTTCAGCGCCTGCCGCGATACCTGCAGGGCGCCGACGTGCCCAGCAGCGCCGTCTGGCTCTCGGCACCGAGTGGCCAAAATACTCTGGTAGGGCGCTACGACATGGAGAAGTTCCGGTGGCTTAGTTGGCAGACCGTCCCGCGCCTTCGCTTTCAAACGAAAGACATTTGGGCCGACGCACCGGGCCATCGGGTATACGTCGTCTATCGAGGACACCTGCTGGCATTTCCGTTACGCCAGCGGGATATGCCTTAGAACTTTGCCAGGAAGACGGGCCCCGGGTGCCAACGGCTTGCCAGTGCTGTTTGCTTTCGTTCGTTGCAGCTTGAAGCGCGGGAAAGCTCTCCGCGCGGCGCGTCGGCAAATGCGGAACTTCTCGGCAGGCGCGGAACAACCGTGCGCTGCCCACCTCTTTCGCACGCCACGACTAAGCGATTCATGGCCGCAAAAGCCCTTCGAACGAACACGGGCAAGCCCGTGCCACCCGCCGTTCACGGGCTAAGCCTTTAGATAGTCCGGGGCGGCCAGGCGCACCACGAGTCGCTCCAGCACCAGCCGCGGCGGCATCGCCGTGTAGCCTTTGAGGTCCAGATCGGCTTCCAAAAGCCAGCCGTAGAGCAGCTTTCCCCGCTGCCGGCCCAGGTGGCGGAGCTGCCGCTCGGCCCTTTGCACCACGAACGGGCGGACGCCGGCCTGCTGAAGGGCCTGGCCCAGGGCGATCCGCCGGCCGGCCGCCTCGGCCTGGAGGATCAGCCGCGTGGCGGCGGCCAGTCGCCGCAGCGAGGCGGAAATCTGCCCCAGCAGTCCCACCGGGTTCTCGCCCGCCGCCAGCAGGCGATCCAACTGGAGCATGGCCTGGGCCGCCTTGCCCTCCAGCGCGGCGTCGAGCATCTCCCAGGTCGTCTTGGCGCGCCAGCCGCCGACCAACGTTTCCACCATTTGGGCGGTGATCTTCTTGTCGGGCCCGGCCATCAGCGCCAACCGGGCCACTTCCTGGTCGATGAGCCCGAGTTCCGGACCGATCAGCTCGACGAGCGATTCGGCCGCATCGGCGGGCAACTGCACCTGATGTGCGTGCCGTGCCCACTGGCCCAGCCAGCGCAGCAATTTGGCCTGCGGCGGGGCACTGCACTCGATGGCCAGGCCCTGCGCGTCCACCGCCTTGTAGAGCCGGGTATTACTGGGCCAGCTTTTCACCTCCAGCACCAGCACACCGCTGCCGCTGGGCGTGGCACAATACTCTTCCAACTGGGCCCGGTAGCGGGTGACGAAGTCATCGGCATCGTCCACCACCACCAGCCGCTTGCCGCCGCCGAACATGGCCACGGTGGCCAGCTCTTCCAGCAGGTCGCGGAGTTCGGCCGTTCGGCCGTCGAAACTGCTGAGCGAGAAATCGCCCTCGTCGCCGCCCAACACCTCGGCGCGGAAGGCCAGCATAATCTGCCGCTGCAGAAACGGCTCGTCGCCGAAGAGCACGCAAACGGCCGCCGCCGGGTGTTTTTGCGGTTCGGCCAGGTAGTCGATGGCATGCAGCGATTTCGCCATGCCTGAAGTATAGACGGAACAGGAGAGGAGGAGAACAGGAGGAAGGGATTAGGGATTAGAGATTAGAGATTAGAGATTAGAGATTAGAGATTAGAGATTGGAGATTGGACGCAAGCGGATGGTGGTCGGGACGGGGCCTCAGCCTCCAATCCCTAATTCCCAATCCCTAATCCCTCTGTTCACCGCAGGGGCGAGCGGTACAACGACTGGCCCAAGGCGTGGACGTCGCGAATGCGGGCCGTGGGATTGGCATGGTCGATCGAGACCGCGTCCGGCGTATCGTACACGCCCACGTTGCCCGCCTCGTCGCGGACCTCCACATGGAGATAGACCTGGGGCGGCACGCGGCTGTCGACCTGCCAGGTATGATGGCCCGAGTTCTCCAAACCGCCGGCGATCAGCGTCCAGGGCCCGGCTGGACCAGGGCCGTAGGAGAGCGAAATGGGCCGGGCGGCCAATAACATGTCGTCGGCTGCTTCCCAGGCGATGGTTACTTTGTCGGCGCTCGTGCCGTTGCCTTGAGTGACCGAGGTGATCCTCGCGGTGGGTTTGGTCAGATCGACGCCGATCCAGAGGTCGGGCCGATCGCCGCTTTGCGGGGGTCGGCCGCCGCGGCCGGTGCCGCTTTGCGCCACGACGCGGAATCCGTACAGGCCCTCGTCGCCGACGTTGACCACCATCGGGCTGCGTTTGTGCTCATCGATGGCGAAGCTTCGCCAGGTGCGGCCGCCGTCGCGCGTGCCCCACAACTCGACTCGGGCGATCCCCGACGGCCCGACCGACTCCACGTCATATTCCAGCTCGAAAACTCGCGAATTGACCATCCGCGGATGTTCGCCGGCCGGCAAGTCGCGCAGTGCCGGCGGAAGCGGAGTAGGAGTATTGGACTGGCTCACGGTTGCCACCTGGGGGGGCGGATTGGTCGTCTTGAGTGCGTTGCCGGGCGTGGCCGCCGGACTGCGCAGCGGCGCGCCTGCCATCGCGGCGGGAGAGGCGGCCTCGGTGGCCGGCCAGTTGGCAGGGGCCGGCTCCGTTGCGGCCGAGCGCCACGGTTGTCCCGTGCCGGCCGCGGCACTGGCCGGCGCCGCGGTTGCCGCCGCGCTGCCCAAATTCACCTGCGCATTGCTGACCGCCAGATTGCCCGCCAGGTCGCTGAACTCCGCGCGGATCTCCAGCGTGCCGTTGCTGCCGGGCGGCATCCAACTGACGTCGCCGGCATATGTCGAAGGCCCGCTGCGGACCGACTGGGGTCCGAAGGCCACCGACTGCCACAAGGCCTGGGGGCCGGTGCGGAATTGGATCGAAAGGCTATCGAGCTTCGGATGCAGTTCCTCGACCTGCCAATGCACGAGCACCTGGCCGGCATCGCCGCGGCGGGCGTCGAGCTGCAGCTTGGGAGGCGTGGTATCCACAACGACCTTCAAGCCGGGTGCGGCCGGTCCGGCAGGCCAGAGGCGTCCGGAGCGATCCAGCGTTCGGACCGCGAACCACAACTCGCCGTCGCCGCCGGCGCGGAACATGAATCGCTGCCGCGTCGGTTCCACCTTGCTGTACAGGTCCCACCGCGTGCCGCGATCGCCCGAAACGAACAATTGGGCCTCCACCGGCTCTTGCTCGATGCTCTCCGGCCGCTCGATGTGGAAAGGGATCGAGAACAGCGTTTGCCGGGTGTATTGCGGCTCAAGAGACGTTGCCGCAGGGGCGGACGGCGCGGGAGCGACGGCAAGGATCAACAATTGCGCGAGTGGGGCTAGCCACATAACGAAACCCTTGTTCAAGCAGTAGAAAGGATCGATGTAGTCGTCGCGCGCCCACGCAAAACGAGCGGCTTGCGCGGAAGAACGTATCGGTTGTGCCGGTCGTGAAACTTGAAAAGGAAATGCCGACGGGCCGGAATTGGCAGAATAGGTAATTCTGCTGCCGCCGAGGGAACGCGCCGCCGGGTCGGCGCGTCGATTGCTGTAGTGGCGGCGCCCGTGGCCACTCCTCGTCCTTGCCGCCCATCGTGCATCGAGAGGCAATGCTTCGCGTCGTACTGGACTTTAGAACAGTTTGCAGACACAATGGAAAGAACCCAGAGCGGAAAGTCAAGAGTCCAGAGCCGAAGGTGGGCTTTGGAACAATTCGCAGGCACAATGGAAAGAGGCAGGGCGAAACACGGTCGGCGAGCCCCGCCAATTGGTGGTATACTTCCGGTGGAGATTGCGGTTGGCCCAGACAACAGTTCAACACGACTGGCGCCAGGCGAACGATGGTCGATTTTGTTGGGCACAGTGGCCAGCTCTTTGCATGGCTGGGGGTCCTCGTCGTGCTGGTGGCCGGCGGCGCCTACGCAATAGGGAAAATTCGTGCCAAGACGGTACAACAGGAACCCAACGCAAGCGAACTACTATCAAAATTCCGAGAATTGCACTCCCAAGGTGTGCTCAGCGACGCCGAATTCCGAACAATTAAGACAACCTTGACTGTACGGCTGCGCAAAGAGTTGGGTGAGTTAAACAATAACGGGGAAAGGGGTTCTGCTCCGCACGCAAAACAGTGAGTGAGAACATAGAGCGAGGCTGAGCCGTAGAATAGGCAGTGCCGGCCGCGAGTGCGTCCGGCATGGGAGGGAGAGGACGAGGCATGCAAACAGGCAGAGACTTTGGCGCCGGACGGCGCGGCAGCGGAACTACCAAGAAGAACGCCTTTTGTTCCTTTTGTCGCAAGAGCTACCGCGACGTCGGACCGCTGGTGGAAGGCCCGGGCGACGTCTACATCTGCGGCGAGTGCATCGACCTGTGCCAGTCGATCTTGGAGCAGGAACGGCGGCGACGGGGAACGGCCAAGCCCCTCTTCAACAAGGTGCCCACGCCCCGCACCATCGTGCAGCACTTGGATCAGTACGTGATCAGTCAGGAAAAGGCCAAGAAAATCCTGGCCGTGGCCGTCCACAGCCATTACAAGCGGCTGATGCACGCCAGCGAAGAATCGGGCATCGAGATCGACAAGTCGAACATCCTCATGATCGGACCCACCGGCTCGGGCAAGACGTTGCTGGCCCAGACGCTGGCCCGCATCCTCGACGTGCCCTTTGCCATCGGCGACGCCACCACGCTCACCGAGGCCGGCTACGTGGGCGAGGACGTGGAGAACCTGCTGTTGAAGCTGTTGCACGCCGCCGACTTCGACATCGAGGCCGCCCAGCGCGGCATCCTCTACATCGACGAGATCGACAAGATCGGCAAGACCAGTCAAAACGTGTCGATCACCCGCGACGTGTCCGGCGAGGGCGTGCAGCAGGCGCTGCTGAAGATGCTGGAAGGCACCGTGGCCAACGTGCCGCCGCAAGGCGGACGCAAGCATCCCGAACAGCAGTACATCCAGATGGACACCACCAACATCCTCTTCATCTGCGGCGGAACGTTCGTGGGCCTGGAGGACATCATCGCCAAGCGGCTGGGGAAGCGGGCCATCGGTTTCGGCCAGGACGCGGCCCACGGCGACGAGTTGGAACTGGGCGAACTACTGCAACACGTCACCAGCGACGACATCCTCGAGTTCGGCATGATTCCCGAGTTGATCGGCCGTCTGCCGGTCGTTTCCGCCCTGCGGCCTCTGGACGAGGACGCCCTGGTGCGCGTGTTGACCGAGCCCAAGAATGCCTTGGTCAAGCAGTATCAGACGCTCTTCAGCATGGAGAACGCCGAGTTGAACTTCACCGAGAGCGCGCTGCGGGCCATCGCCCACAAGGCGCATGCCAAGGACACGGGCGCGCGCGGTCTGCGGGCGATCATCGAAGAGGTGATGCTGGAGATCATGTTCGAATTGCCCGAGCAGGCGGCGGGGAGCCAGTACCTGGTGACCGACGAGGTGGTGTTGGGCCGCCAATCGCTGTTCAACGTGGCCAAGAAGAGCGCGTGAGACACGCGAAAAGAGGGCCCCATGTCGAAGCAAGAGTTTCTACAGAGTTTCCGAATCGCGCGAAGTCTTTTCGCCCATCCACGCGTCCAGACCGACAGTCCCGCACTTGACCGGCAGGAGTCCGAGAAGATGATTGCGCGGTCGGCGATCTGGCTGACGCCAAAATCAGTTAAGGGGTTCAACGCCGACGACTTCTCGGAGCTTGGGCCGGAGCGGCAGCAGGAATTGCAATCTGCGGTTAGCGAGTTCTTGCACTTGGCACAGCAAGTGCCCCCGACCCAACCGGCCTCTCAACAGCAGCTTGTTGCGGCAAAAGCCGCCTTTACGAAGCTGCGGCGGATCTTAGATCCTTACCTGCCGACACCCGAGGAAGGGAGAGAAGTCGAGGAGGCGCTCACGAAGGTGGACTTCCCTGCGTGGGTCGCAAGCTGGGACTGCGAACTAGGCAGCGAGGAAGACGGCGTGCCTGCGGTTTGGATCAATCTTTATTTAGACGAGACTATCGCGCCCAGAAAAGACTTCGGTCGCTTCGCGTCGCAAATGGCAGCGAAGTTCCGCCAGGCGCTGTCTGCGGCAGGCAACCGTAGATGGCCGTATGTCCGCGTGCGGACGGCTGTCGAGCACAAAACCGTATAGCGTTGCACGACTATGCCTCTGCACCAGGACCTGTTGACCTTGGCAAGAGAACTGGTGGACAGGAATCCTGCTGCTCCGGTGGAAGCGGACCTCAGGCGTGGTGTCTCGACCGCCTACTACGCCCTTTTTCATCTTCTCGTCCACGAAGCGACAAATAAGCTCGTTCAGGTCGTCGCACTGCGTCCGCGGGTCGCACGCGCGTTTGACCATAAGACTATGAAGACTGTCTGCCAAGAGTACGCCAGACTTTCTGCAAATCCTGCGGGGCAGTTGATCACTGCCGCAGGCCAGCTTATCCCGCCGCAACTCCAAGGCCTGGCGTCGGAGTTTGTCTCGCTGCAACAGGCCAGACATCAAGCAGACTACGATACAGCAGCAGTAATCACGCAGGCGCAGGCCGACACCGATGTGATGCGGGCAGAGCTTGCCTTTCTCGATTGGGCGGCAGTGCAAGCCGACCCGGCGGCTGATGCCTTGCTTGCGGAGCTATTCTGCCGCGGTATCCCAAAGCGATAGCGACAAGTTGGATGCCCAGACCACGCTTGAGACCCCACCGTGTGCGCCCGCCCGCATGGACGTGGACGTTCACCAAGCGACTGTCCCACCGACATCTGTTCGGCGCACTTGAGGGGTGACCGCAGCGTATTCTCGAAGTTCGTGCAGCATAGCGGGCGGCTGTACGTCTCGGCGATCATGGCGGGGGAGTTGTACTCCTGGCTGCTGCGCTCGAAGGCGCCCCAGACCGGCTCCAACTCCTGCAACGCTTCTTGCTGGGCATTACGCTCTTTCCCATCGACCACGAGGCGGCGTACCGGTTCATGGTCCAGGTTGCGGACATCCTTGCCCAGCGACTCGGGCGCGATCGAGTCTTCTACGACAAGTATTATGAGGCAGAGTTGGCTCTCCCGAACCTGGACACCTGCCTGCAAGAGATTTACCGCGACGATTCGGAGTTGATCGTCGTTTTCCTGTGTGCCGAGTACGAGGGGAAGGTTTGGTGCGGCTTGGAGTGGCGCGCAATCCGCGACCTGATAAAGAAGAGGGAAAGTGCCGCGATCATGCCGTTCCGCTTTGATAACACGTCAATTCCCGGGCTGTTTTCAATCGACGCTTACGTCGAAATCGGGCAGCGCTCGCCAAGCGAAGTCGCTTCGCTCATCCTGCAACGCCTGGAATACAACGATCGAGAAACGCGTTCCCAATCCTCGGAGTCCTAACGCGGATTTGACCGGTTTTCCCGCCAAGTCTCGCCCTGAATCACCGGACCCGGAAAAGCGGGAAAGTCAAATTATTGCGGTACCCATGCGTCCGCCTGCATCATTGGACTTCTCCCGTTTCCCTCACGGGTGCGGGGTGATCGCGATGATCGTGATTTCACGCTCATTGGGACCGTAACACCAAAACACTCGATAGGCCCCGGGTGTCTCGTTCTGGGCGTAAGCCTCGAAAACCTTCTCGCCTTTCTTGTAAGGGTGCGGAAGCGAGTGGTACGGACGGGTTCGCAGACCTGGATGCCGCGGGTTCTCGCGAAGTTGTATCAGCGTCTTGCTGACCTGTTTGAATAAGCCCGCATCCTTGGAACTCTTCTTCTTGGACTTGCCGGGCGGCGCACTTTTTGCGGCCCGGTCCCGCAATGCCCGGTACTGCTGATCGGCTGCCCCGGTCCATTGCAGCGTGAACATCAGCCGTCAAACTCGCTGGCCGCGGAAGCATCGACATCCAAGTCGGGCGGGCTTTCGGCGAACTGTTGGTCTTTCGCCTGCTGCAAGCCGCGATGAACCATCTCGAGAGCCTCCTGGTTGTCCCAGAGCCAGGCCTCGTTCTCCGGGATGATTCGGGCCTTGATGATTCGCACTTCGGTTGCGCTGATCCGCTCGACTATCACCGGGCAGTGGGCAAAAGCTTTGCCCAACGCAACCCGCCCCTTGCTGTCGGCTGTCTTGGTTCTCATGCGAATATCCCCCAAGTCCTCTGGAGGTTATTCTACTATGAAGTGGGCAGGTGGGCAAGTGGGTTTTTCCCAAAATCGACAGAACCAAGAGCGCCTCGTAGCGCAGCCGCGCTTGCAGGCCGAAGCCCTCGTGGGTCCAAGCGAGAATCGCCTGGATATCACGCTCGGCGGCCGGCGAGATTACGTAGTGGGGCATGAAATCAACCGCCGGCCGTGCGATGCTCGGCCTCTTCGCCGGCGCGGCGGCCGATCTGGGTAATGAGTTCCGGGTTAGCCGCGGCTCGCCGTCGATCGCGGTTCCCTGCCCCCGGTCCAACTCGTCGAACGCTTCGGATGCCAACGAGCGATTGGTTTTCGCGAACCTCCCCCCGGCGCGTTCCTCACGCGCCACGCTCTCGGCCCGCGTCCCTTTCCCCTTCGTGCGAAAGAAGTTACACTTGCGACAGTGCCATTCGTGTCAGGAACCGTTGTCTTGGGATTCCTTGGCACCCGACGGGTTCGACCCTCGGCTCTCGACCCTCGACTCTCGACCCTCAACTCTCTACTGATAGATGCTCGGTCCCAGGCCGCAGATGTGCTCCCGCCAGCGGTCCAGAAGTTCCTTGCTCAGGCCGTTCTCGCGGACGATCTCGGTCTCGACGCTGCGCTCGGCATGCGGCACGATCACGCCGACCTTGAGCCGGCCGTTTGCCCGATAGTGAAACTTCACTTTGATCGGCGCGCCGGCTTCGAGCCCGGCGGGCAGATGGCTTACCGAGCAGCGGCCCACCGGGGTGCAATCATCGGCCGACTGGCTCTCGCCCTCGACGATCTCGACCAGAATCGAGCGCTGAGCGGCCTTGGAGGTCTTGAAGATCCGCGTGGCGGTGGCGGGCAGCGGCGTGTTGCGGCGAATCAGCACCGCATTGCGCCGGCGGTGCGAGAGCGGATCGATCCCCACCACGCCGAGACTGTGCGAATTGACGTTCCTGATGGAGAACGTGG
>JBEKZQ010000147.1:0-13211 GCA_049509675.1 Thermoguttaceae bacterium | reverse complement strand
GGTGTTCCACGGGTCCAGGGCGTAGCCCTGGCGGAGGTGGACTCGCGGCGTGTTAAACTAGGCTATTTACGAAATGCAGTTCAGGTTATTTTCCATCCCAGCGACGGGTGATGCGGAAGCGGAGGAGGAACTGAACCGCTTCCTGCGGTCGCATCGTGCCGTGTCGGTTCAGAAAGAGTTGGTGCAAGGCGGGCAGACGGCGTATTGGTGCTTCTGCATCGAGTACTTGCTGGGCAGCGTACCGGAAGGCAAAGGGAGCGGACGGCAGCGAGTGGACTACAAGGAAATCCTCTCGGCGGAGGACTTCGCGATCTTTGTCCGCCTGCGGGAAGCCCGCAAGGAGTTGGCCGCGAGGGAGGCGATCCCAGTGTACGCGGTCTCGACGAACGAGCAGTTGGCCGAGATGGCCAAGAGCCGCGCGGCGACACTGGCCGACTTGAAGAAGATCGACGGCTTCGGCGACGCCAAGACCGAGAAGTATGGCGAGACGTTTTTGCTGGCGATGCGGGAATGGATGGGGCGCACGGATGAAGCGGGCAGGAAACCTGATTGAACGGATCGCCGATGCGGACAATCTGCGACTGGCGTTCTGGAAGGCTTCTAAGGCGAAGCGGGCGAAGGCGGAGGTTCTGCGATTCCAGTCTGAGTTGGACGCACGGTTGCGCGTCCTGCATACAGAGTTGTTGGCCGGTTCAGTTCGTTGGGGACCGTACCGCACGTTCAAGGTCTACGATCCGAAGGAGCGGACAATCTGTGCCGCCCCTTTCCGCGACCGGGTGGCGCACCACGCGATGATGAACGTCCTCGAATCGCACTTCGAGGCGTATCAGATCGACGACAGCTACGCCTGCCGAAGAGGCAAGGGCCTGGACGCGGCGATTGCCCGCGCGGTTCGTTTTACTCGACCGGGCGACTGGCACTTGAAGATGGACGTGCGGAAGTATTTTGACAGCGTCGATCACGGCGTGTTGAAGTCGCTGCTGCGCCGCCGTTTCAAGGACCCGCGCGTGCTCGCGCTGCTGGACGGCGTGATCGACAGCTATGAGAACTCGCCGGGCCGGGGGCTGCCGCTGGGAAACCTGACCAGCCAGTTCTTCGCCAATCATTACCTGGGCGTGCTGGATCATTACTGCAAGCAATCGCTCGCGTGCCATAGGTATGTGCGGTACATGGACGACTTCGTCGTGTGGGATTCAGAAAAGGACCGGTTGCGGCAAGTCGGGCGTGAAATCGCTGGGTTCCTGAGCGGATCGCTCGGGTTGGAGATGAAGCCGGTCTGCTTGAACGGATGTTCTGGCGGCATGACCTTCCTCGGCTACCGCGTGTATCCTGGGCACGTCCGCTTGGCCGCCCGGAGCCGAAGTCGTTTTCGCCGCAAGATGGCGCAATACCACGGCAACTACATGAGCGGTCGATGGACCGAGGAGGAGACCGCCCGCCACGTCGAACCGCTCTTGGCGTTCGTGCGGCGGGCGGAGAGCATGCGTTTCCGTCGCCGCGTGATTGAAAGCATCGAGGGGTCTTGTCCGAAGGAGGCTCGAACCGCGTGAATCGCGGCGGTAGCTGGAACAACCCGGCGAGGAACTGCCGGTCGGCGAACCGCAACAACAACGAGCCCGGGAACCGTAACAACAACCTGGGCTTCCGTGCCTCCCAAGCTCGACGGAAAGCGGAACACGTCCGCCGAACAGGACAAGGTCCCGTCCCCGGTGTAAGCAGCGTTACGCTGGGGCAAAACCGCAAGGCCCGGCGGGTCTGGTAGGCCAAACGGCTCGAAGGCCCCGCCGGGCCTTTTCATTGGGTCGTTCAGAGACCGCCACGAGAACTTCAGCCACGCTGGCCTGGCGACCACGCCGCCTCCCGGTCTTGCCCCGCCTTGTTTATCGTGGTTCGCAACTTGGCCCGGCAGCGGGACTGGGGCTGTGAAAGGCACTGGCGATTCTTTGACGGTTACGCCAGTGCGATCAAAGTGGCCAATCAGTGGCAGCGCGCCGTCGTGCTGCGGCTTGGCGGGTTCCACGGAATCCGGGGGCCCGGCGTTTTCGTCATCGTGCCGGTAATCGATCGGGTCCGCATGATCGACACGCGCGTGCTCACCCACCACGTCCGCCAGCAAGAGGTCATCACGCGCGACAACGTGCCGGTAACGATCGACAGCGTCTTGTTCTATCGCGTGGCGAACGCCGAGGACGCCGTCATGAAAATTCAAGATTACGCCCTGGCGGTTGGGCAACTGGCCCAAAGCGCCTTGCGCGACGTGGTCGGCGGCATGACCCTCGACGAGCTGCTGGCCGAGCGCGAACAAATCGCCGGACAGGTGGGGCAGCACGTGGAAGCCGACTCGCGGGAATGGGGTCTGCACGTGACCGCCATCCGGCTGCAAGACATCGACATGCCGGAGGAGTTGAAGAAGATCATGTCGCGCCAGGCCGGGGCCGAGCGGGAAAAGCGGGCCACGATCACCAAGGCGGAAGGCGATAAGCTCGCCGCCGAGAACCTGGCGGCCGCGGCAGCCACCATGAGCCGCAGCCCCGGCGCCATGCAACTGCGGACCTTGCAGACGATCGACGGGCTCGGCCCCAGCGCCTCGAACACCGTGTTGCTGGCAGTCCCGATCGAACTCATGGAATACGTGAAGAAGGTCGCTCCGCCGAGCTGAGAATGGCGGGCCGGCACCCGCGCGACGCATGAGGTAAACGATCCGCATATGGCCAAGGAGCGCGTCCCGATCCCCGATCATCTAGCAGCAGAGGTCATGTTTGCCTCTGACCGCACCTGTTGCGTTTGCCGCATGGAGAAGCACAAAGTCCAGATTCATCATATCGACGAAGACCCATCCAACAATACACTTGAAAACTTGGCGGTGATTTGCTTACACTGCCACAGCGATGCACATACGACCGGAGCCTTCGCCCGGAACCTCACTCCCGAACTGATTCGACTTTACAACTCAAGTTGGCGGGAGATAGCAAAGCTCCGGCTGAAACCTTCCGCAGATGCGCCCGGCAAATTGGAACTGGCGTCGGAAGCCTTCCTTGAAGCCATCCTTGATTGCCATAGATGGAGAAATCACTTCATGTCTCTGGCAGAACCCAATTTACCGGTTGGTAAGCCGGGTGAGTTCACGGATATCTGGGGCTTGGCTGAACTTCGGATTCCGAAGTACGCGGAGGATACATATCGTCACTTCCTGCCCCTATTCGTCGAGGGTCTCCGTCAGGTACAAAACCGTTTCGATAGACTAATGCAGCTCTTCCCGGATGTTCTACCACCCGACTTCCGTTCATTACTCGTTCGAGCGAATCGACAACTTGATATCGCGCAATCCGTATACTCGGCATTGCCGATTTGAATCGGTGGCGTAATCCCAACCGATGGTGTTGGGCCTTTATTCCAGGTTCCATTTTTGGAGGTCATCCGTGTCTTACGTGATGTTTCCCGGGAGGCAGACCGGAGAATGAAATCGCTTGGAGGTGCATGACGAGCTACCGGACCATCCGCTGCACCTTATAGCGGCGGGAGTTGGCATTTTTCGGAAGGGGGAAAGGCGTCACGAACCGTCCGTGCAAATAACGGTCCCACCACCTTCCCCTACTCTTCACCGCCCTTGACGGTGAACTCGACCGACGATTGCCCGACCTTCTGGCTCTGCAGGTCGACGATCGTCAGCAGCAGCGTGTGTTTGCCCGGATAGATCCGCTTGGGCAGATGCACGTGATAGCCGATGAAGAAGTCGCGGCGCTGGTTCTGGCACGTTTCCTCGGTGGCCGGGAATTCGTTTTCTGCGACCCGCTGGCCGCGATTGTCGAGGATCTGGTAACTGCTCTTGAGCGAAGTGTGAAAACCCTTCGGCGTGGGCTCGGCCATGAAGTTCTCGACCTCGGCGTAGAGCAGCACCTCCTGATCGGGAGCGAACTCGCATTTCTTGAAGGGTGTAATCGAGCCGTAGCTTTGCACGGCCGTGCAAAAGGCCATGTTGCGGACCACCAGCGGGGCCGATTCTCCCAAGTGGGCAATCGCCTCGCTGAGGATCCGTTTCGTGTCGGCCGCACGGCGCATGGGGTCCGGGTTCCGCTCCGTATCCAGCCAGGTGGAAAGGCCATAGAGTTGCTTGGCCCAATAATCCTGCGTGGCGGAAGCGGCGGCGGGAATGGGCCGCATCGCCTCTTCCCGCCGGCCGGCCAGCAGATAGAGCATGCGCAGCCGGGCCTCGCGGCCCGCATCGCTCTCGCCCTTGGGCGACGCCTTGTCCTGGGCCTCGATCTGTTCGATGGCCGCCGCCAGATGCGCCTGCCACGTGGCGGGCACGGGCGCGTCGTAGGAGGCCCGCTGGACCGCGCCCGGCGGTTCCACCGCTTTCGCCGGCTCTGCCGGTTTGGCGGAGGGAACGGCGGCAGAAACGGGGACGCAGCTAGTTCTTCCGGCGTTATCAGGTGCGGAACCGGGGACGCAATTAGTCTTGGCGGCGTTATCGACTCCCACCTTGCCAATACTAGCTGCGTCCCCGTTTTGACTGCCGTCCCCGTTTTGACTCGGCGGCGCCGCCGCCAGTTCGCCGGGGCGCAGCGGACCGCCGCCGGACGGGCTTCGCTGTTCGACCTGGCGGCGATAGGCCAGGGCGGCCCGATATTGCTGCAACACCAGGGGCCACAGACTCGGATCGGCCTGCTTCAGGTCGGCAATCAGTTTCTCGCGCGCCTGCGGGTCGAGAGTGCCCAACTGTTCCAACTCGGCCATCACCTGTTGCAATGCCTGGGGCGGTGGAGTACCGGGGGTCGTGGCGGGCGGGGCGGGCGGTGGGGCCTGGGCCGCACGACTCGCCGGCGGCGCCGGCCTGCTGTCGGCCGATCGCGAAGACGACCAGGGCGACGAAACGCAGCCGCCTAAGAGCATGCCGGCAACGACCCACACCAGCTTGTGACTTGCTCGGCCCATCGGTGCGAAAGGTTCGGGTCTGATTTGGATGTGATTTCCGCAGAAGAGGGGGCGAATCATAACCGATGTCGCCGTGGGATACAAGTGCGATTGCCAGGAAGTGCGGCGGCAATCTATCCATCTCACGGTGGAGCGTCGACAAGAATATGGGTGGGCATAAAAATGGGGGGCACTTGACACGCCGACTTTTTCAATTCTCCTGAGTTCCTTGTGGCGGGCTGCCAAGACTGCCTATATATTGGAGGTGCTCGATCGTAGGGCGGAATTCATTCCGCCCAGGTGGACTGAAGTCCGCCCTACAACCGTCCCTACCCACCCGCCCGTTTGTTCCCGCCACAGCAAAGGAGAAGCAAGTGTCACCCCGCATGATGACGTGTTGGGCCGTAATGGCCGCCGCCCTAATTGCAACGGCCGCCCCGGCAGCCGCATCCCCGGCACAGGTCGCCGCGATCAAAGTCCTGCCCGATAAGGCCCCCGACTGCTCCAGCCTCAAGTCGATCGTCCAGTCGATCACGCGAGAGTGCAAGACCAACGACGAGAAGGCAGTGGCCATCTACAATTTCATGCAGTTGAGCCACTATCATTTCGCCTATCCGGGCGAGCCGGGCGGGTTGCCCGTGCTCAAGGAAATCAACTGCTACGGCTGGAGCCTCTGCGGCGGCCTGCACTCCGAGGAGTCGGCCTTGTGGCGGCAACTCGGCTGGGGCTGGCGCTTCGTCGGCTGGAACGGGCACACCACGGTCGAGGCCAATTACGACGGCCAGTGGCACTACCTCGACGCATTCCTGAAGTTCTACGCCTGGAAGCCCGACGCCAGCGCCCCGGGCGGACGCACCATCGCCGGCGAAGACGAATTGACCAACAACTCCGAGGAACTGGTGAAGAACGCCTTCGTGCTCGACCAGGCCCGCAAGTGCGTCTATGCCAAGAACAACCAGTTCGGCCGCTACGGCAACACCGTGTACTGGCTGGCCCCCGCGCTGTTGAGTTGCGGCGACGAGTTGGAGGGCGTGATCGACGGGCTGAAGACGCACCATCGCGGCGGGCCCGACGAAGGCTGGGCGGGCATCGTCCACGCCGACAACGGCTACTCGGCCGCCGTCAACCTCGCCCCCGGCTTCGCGCTGACCAACACCTGGGATGCCCTGCCCGACGCCTGGTACTGGGGCGACAGCAAGCGCCCGCCCGCCCACACCTGCGGCGGCCACAAGGACACGCGCAACGACCCGGGCATTGGGCTGGTGCTGGAGCCGTACGTCAAGAGCAAGCCGGCGCGCAGCTACGCCAACGGCATGCTCAGCTTTAACCCCGACTTCTCCAGCGACGCGGTGCTCCAGTCGTTTCTCTCGGCGGAAAATGTGAAATACGCCGGCAAGTCACTCGTTCCCGCCGAAAGCGGCAAGCCGGGCGTGGTCGTGGTCGATCTGTCCAGCCCGTATATCTTGACGAAGGCCAACGGCGAGGCGATCGGCGCCGATACGGTCGAAGTCTCCACCGACGCCGGCAAGACGTTCAAGGCCGCCGACCTGAAGGACTTCACCGCCGCCGTGCGCGGCCACGTGGCCGCGCAGGTCAAGATCACCTTCAAGGAATCGCTCAAGGCATTGAAGTTGGACGCCATCGTGCAGAACAATTCCGGCGCCCTGCCCTACCTGTCGCCAGGCAAAAACGTGGTGACGGTTTCCGTGGCCGATCCCAAGGCGCTGGGCGCCAACAAGCTGGTGGTCACGTATGCCTACCGGTTGGGCAGCCGCCGCAAGTCGTTCGCCGAGATGTACGACGAGGACAAGGAGATCGCCAAGGCGCACGACGCCACCTGGGACGAAACGGAAACGTGCGTGCAGAAGACGTTCGCCGCCGGCGACCTCCCGGCGAAGTTCGAGATCGACTGCCCGACGCCCAAGGGCCGCTACCCGGTCTATCCGCGGATGCTGTTTGTGCGCCGCGAGGTGCTCGCTCCGGGCCAGTCGCCGGCCTCCTTGCCCGCGCCCGCTACCACGCCCAGGGTTGGCGCGAACGAGGAACTGGCGACGCTGCCCAGCCCGTGGCTGATCGGCACGCAACTGCCGCCGGCCGCGCCTGCGCGGGCCACGCAAAGCACGGTGCTGCCCGTCACGAAGGTCGCCTATGTGACGAAGAAGGGGCAGGTATTCAAGCACCAGTTCGTCAAGTGGCTGAAGGACAACTCCGACGCCTGGGTCATGCTCGTCGATTTCGATGCCGGCAAGCTGCCCAAGCTCGACGACCTGGCCTCGGCCAAGCTCGTGCTGTACGTCGAGGAGGCCCATGACAAGGCGCCGATGCAGGTCGCGGCCGTGATGCTCGACGGACCGTTCGAGGCAGAGGAGCCGTACGATTTCGCGAAGCTTGGGCAGAGCGTGGGCACCACGACCGTCGCCAAGGGCAACGGTGCGGCGTTTTCGCCGCCGCGGCGCTACGAGATCGACGTGACCCGCGCGGTGCGCTCCTGGGCCGGCGGCGCCAAGTGCCACGGCCTGGCGGTGCGCATCGTGCCCAACCGCGGTGTGGACGACGGTTGGACGGTCCGCTTCACGCCCGCCCGGGAGAAGCCGGCCGAATTGGAAATCGCCACGTTCTCCCAGAAGTAAACCCGAGTTGGGAAAGGCCATCACCATGAACCGCTTGATCCTCTCCGGCAGTCTCTCTGCCGTGTTCTTCTCTCTGATTACCGCCGCGGCGGCCGCAACGCTGAAGGTCGGGCCGCAGCAACAGTTCGCCAGGCCATCGCAGGCGATCCAGGCCGCCCGCGACGGCGATACCATCGAAATCCAGGCCGGCGTGTACGCTGGCGACGTGGCCACGATCCGCGCCAACCATCTCACCATCCGCGGCGTCGGCAACGGCCGCGCCAAACTCGCGGCCCACGGCAGAGACGCCGGCGGCAAGGCCATTTGGGTAGTGACGGGCAGCGACCTCACCGTGGAGAACATCGAGTTCTCGGAGGCGCGAGTCCGCGACCGCAACGGCGCCGGCATGCGGCCGGAGGGAAAGAACCTCACGGTGCGCAACTGCCGCTTCTACGACTGCGAGAACGGCATCCTGGGCGGCAACGGCGAGATGCTCTTCGAGGGTTGCGAGTTCGAGCATTGCGGACCCGTGGACAATCCTGCCACGCATTCCCTCTACATCGGCGAGCGCTGCACGAAGCTCGTCTTCCGCCACAACTACTCGACCGACGTGATCGAAGGGCACCTGCTGAAGAGCCGGGCGAAGGAAAGCTGGCTGCTCTACAACCGCATTACCGACGAGAACGGCACCGGCAGCGCCGTGGCCGATTTCCCCAACGGCGGCGTGGTGGTCGTCATCGGCAACCTGCTGCACAAGGGCGCCCGGGGCCACAACGACCGCGTGATCGCCTACGGCATGGAGGGCGTCAAGCACGCGCGGAACGCACTGTGCGTGGTCAACAACACGATGGTTTACGAGCACCGCCACGCGAACTCCTTCTTCGTGCGCGTGGAGAAGAGCCCCGAGGGCCTCGTGCCCATCCTCCGCAACAACCTGTGCATCGGGAAGGTGCCGCTGACGAATTGGCCCAAGGTCGAGGCGGCCGGCAACCTGCTCTTCAAGACCGTGGCCGAGGCTGGGCTGGCAAACCCGGCCAAGTACGACTACCACCTCACGGCCGACTCGCCGTGCATTGGCAAGGGCGTGCCGGCTGGGAAATTCGGCGACTTCGATCTGACGCCCACCCAACAGTACGTCCACCCGTGCAAGGGCGAGCCCAGAGCGGCGGGCGGCCCGTTGGACGTCGGCGCGTACCAGTTTGGAGGTGGCCGGTAGAAGAGAAAGAGCTGCCTGGGCTCTTCGCCGCCGCCGACCGGTCGCAAAGCGAGATGGTCGCGGAAATCTTTCTCCTGTGCGCCGCTGAGCATTGCCCAACAGCCTAGCACATCGCGCGGCCCAATTTCTAGGGCAAACCGTGCGTTCCGGGGATGGCGCGGATGGCCACGGCTGTCCGGTCGCCGCGCGACGAGCAATTGCCGGAGGGACCGGTGCCCCCTATGGAGGATCCTCTTTGTCGAGTAAAATGGCGAGATGAGGGGAAGCAAAACCGGGCCGTTCCTGCCAAGAGTCATGTATGTTGCCCGCCAGAACCGGCCAGGAAAGACCATACGGAATGAAAAATAGTTCTGACCCCTTTTTCAGTCTTTTTCAGTCGAATGTTCCGGTCTGCACACCGACTTTTGGGAGTCTCCGAAAATGACGGATGAGCAGTCTGTCCGAATGATGAATTGGATTCTCGGTCCGTTGTTCCTTTTGTTCTTACTGCTTTACGACGTTGCTCCCCTTATTATTGTGCCGATTATTGCTTACTTTGCCGGAAAGTTGTGGTTATTGAATGGGATTCTGTTTTCCTTCGGCGGAACTCGCCCCATTGCGTTGAAGTTGCGTCTCGTACCTCTTGCTACAGCTGGGATGATTGTATTCTGGGTCTATGATGGGTTTAGCGTTTATCAATCTGCTACGTTCTTTTACTTCTGCGCGTTGTGGGGTTATTTGCTGTTTCAGTTTCAACGAATCCTTCACAGTGTACTTTTGAAAAGGAAACAGGACCTTGCCCCATTTCTTAAGGGCTTCCTCGCTGGTTTGGATTCTCAATAATTTGAAGAAGAGGGACCACGTTCCGACCCTCTTCTTGAATCGGGGTTGAATCGGAATCGGGACACAATATGGGTTTCACTTGTTTTTGGGCCGCCCGCCTTTCTGCGGTTTCAGGACGCGACCAACAAGACCCTCCAAACGCTCCAGGAACGACTCGTCTCCCAGTGGCCGGCCCGTGCGGCCGCGCCCACGCAACTCCTTCAACCCCTCCTCCCGTAGGGCGCTGTCAAGCAGACCGTGCCAGTCGCCAACCATCGCCAGCAAGGGGCCGACCTCGACCAAGCTGTCATCACGCCCCGGGGAGGAAAAGGGGACTAAGATCGCCCTTCGCCATATCCAAGAGGGCGCGCGTGGTCAATGTCGCTCATAGAGGACTTTCCCTTGTTCAAAAGCCTCGGCCACGACATGGTTCCTGCATGATCTCCAACGGCCGACCTCTGAGGGCGTGAATAGAAGGAGGTCTATCGGGCAGCCGATGCGAGGCAATGCCGTCAAGCTACATTCTCACCAGCACCGCCCCCCAGACGAACCCGGAACCGAACGCGACCAGGAGCACCAGGCTGCCCGGGCGAATCATGCCGGTCTGCCGGGCCTCGTGCAGGGCGATTGGCAGCGAGGCCGAGGCGATGTTGCCGTACTCCTCGACGTTTACATAGACCTTTGCGCGCGGAATGCCCACGCGCTCGACGATCGCTTCCAGCATGCGGAGGTTCGCCTGATGGGGCACCAGGCAGTCGATCTGGTCGAGCGAAAGCCCGTTGGCCTCGATAGTCTCGAACACGGCGCCCGACATCTTGTCTACGCCGTTTTGGAAGACGGTCTTGCCGTCCATGCGGAAGTGGACCCGGCCCGCGTCGATGTCGTCCTTGGTGACGTGTTCCTTGCGGTCCAGGCCGCTGCCGGGAGCGGCCGTGTACAGGGCCTTGGCATAGCGGCCGTCGGCATGGAGGATGGTCGAGAGGACTGCCGGGCCGTCGTCGGCGGCCGGGCCCGCGACCACGGCGCCCGCGCCGTCGCCCAGGAGGATGGCGATGTTCCGGCCGTCATAGGAGCCGTCGATGCGCGTGGAGAGAACTTCGGCGCAGGCGATCAGCACGTGGCGGTACGTGCCTGCACGGATAAAGTGATCGGCCAGCGACAGGCCGTAAATCAGCCCGGCACACTGCTGCTTGATGTCCAACACCGGGATGCCGGCCAGGCCGAGCTTTGCCTGGAGGAAGAAGGCGCAGCCAGGGTCGGCGTGGTCGGGGGTGATCGTGTTCATGATCAGCAGGTCGATCTGTTCGAGGGCCAGGCCGGCGTCGGCCACCGCCTCGCGGCAGGCCGGCGCCGCCAGGTCGGAAGCCGACACGCCGGCCTCCGCGTACCGGCGGCGGCGGACCCCCGTCCGCTCGACGATGAACTCGTCGGTAGTCTGCATCATCTTCATGACGTCAAAGTTCGTCACGATGCGGGGCGGGACGCAACGGCCGGTGCCGAGGATACGGGACTGCATGGGTGTCAGTGGCTTGTGGTTATTGGCTGGTGCTCCGCCAAGCTTGCTTTGACGGGCTGGGTGCCACTGCTGGCTTGCCCAGCAGTGGCACCCGTCAATCGAAGATTGACAGGTGAACGGTTGCGTTGTGTATCATTTCTTCTCCGCAGAGATTCCCTCGTGCTTGAGCGACTGCTTCACCAACAGTCCGCAGTTCTTCTGGAAGAAATCCAACGGCAGGAGCGGAGTCTGCCGGTGGATCTCGGCGCCGAGTTCTTCGGCGATTTGCCGCGACGGCTTGCCCGAGCGGGCCTCCGTCACGATGCGGTCGTGGTACTGCCGCGTGGCGGCGATTGCGCGGGCGAAGTAGGAGCGGACGGCCTCGCCCCCACGGATGGCGCCGTTGTGGCTCAGGCAGAGAATTTCGGCCTCCAGCCCGGCCAGCCGCTGCACGGAGCGGAGATAGGCGGCGTAGTCGGTAAAGTAGCCCGGCCACCAGGTTTCGCTAGCCGGCATGTAATAGCCGCTGGCATCGGAAATCACGAGCATGCGGCGGGTCGAATCGTGCAGGGCGATGCTGCAATCGCTATGGCCGGGCGTCTCCAGCACGGTCCAGGCGGTGTCCTCGACCGCGATCTGGTCGCCTTCCCGCACGACCCGGTCCACGGCGATGCGATTTTCGCGCAGGAGCGGCGGGGGAGGCTCGTCCGCGAGCACGCCCGACTTGCTCAGCGCGCCGGTCAAGGCGGCATCGATTTGCCGGAAGAAGGAGATCGCCTTTTCGACGCCCAGGGTTGCCGCCGCCCGGTCGGAGGCGACCACCGTGATGCCGGGAAACAGCTCCCGCAGCAACGGAATGGCCATGACATGGTCCGGGTGGGCATGGGTGACGACCGCCTGCCGCACGAAATCCGGCCCCGCGCCCAACTCGGCCAACTGCCGGCGGAGGATGGGCCCCAGGGCGCTGATGCCACCTTCGATGATCGCGCCCTCGCGCCGGCCCCTGGCCAGATAGACCGGATAGGGAGTCGTGCCTAGCATCCAAAGACCGTCGGCGACTTCCACGGGTGGGTTGTCGATCAGCATGGCGATATTTCCTTTTCTGCCGTCTCCAGAGCAAACAGGGCCGCGCCCAGAGCCCCGACGAACTGCGGCTCCGGCGGTACGAGCACCGGGCGGCCGAAGGATTCTTCGACCAGGCCAGCCAGCACGGGGTTGTGGGCCACCACGCCGCCGGTCATGACCAGCGTGCCGTCCACCGTATCCATTTCCAGGACCCGCTTCACGACGGAACGGAACGCCCCTTTGACGATGTCCTCGATCTTTTCGCCGGCACGGATCTTCTCCAGGATTTCCGTCGCGGCGAACACCGTGCAGAAGCTCCCCAGCGCCGATTCCCTGGTAGAACGCTGGGCCAGGCCGTTCAGGTCCGACAGGGGAAGGTCCAGACGGCAGGCGATCTCCTCGAGGAACGCGCCGGTGCCGGCCGCGCACTTGCGATTCATCTTGAAGCTGGTGCGGCAGCCGGACTGGTCGAGATGAATGACCTTGCTGTCCTGGGCGCCGATGTCGATCACGGTCATCGGGCGGCGAAAGAAGTGGAACGCGCCTCGGCCGTGGCAGGCGATCTCGGTCATCTTCCCGCACGCCCAGGCGACGTTGTCCCGGCCGTAACCCGTCGCCAGAGAGCGGTGAATCTGCGACTCGGTCAAGCGAGCGGCGCCGAGCGCCTCGTCCAGCAAGCGGCGCGCGGTCGCCGCGTAGTCCACCCCCGAGCGCTGCACGGCTTTGGCTGCCGTCTGCCGGTCGCGGTCGATGATCACCAGCTTGGCCGCCGAAGCGCCGATGTCGATGCCGCAGAAGTAGCTCATGGCTGCATCAGTTGCTCCACGAACGCCTCGATATTCGTCCGCGTCTGCTCTTCCGAGTACAGGCGCAGGTCGTTCAGGTCGCCGTTGATGACCAGGTACGGCTTGCTCAGCTTCTCGTGCAGGCGCTGCGGCAGGCCGTAGCGGCTGTTGGAGTTGTTCGGGCAGGTCTTGGCGTCATGGTAGAGGATGCCGTCGATCTGGAAGCGCGCGGCCATCTGCTCGATGTACGCCTCCTTGCCGTCGTCCGCGCGGCAGATGAAAATGCTGCTGTATGCCCGGGCCATGCTGCGGAAGGGATCGGCCGG
>JBEKZQ010000146.1:0-13334 GCA_049509675.1 Thermoguttaceae bacterium | reverse complement strand
CGGTGACGACCAGGTATTCCAGCCGTTCTTCGGGCAGGTCCCAGGGCCCAGTGCGCAAGATCCGCAGTTCGACCAGCCCGCGGCGGCCGACCGGCCCTTGTCCCAACGGATTTCGGAAGGACTGGAAACTGCCCTCCAGCACGTCGAAGCCGCGGGGGATTTCCCGGCCGTCGAGTTCCAGCGGGGCCGGCTCGTAGGTCCGTTCCACGCGCCAATCGGCCGTCGTGCTTTGCAACTTGTCGGCCGGCACGAAACCGCCCAGGATGCACTGATAGGTGTAGCGGCCGCGGCCGGTGATGTGGAAGTTCACGCGTTGCTTGCCTTTCGTCAGCACGCCCACCGGCACTTCGACGAGCCGGCTCTCGGCGCCGCGATCGATGTCCAAAACCTTTACCTCGACGTCGTTGACCGACACGGCCAGCGTGTAATGCTCGCCCTCGAAGCGGCTGGCGGCGAACCAGCGGCACAGCACCAGCGCGGCCGGGCCGGTGGCCTTGTCGGGCGACCAGCGATGGCCGGTCCGATGGGCCAGCAACCACCCGACCAGTTCCTTGAGCTTGGGCGACTGCGGCGTCGTCTCGGAGAGGGCCAAGGCATACAAGGCGCGCAGCTCGGCGGGCGAATGGCTCCACGGCAGCGCGCCGGTGATGGCCGTGCGCCGCGAGGCCGGCTCGTCCAGGTTGCGCTCGGCCAGCACGCCGAGCAACTCGCTCGACATGGCCTTGCGATCCATGGCGGTGAAGGACAAGGCCAGGTGGGCCAGGGCCGACGACGACAACAGCGGCCGCACGCGATACAGGCGGTTGGCCAGGGCGAAGTCGCCTTGCCCGGCCACCGATAAAGCGTGCAACAGCATCGCCTTGCTCTCGTAGTCGGTGTTGTCGGTCACTGCCACCTGGCTGCGCAGATAGCCCAGGGCCTTGTTGAAGCAGTCCTCGGGCACGGCGTAGGCGGCCGCGCGGGACAGCGCCAAGGCCCAAAACGTGCGGCAGCTTGCATAGCGGTTGCTCGCGCCGCCCGCGCCGGTCCAACTCCAGCCGCCGTCGTCGTTCTGGGCCGAGACCAGCAGGCCGATGGAAGCGCGGACGCGGGCGTCGAGGGCCTGGGTTTCCGGCCCGCCCGCCTCGCGGCTGCCGGCGAGCAGCTTTTGCAGTCCCAGCGCGGCCAGCAGGTCGCTGTTGGCCGAGTCCAAGCCCGAGGCCATCCGCTGCGATTCCAACTGGCACCAGGGCACCGAGCCGAAAATGACGTCCAGCAGGCTCCGCTCGGCGGTGGGACCGACAAGCACTTGCAAACTTGGCGATTGCAGGGCCATGTTCTGCGGCGGCTCGACCCAGGCCGTGGTGTCCGACTCGGCCGAACCGCTGGCCGTGGCGAAAGCGGACATGCCGTAGGGCAGCAGCGGTACGGCGGCACGGACCACGTCCTGGCGCGTGCCGGTTTTGACGGTCAACTCGAAGCTGACCTGGGGACTGTCCCGATTTTCGTTCGACGAAAATGGGACTGTCCCCTTCGGAAGCGTGCCGGGCTGCGGCCGGGCCAGCGTGGTCTTGAACGACAACTCTTGAAGGCCTTTGGCCGCCGTTTCGAGCGTCTTGGTCTCTTGGACCGTGCGCTGGCCGATGGTCGTTTTCAGGGTGACTTCGATCGGGCCCTTCTCCACGGCGTCGTTGTGGATCGTGGCCAGCACTTGGGCCTCGTCGCCGTCGGTGAAGGCCAGCGGCAGCTTTAGCTCGCCAAACAGGTCTTTCTTGACCGCCAGATCGTTGCTCGTCTCGCCGGCCAGCGTCTGGCTGCTGATGCCCTTGGCCAGCATCCGCCAGGCGGTCGAGCGCTCCGGCAGCGTGAGCGTGACCTGGGCCTGGCCGTCGTCGCCGGTGGTGACGGCGGGGTTCCAATAGCCGGTTTCCTGCGCGGCGAAAGCGGCAAAAAGGGTTGCCCCGGCCCGCGAGAGTTCCGTGGCCTGCGAGGCGGCCAGCCGGTCGTCCCACTTGTCGCCGCGGAACAAAGTGACGTTGCGCATCTTGCCTTCGGCATCGACGACCAGCACTTGCCGCCCGTTTTGGGCCATGAGTCCGCTCAGATCGCCTGCCGAGATGACGGTGCCGCCCGCATACGTGTTCGCGCCCGTCACCTTCAGGGCGACCGCGTTCGCCATGAACTGCCAGCCGTTGGCGTCCGGGTAAGCTACTGCGCCACTGGTTTCGCCTTCGTCACTGAGGCCGGCGACGCTATTGACGCCGGCGCTGAGTGTGAGTCGCCCTGCCGTGGCCCCTTGCGGCAGGCCCCTGGCGGCCAGCCGTTTGTGATTGCTGCCCGCTGGGAGACCGCCGTTGACAGTGAGCGTGCTTCCGCCGAACACAGAGAAACTCGGTACAAGAGTCGCGGGAGTCGCGGGAATCTCGGCAACTGCCTCCGTGGCGGCCGCAATGGTCGACGCGTGCGGCTCTCCTGCGCCCCGCCAAGCCATGCCCACCCGCCGGCTCTCCTGTTCGTCGCGGGCCACTTCCAGCCGGTCCTGCTCGGCCAGCAGCCGCGGATTGATCGGCTGCGTGGTGGGGCGATATTCAAAGGTGATGCTGGAGGTGGTCCGCACCGCCGGCTGGCGGATTTCGCCGCGGAAGAAGTCCTGGATCGTGGCCAACGCGGAGGGGAAGCGATCCAGGAGCGATTGCTCGACCAGGGCCAGGCTCACTTCGGCCGCCACCGGTTTTCCTTGCGGATCGGTGGTGGTGACGGTGACTTCGAGGTCTTCGCCCGGCCGCAGCGGCCCGGCCGCCTTGTCCTTGCGGCCCACGGCGACCGCTACCCGCAGGTCGCGCTCGACCGTGAACGGGCTGGCCGCCGAGTGGAAGCGGACGGGCATCTTCGCTTGCGGTTTCGCCCGGGGGTCGGTCATCACGGCCACGGCCAGCTCGAAGTTCGGCGCCAGTTGGGCCGTCATGGGGATCGACAACTCGTTGACGCCTTGTTGCAGTTCGACCAACTTGTAATCGAGGATGCGGGCGCCTTGGAAGGTGACCAGGGCCAGGGCCGGCTGTTCGCGCCAGTGCAGTTTGACCGCGCCCTTCTCTCCCGCCTTGTAGGTGTGCCGATCGGCCAGAATGCGCAGCCGCACCGAGTCTTCGTCGTCGGAAATCTGCACGCCGCACTGGCCGGCGATCGGATTGTGAAAACGGTCGATCCCTTCGGCGCGCAAGACGAAGCGGCCGCCATGCGCCAGTTTCAACGTCTGCCGGGCGGTGCCGTCGGCGGCCGTCTCCAGCGGCAACTCCTCGACCAGCCGCTCGCCGACTTTGCCCTTGACCACCGTCCGCTCCAATACGTTGAGCTTCAGCTTCTGGGCGATCGGCTTGCCGTCGGCGTCGGTCGTCTTCACGGTGGCCTCGAACGTTTCGCCTTCGACGAAGACCGGCCGGACCGTGCTCACGGCAATGGAGAAGCCCTGGGCGGAGAGCACGAAATTGACCGCCGCCTGCACGTTCCGCTCGGGAAGCTGGACGACCAGCGGCAGCACCTGGCTTTCGCTATAGTCGCGGGTGGGCAGCTTGAAGTGGACCTCGCCACGATCGTCGGTGGCGGCGGTTTGCAGGCGGTCGTCGGCCAGTTGATAGCGGATCTCGCGGCCGGCCAGCGGCGCGCCGTAATAGAATTCGGCCCGGATCGTGCCCTCGATCGTCTCGCCGCGGTAATACACTTTCCGCGGCGTATCGACCGAAAGCCGGACCGGATCGAGCTGATACTCGTGGACCTGGAACGTGCCCTGGTAATTCTGCCCGGCGTCGTCGCGGACCAGGATGCGGTACTGGCCTTGCGGGCTGGTGAGCGGCAGCACGAAGTGCGCGTGGAAACTGCCGAAAACGTTCAGTGCAGCCTGCTCCTGGCGGACCAGTCGGTTGCGGCTGTCGAACACCTCGACCGTGTATTTCTTGTCCTTCTCGACCACGTAGGCGTCGCCGGCCGCATGACGCAGGCAGCCGCGCAGGTTGACCAACTGGCCCGCGCGATAGGCCGGGCGATCGGTGTAGATATAGCCGCGGTCGGCCAGACCGCGGGCGACGCCGACGCCGCTGAGATCGACGACGTTGGAGGCCACGTTGCCCTCGGCGACGGCAAAGACCCGCAGGTCGCCGCTGTCCTTGAGCTCTTTGTACGACTTCTGCAATACGCCGTCGGGCCCGGTGGCGGCTTCGGCAAACACCTCCTTGCCGTTCGAGAGCAGCAGCTTGACGCCGGGCCACGCTTTCCCGGTGCGCATGTTCTCGGCGAAGATGAACATCTCGTCGCGCGAACTCTTGATGATCACGTCCAGATCGCTTTGCACCACCAGCGTGGTGGCCTCCAGCGTCTTGCTGCTGACGGTGACGGCCATCACGCCGCAGGGAAGAACTTCACGGTCTTTGACGTTCGTAATGCCGGGCAGCGGCACTTCCAGGCCGCTTTCCAGTTCCTGGTACTTGGCATACTTCGGCACCTTGAACTCGAAGGTCCGATCGGGGTCGATCAGGGCGATGTCCAGCCCTTCGACGCCGCGGGCGAGATGCATTTTGCGGAAGTAGGTTTCCAGGTCGACCTTGTAGGCGCGGACCGTGACGCTCTCGACGTTCCGCGTGACGAGCTTCAGCCGGGGCGTCTCGTCGCCGCGAAAGACGCGCTCGGTGGCCACGGTCATGGTCTTGGCCGTGAGCCGGGCGATGGCCTGCGCGGCCTGCGGCGCGGCCTGGCCCCAGGTGACCTTGCGATATTCTTCCAGGGCCTCTTCCGGACGGCCGAGCTTGCTTTCCAGCACGTCGCCGATGGAGAACTGCGCCCGCGAAGCCTCGTCGGTGGCGGGGTACTTCGAGACCAGTCGCCGCCAATTGGCCAGGGCCTCCGGCCACTTTTCCTCGTGGACGTATTTCTCGTTCATGGCCAGCAGGATGCCGGGGTCGCGGCGATCCAGGGGATATTCGGCGAGGAATTGGGCGAACAGTTTTTGCGCCTCGTCGTATTGGCGGGCCGCGAGTTTCTCGGCGGCCATGAGGTACTCGGTGTCGATGATTTGCTGCTGCACGTCGTTCCATGCCCGGTTGGCCGGGTACTTCGCCAGGAACTCCCGCCACGTGGCCAGGGCCTCGGTGAATTTCTTCTGCCCTTGATAGGAGCGGCCCAGCAGGTTGTAGGCATCGGCGATCTCCGGCCGATCCTGGTAGCGCGGATCGGCCAGGAATTTCTTCAGGGCCGTCACGGCGTCTTCGTGTCGTCCCCGGCCCATGAAGCTTTGGGCGATTTCCAGGTGGGCGCGGCCGGCCAGCTTGTGCTGCGGAAAACGCTCGAGGAACGCGGCCAGCGCGGCCGTGCCCAGGCTCAGCTCTTCGTCGTTGCCGGGCTGGGGGATGTTCCACGTTCGCGCCAGGGCGAACTGTGCGTCGGCGATCCGCGGCGACTGGGAATCGACGTACTTGGCCAACAGATCCTGCCACACCCGCCGTGCCTCCTTGGCATTGCCGGCCGCCTGGCGGCACTCGCCCAGGCAGAACCGGGCCTCGACGTCCAGCGGACTTTGCGGATATTGTTTGGAGAATTGCTCGTAGAGCGCGGCCGCCTCGGCGTAATGCGCCAGCCGCTGTTGGCACTCGGCCACGCGCAGCTCCACCTCGATGCGTTTGTCGCGGATTGGCCCCACTTCCAACGCCTTGCGATAGAACTCCAGCGCCTTGGCGTAGTCGGGCTTCTGCTCTTCCTTGGGCGGCTGAAAATAGGCGTCGGCGAATTCCAGGTAGATCTCGGCGATCTGTTGCTTTCGCTCGGTGGAGAGCAGATATTCGGCTTCGGTGCGGTACAGCAACTCTGCACTGCGGAAGTCGCCTTTGCGGGCCAGGGCCACGGCCTTGCCGAAGCGCCCCCGGCGGCTCCAAGTACTCTTGGGATAGTCCTTGGCGAACTGGTCGAAAGCGGCGATGGCCGCGTCGTACTGCCCGGCGTAGGTCAGTGCCCGGCCTTTCAAGTAGGCCAGGTAATCGCGGGGCGCGTCGGGGGCCGCGGCCGCCCGGTCAATGGCCGGAAGCGCGTCGGCGTAGTTGCGGTCCTGCATAAGTTGCCGGACCTCTTCCGCCACCAGGGGAGTGTCGGCCGAGGAGGGCTCCGCACGCAACGGGGCTGCGACGATTGCCGCAAGGATCGAGCCAAATAGGATTGCCACACGGCCGCAGGGGGATTTCATGGCTTTTCTCCGCAAGGGGGGTGAAGATGCGCACAATCGGTCACGCCGGGGAAAACGGGACAGGCACCTTTTGTGCAACGCCCTTTTCCCACCGACGTTGTAATTATAGTTCCGGCGAGCGGTCAGCAGGGTGGTGGGTCGAGCGCAGCGGGCCCCACCTCCCAATACGGGTCATTCCGTCGCACAGTTCAATCTGCGGATTATATACCTTGCGCGGTTTGAAATGATACGAACCGCAACGAAATGGAAAGGATCGTATCATTCTTGACCGTTCGCAGTATAGCTCTGGAATCGAAGCGATCGTGTAACGAGTCTGTAACAATCAGCAACCAGCGTAGGCCAGGCGCCTCGCTGCGGCATCTGGCTGTAGGACGGATTGCTAATCCGTCTGATTTCCAGCGACGGATTAGCAATCCGTCCTACGGTAATTCAGCTTATTCTCTTACAACGCCTAATCAGGCTTCCGGGCTTCGACGACCGAACTCATCGTCCCGTCGCTGAGGAGCAGCTTGGGATCCACGAATCCGGCGCCGGCCAGATCGGCGGCGAACTCCTCGAAGGTGAAGGTGCCGCCGCTGTCGGTGTTGGCCAGCATGTTGACGGCAAACAGGGCGCCCTCCGCCGGCCGCGTGCGGTTGGACTCCATCACGAAATCGCGCACGGCAATGCGGCCGCCGGGCTCTAGGGCCGCATAGACCCGGGCAAACAACTCGCGGTTGTGCGAGCGGGAGTGTTGATGGGCGATGGCGCTGACCCAGGCGAAATCGGCGCCGGCGGGCAGATCGTCGCGATAGAAGTCGCCGGCGACCAGTTCAGTGCGCGCCGCCAGATCGCTGCCGACCAATCGCTGCCGGGCCTGCCGGATCGCGTCGGGCAGGTCGAAGATCGTGGCCGTTGCAGCGGGCACGGCCCGCAAAAAGGCCAAGGTCCACGTGCCCGAGGCCCCGCCCACGTCCAGCAAGTGCCGAAACGACAGCGGGCCGAGCCGGGCCACCAGGTCGTCGGCCAGGGGACCGGAGACCACGTGCATGGCGGCCACGAACGCCGCGCGGTCGGCCTCGGCGCCGCGAATACTCGCCTGTCGCGGCCCCGGCACTCCCTGCTTGACCACGACGGCCAACTGCGACCAGGCCCGCAGCACGCTCATGCTGTGCCAGACCATCGGCAACACGCTCTGCGGATTGTCCTCGACCAGCAACGGCCGCAACTCGCGCGGCACGCTGTAACGATCCTCGTTCTTCTCCAGCAGCCCCAAGGCCGCCACGGCATCCAACAGGATGGCCAGGGCCCGGTGGTCGGCGGCCAGCTTCGCCGCGAGTTGCTCGGCCGAGAGCGACTGCGACCCCAACGCGGTAAAGAGGTTCAACTCGGCTGCGGCCCCCAGGACGCAAGCGGGCCGGTAACCCCACATCAACTCCAGGACTTGTTGCCGGTCGGGGAGTTCGGTCATTGATTCACCACAGAGGGACAGGGAGGCACGGTAGTCAATCGTTTAGGACTTGGCGGAGAACAGCTTGGCGGAATCCCGTAGGACGGATTGCTAATCCGTCCACAATTTGGCGACGGATTAGCAATCCGTCTTACGGCCCAATGGGGAAGCTATTCTTCGCCAGATCCTTACCATACGCTCAATGCCTTCCTTCAGGTAGAAGACGTTGAAATTGGTCAAATGTTTCCAGAGTCATCATAGTCCCATCTAGCGGTGTACCTCTATGGTAGATTAAGCCTGTGCGCCGGCAGCGGGGCAATTGCCCAATCCTACGGCAAGACTGCGTACTAGAATAGAGGGGAGGCCCTATTGGTCTGTCCATTACGACATTACCGGTTGGGTGCCACTGCTGGCTTGCCCAGCAGTGCTGGAAACACGGTTGGACAAGCCAACCGTGGCACCCGTAAACTCAAGTTGGACAGACCACTATTGACTTCCCGTACCAATGCCACCCAGCAGACCGCTGCCATGCGACGCGTTACGATCGGTTCCGTGCTCTTGTTCCTGGTTTTGCCGCCGACTTTGGCTTGCGGCCAGTTCAAAGAAGACGAGACGGCCACGGGAGGGCTTGGCCCGTCGCGCGTGCAGCGCTGGAAGGCGGGGTTCATCGTCAAGGCGGTGAGCGCGCCGTGCCGGGGGATCGTCGGCTATATGCCCGTCCCCGCCCAGTGGCCGGAGCAAACGGTGCGCGTGGCGCACGAGGAGATCTCGCCGTCGGTGAAGCTCAGCTACCAGACGGTCGACGAGTACAGCAAGGTGATGGTGGTGCGGATCGCGATACTCCAGGCGAACGAGGAAGCGAAGGCCCTGGTGACGTTCGAGATTTCGCGCAGCGCGCAGTTGCCGCCGGCCGACACGTCGCTCTTCTCGCTGCCCGACGCCAAGACGCTCGCGCACGGCGTGCGGCAGTACCTCGCGCCCAGTCCCGAAATCGAAAGCCGCAACGCCAAGATCCGCCGCCTGGCCAAGGAGATCGGCGTCGATAAGGAGAAAGCCTGGGACAAGGTCGAGGCGATTTACGATTGGGCCCGCAAGAAGGTGGAGTACAAGGCGGGCATGCCGTTGAAAGGGGCCGCCACAGCCCTGCGGGACGGCAGCGGCGGGCACGAAGACCTGACCGGGCTGTTCATCGCCCTGTGCCGGGCCAACGATATCCCGGCCCGCACCGTGTGGGTCCCCGAGCATTGCTATGCGGAGTTCTACCTGATCGACAAGAAGGGGGCGGGACACTGGTTCCCGTGCGAAGCGGCCGGGACGCGGGCCTTCGGCGAAATGCCCGACACCAAGCTCATCTTGCAGAAGGGCGACAACTTCCGGCCCCCGTACAATCCCAAGGACCATCAGCGATTCATGGCCGAGCGGCTCACGGGGGCCCAGGCCGCCAACGGCGCCCGCCCCACGATAACCGCCGTCCACGAACTGGCGAACTGAGAGCCTTTCTCGCCGTATGCCACTGGCTCTGCCAGTGTTTCCGCGATAGGCTCGTTTCTCGGGAGAATATATCGTCTGTTACGGACTGTGCGGGAGCCGGAGGACATACGCCGTTCCATCCGGATTGACGGTGACGACATGCCGGCTGTCCGGGGTGAAGCCGGCATCGTTCAATACGCCTGGGAAGGTAGCCGAGTAAACCGCCTTGGCGCGGGCGATGTCCCATACGATGAGCTTGCAGTCGCTGCCGACGCTCACGAGCCGCTGACCGTCGCTGGAGAACGCGAGGTGCTGGACGGCCCCCGCCACGCGCTCCTCCCTGTGTCCCGGGAGGGTCGCACAAAGCCGCGGTTCCCCTTCCGCGAGGCTCCACACCTGAATCGTCCCGTCGAGAATCGCCAGAGCGACGGCCTGGCCATCGGGCGACAGAGCCAGGCTCCAGACAAGGAGCGAGCGGTTCTCGACCGGCGGCGGCATAATAGGTCTCCCCGGTGGCATCGCCGTCAGGTCCGCCGCGCGGATCCGCCTGGCCACCATCGCCGCCGTGAAGCACGCTCGCTCCCGCGCCGTTTCGCCAGTGATGTCCCACACCTTGACGACGCGGTTATTCCAATCTCCGACGCCCGCGGCAAAGACGGCGCCATCGGCCGAGGCGGCCTCCGGAAAAAATCCCGATTCCCCCGCGACGGGCAGCCTGCACGACTTGGCCTCACCCATGCCGAGCCGCCAGAATACGCATTCGCCCTCGCGCTTTTCGCCAAATAGATGGACAGGTGAGGTCACCACGCCGCCTCCTTGGAACGATTGTCCCGGAAAGGTTGCTACCGCACCGACGGTTCGTGGCTTCTTGCCGCTCACGTCCCAGCGCCGCAACGTGGATGGCCTGGTTTGGATGGCGCGGGCGCGCTGCGGTGGTTCTGCGGCGGCGGCTTCTGCATTGGGATAATCGGCCGTCACCAGGAGACCGTCGGAGGCGAAGAAGAGCGGCAATCCGTCGATCAGCTCGGCCAGAGGTTGCGGCGCCGCGCCCGTCAGGTCCCAGAGGCGCGTGCCGGGGCTGAACCTCTTCGTCCCAAACTCGACGGTCGCTAGCCGACGGCCGTCCGGGCTGACGACGGCAAGCGACATATAGGGCGAGCGGGCGGTCTTCAGACGCGGTGTGGGTTCGGTCAGATCCCACAGAAGCACGCGGTCGCCCACCGACGCGAGCGTCTTGCCGTCCGCCGCGAGGGCCAGGGGCCCACACTGACCAACGGAGCCGGGGAGGACAGCACGCTGTTTCGGCGGCGTGGCCGTGACGTCCCATAATTCGATTTGGCGCTGCTGGGCGGCGAAGGCGAGCGCCTTGCCATCCGGGAGGAAGACGGCCGCCGCAGTCATGTAGAACATTGGATCACTCTTGAACGAGCCGAACACAGCCTTTGGCTTGGGCGGCGTCAGTGTGAGGTCCCAGAGGACCACGTCGCCGACAGGTTCACCTGGGAGACCAAATCGCATGCCAACAACGCCGTCGCCGTGGCAGGTTGCCAGCGTCTTGCCATCCGGGGCGAGGGCCATCGTCAGCATCTGGTTGCGCGACTGGGGCAACTTGCCGGCCGCTTTCTTCTGCGGCCGCTCGCCTGTCAGGTCCCAGACGAGGATGTCGCCGGATTTTTCCTGCGTTATGAACGTCTTGCCGTCGGGGCCGAAAGCAAAAGGAGCGGTCGCGCCCGGCAGTGCGGGCAATTCGCGCGGCGGCCAGGCGGTCGGATCCCAGAGGACGACACGCACACCGGTCTGCCGGCCGACGCTCTGCGCCAGCAGCTTGCCGCCCGGCGCGAAAGCGATGGCGTCAATGACGGGCGGTTGGTTCATTTCGAAACGTGATGGGGGCAATGGGGATGGCTTGATCGGGGCCAGCGCTGCGGGTTCTGAGGTGGGCTGCCCACCCCGATCTTGCTCACGCAATGCGGCCGGCTCGAGTGGGGCCAGCGGCGCGGGCCACTTCCAGCAGGTCCCAAGCGCGGATCATCCCGTCCTCATTGCCGGCCACTAGAACTTGACCGTCCGGCCTGAAGGCCAAGGCGCTCACCGCGCGGGTGGAGGAATTCAATGTCGCCCGCTCGCGGCCATCCGCGTCCCAAAGACGAACGATGCCATCATGGCCGCCGCTGGCAACGGTCTTGCCGTCCGGGCTGATGGCGACGGCAATCGTCCATCCCCAATGCCGCCAGCGATGGCTGCCAAACACCGCAACCACTTCCTTCGGCTGCCAGGGAAATCGCTCCGCAGTCGGAATCTGTTGGGCATCCAGGTTGTCCAACGATGAGATCTTGGCTTGAGCCGCCATCTTGACCTTAGGCAATCGCCCGGGGATTCTGGGCGCCGCTTGCAGCGAAGGCGGCACTCCCCGGAACCCCCACTTCGGCAACGCCTGTCGCAATTTCTCGACACCCTCGTCCGTAATCTCGGTGCCCGCGAGGTTCAATTCCTGGAGTTGCCTCATGCCCATGAGGTACGGCAATCCGGCATCCGTCACCTGGGTGCCGCTGAGGTTCAACGACCGGAGTTGCTCCATGTCCTTGAGGTGCTCGATCCCGGCGTCCGTGACCTTGGTGTAGCCGAGGTTCAACGACCGGAGTTGCGTCAAGACTTTGAGGTGTTCGAGCCCGGCGTCCACAACGGCAAGGCCCTGGAAGATCACTCGTATCACCGGCCGACGCGGATCCGTTGCGTCAACCTCGACCCAGCCCTGAAGCTTCTTAATTTCGGCGACGGCCTTCTCCTGATCGCTAAGATCGGTTTCCTTGAACGTGGGGAGCCTCTTGATGGCCTCCGCGTCAATCATCCATATTTCGGTTCCCGTCTTGAGGCGGAGATCGAAGGTGATCTTGGTCCCATCCGGCGACCAGGCGGGCATGGTGAGCGCGCGGGACGCCACCTGGCGCGCCAGGCCGGTCTCAACGTCGAGAATGATGCACGGCATGGGGTCGTCGGCGTTGAACCCGCCAAAGCCGAACTCTCGGCTGTCGAGCGACCATCCGCCCAGTATGCCGAATCCCTGCGGCAGGACGAATCGCCTCGCGACTTTTCCGTCGTCCATCTGCTGAATGACCAGGTCGCTGCCGCTTCGGTAGGCCACGCGCTTCCCGTCCGGCGAAACGGCCGGATATCGATAAGGCACTGCGGACCGCGATCGTGACGGCGAGAGCCGGCCGTTTCCCCTGACTTCGGCGGCCATCATTTGGTTCTGATCAAACGCCTGGAAGAACAGCGTCTTGCCGTCGGCCGACCACGACGGCAGGCAACCGGCCGCTACCCGGAATGGCTTGCCATCAGGAACTTCGGCCGCCCAAATGGCCTCTGCCGTTGCTGATCCGGTGACATAAGCGATCCACCGTCCGTCCTTGCCCGCCCAGGCCGGATCTTTTCCGACGGGCGTAAACGGAGTCGTCTTCTTCGTTGCCACGTCGTAGATCAGTATTCCATTATCGTTGCCGCTGCGGCCAAAGACGATCTTTTTTCCGTCCGGCGACCAGCTCGATCGCTGCCCAAGTGCCACGAACTTGCCGTCCACCGTACTGACGCGGCGGAGCGCCGCTTGCGGTGGAACCGACGGGGCCGGCCGCCCCTGAGCCGTGCCGCTGCTCACCGCGGTGCTGGGCGTGATAAGCGGCGGTGCTGGCGGCTGATCCCGAGCCTCCTTTGGGTCAACCTCGATTCCGCCAGCAAGCTTCTCAATTTCGGAGAAGGCCTTTTGCTTGTCGCCAACCTCGGTTGCCAGGTCGGCAGCATAACCTGACCGTGCGAAAGTCAGAAGTCCGATGATCGCGACGAGCATCACGATTCGTTTCATGGGAAACCCCTTGTTTGGACGTGATGTAAAGAGTATCAGGAGTGTTCGTTGCTGACCAAATTTGAAGCTCCCTTGCGCTGGCCCGGATTATTCGTGATGGGTCGAGGTTGCGCAAACCTATGGTGGGTCTCGCAAACCGATCAACGGTTGTCCAGCGCTGTGTCATAAAGCGGCAAGTTGATAAGCGACCGAAGACCCACCAGAACCACGGTTTGCTCGACGCCACCCTACAGTTCGTGAATAATCCGGGCTGGGCCGCCCAACGCGGCTTGGCAGCCCTAACCCCAATACCGTTGAAAGAGTCGTAAGTGGTTTGTTTTCAGATGGTTACAAGCGAACTCACCAATTGCGAGGCGGCTCGGTTCGCATCGGTCCGT
>JBEKZQ010000145.1:0-13388 GCA_049509675.1 Thermoguttaceae bacterium | reverse complement strand
GCCCCACGCCCCACGCCTCACGATCTTTATGGCGATGCCGGGCAGGCCACCTGGTAAAGTTCCCATTGCGCGGCCGACGTGTTCCATTCGATCTTGCACTTTGCCGCGTTATCGGCCTTCCAGCCCATCGTGTTCGCCACGGTAATGGCCGTTGCCGAATTCGCGACCGGCGACCAACCGCCATCAATGGGGATAACATTGTTGACCGTCGCCGTCGTATCCGTGTAGGCCATGGCAGCGGCCAGCAGGGCGTTGCATCGCCGGCTCTGGGTCCAGATGTCGAGGATCTCAAAATGCTGCGTGTCGGCCATCCAGACACAATGCCCGCGGCTGCCCACTACGCCGCTGCCGTGCGCGCGGCCGGAGAATGCAAGCTGCCCCGAGTCGTACACGGTGATCTCCGGCCCCAGATTCAGACCGCCGCCGGACCCCGCGACCAGGATATCGCCCAGGGCGTTGCCGCCGGGCGAAAGACCGGAAATCAACTCGAAGCGAAAAAGCGTCGGCAGCCAGACCGCCTCCCAAAGCGGGACGCCCGGATCGTAAAAGGCCACGCCGCGCATCCCGTGTCCGCCGAAGCCGCTCACCGCATCGCGCCCGTAGCCGTACTTGTCGCCGATGCGATCATAGACCTGGAACGTGGCCCCAGACGTATCGGCGTCCGAGTTGTCCGGCTTCATGTGGTAGGCCGTCGCCACGCCGCCCGCCACGAGAATCTGCTTGAGCTCGAACGGGCAGAGTTTTGTGAACGGGCCGATAATGGCCCCGGTTAACAGGCGGCCGGAGGTGCGTTGGTCCATGGTCCCCCAATCCCTAATCCCTAATCCCCAATCCCTAATCCCTCATCTTCTGCGCCGCCGCATGTGTTCGCCGGCCAGCAGCGCCGAGGCGGCCGAGGCGTAGCCGGCCCGCAGCGTGGTGGTGGGCGATGTATTGTCGGGGGCGGTGTATTCGATGGCCGTAATGGGCGCGGCCAGATTGTCGGAGGTGTCGCCCTCCACAACCACATCGAGCACGCAGCCGACGTACTGGGCCCAGGGGTAGAGGCCCTTGACCGTGATGTCGGCCCGGCACCTGGCGGAGAGGTAGCGGGCCACCACGCCCGCCATCGCCAGCACCAGCTTCTGCGAATCGTTCCGCAAGACCACGGCCGTGGAAGGGCTGATGGTAAAGTCGCCGCCGGAGGTGGCGTCCACGATCGTGTGCGGCGCCAACACCCAGCATTCGGCGTCGGGCACCTCGTGCTCATACACGCCGTCGCTGGGCAGCGCACCCGGCAGGGCCAGCTCGAACTTGATCCGCTGGTCGCTGCGAAAGGCCAGGGTTACGGCCAGGGTCCGCCAGTCGGCTAATGGGTAGACGAGCGAGGGGGCGGCGGCTGTGCTGAACTCATTGGAAGCCAACACGTGTTGCGGGGAGCCGTCCAGCCGGACGCCCAGGCAGCCGGGCGCGGCCGCCAGGTGGACCTGCAGATCGTTGACCTCCTGGAAAAGCGACACTCCCTCAACATACTGGATCGGCGTATAGACCCAGGCCCGTGGCGGGAGCAACTTCGGCACCACGCCGGAGGCGTTGTTATCCACCGGCGGGTCGTGACTATAGTCGAAGCCGCTTTGCAGCGGCGTCCACTCCAGCGTGTGGCGGACCTGCCGCTGAGAGGTATCTGAGGAGCCGGAGACAAAATTCCCGTGAGCGTCGAACAGCGGCTGCGCGCTATAGGCGGCGGAAGCCGCGAAGCAGCGAAAGACATCGAGCTTGCCCATCGCGGCCCGGGCCGCGTCGTGCAATTCGGCGTAGTCATCCGGCGTGCCCGTGCCGGCCATATAGGCCGCCTGATCGTCGCTGGACCAGGCCGGTACCAGCGTGCCGGCCGTCAGACCGCCGGTGTCGTTGTTCACCGCGGCCAGCGTGGCGCAGACCACGATCCGCTGCCCCAGCACCCGGGCCGTTTTGTAGCCGTGGTCGTTGGACTCTTCCAGGCGGCAGGCCACAACGTCCGGCGAACCGGTCAGGTCCATGCTGACCGTGTCCATGTTGGCGGGGATCGTGGTGCCGCCGAAGGTGATGTTCACCGTGTTGAGGGTGAAGACCTCGACAAAGAAATTCGTGCCGTCGGTGAGGATTACGAAATCCAGGCCATATTGCCGGGGGATGAGCTGAAAAAGCATGTCGGCCAGGCTCTCAGTCGGCTGGAATTGCAGCGTCGGCGAGAGCAGGGCCAATAGGCTCGTGTCGCCGCTGAGTTGCCAGCCCGGGCCGCCGTCGTCCGATTCGTCGGCGAAGTTGTTGAGCAGGTAGGTCACATACTTGTCGTTGGTCCACTCCGCGCCCGTGCCGTAGAGATAATCGGGGGCCTCGGTGCCGTCGCTCATGTTGCCCCGGTCCGCTAGGTGCAATTCATGGCCCGTGTTGACGCCCGGGTTCCAGCCGATTTTCGTCCGCGTGCTATCGACCAGCCAATAACTCTCGCCCACAAAGATCTTTCTCAGGATCTGCAAGGGGCCATAGGCGGTAAAGGTCTGGATCCCGCTGGGCCCGGTGGCCGAGGCCCCATGCACCTCCCGGTGCTCCTTGGAGATCTTGCCGATCCAGAGCGGCGTGCCGCCGGCCGAAACCCTGACCCACCAGCCGGCCACGCTGCCGAGCGAGATCGGATCGTGCTGCGAGAAATCCGATTCCCAGGGATGCTTCAGGTAGCCGTAGCGGTGGCGGATCTCGCAGCGGTCCAGATCGTGGGTCGCGCAGCAGACGCTCCAGCGCAGGGCCTCAAAATCGGCCTGCAGCGTCCAAGGGTCGCCCCAGTGCTGCTTGATCTCGACGATCGGGCTATCCACGATCTCGGGAAAAGCTTCGTCGTCAGACGGAAAAATCTGAGGCATGGGGAGCGGAGGAATTGGGGATTGGGGATTAGGGATTGGACGCAAACGGATGGAGGCCGGCAGTGGGCGTCAGCCTCTAATCCCTAATCCCTAATCCCTTCCGAACTCTTACGCAGTCAATGAGGTCCGCATGTGGACCGGCGTTGAGACCGGCGTGCCGCCGCTGGCCACGCCCTTGATGAAATTGGTGGCCGTGATCTTCACCGATCCGGCGTCGGAGGAGCCCAGCGGGCTGGCGCCGCTATTGCTGTCCCATTCATAGGGCACGCCGGCCACCAGGGCGATCGCCGCGCCGATCGGCCCGGTCGAGCCGTCGGCGCCGGTGTAGAACTGGACCGTGCAATCCAGGGCGTCGGCCAGCATGTAGAGCAGATTGAGGTTGGCGTGCTTCAGCGTGCCGACGCCGTCGACCAGCACGAGCGGCGTGGCCACCGGCACGTCGGTTTCCAGCGGCGGGGCCTGGACGCCGGCCACGGTGTAGCTTGAGGTGGGCATTTGCTGGCCGTTCTGGGAAACGGTCTTGGTGACGGTCGAGATGATTTGGGTTGTCATGGGAGGGATTGGGGACTAGGGATTGGGGAGAAAGGCAAAAGGCAAAAGGCAAAAGGTAAAAGGCAAAAGGCGCGTCACGATATTCTGATTGCTCGCACGGTCACTTCTCCGCGGCAGTTTATGAGGGTCCCCGGGGCGTAGGCGGCCTTCTTGGCCGGCGGCAGGACCTGCTGAATGAAGAGCGTGGCCGTGTCGCCAAAGTCGTTGGTCACATTACAAAAAGTGCCCTGGCAGGCCAGCAGGGCGGCGGCCCAGCCGTTGATCGCGTCGCTATTGGCGTACAGCACGGCGGTCAACTGGCACTCCACGCCCGACTGGCCCAGCACGGCCAGGCCGTCGCCGTCGACGCCCGGGCGGTGCCAGCGTTCGATCGCCTCGGCCGCCGCGGCCGGGATCGTGCCGTGCAGGTAGGAGCAGTAGTTGCCGTCGATGGAGGGCATGGGGGGAAGCGTGGGGCGTGGGGCGTGGGGCGTGGAGGGATTAGGGATTAGGGATTAGACATGAGCTATCGATCCGCCGTGACCGGCGCCAGGGTCGGCGCGCCGCGGGTGCTGCGTTCGAGGTTCGTGGCGGCACCGTGAAGCTTGTCGGCCGTCAGCCCGAGTTTACGCTCGATGTCCGCGCGCAGTTGCGCGTCCTCTGGATTACCGGAGTTCAGCGCGTTCGTGTTGAGCGCGCTTCCCAAAAAGTGTTCGTCGCTCACCCATGCCGTATCGAGTTTATGCCGAGCCCAGCGCAAGCCGCCAAGCACAGGATTGGTCTCGGACCATATCTGCGACGTGATCCTGTCCTCGGCCGCCTGAACTAGATTTCGGGATGTGCCCAAGGGTGCTAGTCGCTTATGTCCCCGCTCTTTCTGTATGCGCGCCTGCTGTGCCGCCTCAATCTCTTCGTCGCTGGATGGCGCAGAAATCATCTTACCGATCAGATCCTCGCCGACGCCCTGGTTCACCCGCCCCGTTGCCTCGCGCGCCGTCCCCTCGTTCTGTAATAAAAGCCGATATGCTTGCAGCGCCTCGGGCCGTCCAAACACCTGTTGCAACTGCCCGGCGTGCAGTTTCAAGGCGTCGATGGCATGCAACTGGCTGAATAGATCGCTCCCCTTGGCCCCGTGCATTGCGTCGGAGACGTGCGCGCGGAGTTTCTTGACCGTGTCCGTCACGTCGCGGCCTTCCTCGTCCGTGTCAAGGTCGCCTATGGCCCCCTGTAATCGTCCCAGCGAACGAAAGAGCGCGTTCGCTTGATGCCCGGCCTTGCCTCCGCTCCGCGCGATCGTGCCCAATGCCGAGACCGAGCCTAAGACTTCCTGGGGCGTTACGCCGGCAGCCTTGCCCGAAGCTCCGGCGTCGGACGCGCCCTCCAGGACTTCCTCAAGCCGTAGCGTGGTGCTCTTGGCGGCGCCCCCGGAGCCCGAGAGGATGTCGCGCAAGGAACCGGTCTTGTCCGCTCCCATCGCGTCCTGAAACGATTTTGCCGCCCGTGCCATCGTCGCCGGGTTCGTCATGCCGACATTGCGCAGGGACGCGAACGTCTCCAACTGCTCAATCTGGCCGGCGGACTGCAACGCAAACGTTAACTGTGCGGCCTCGGTACGGCTCATGCCGTAATCGGCCGCCGCCTTGCGGGAACGGGCCAAGAGCGGCGCCAGGTCCTTGCCCTGTGCGAGTTGCGCCAGCGAGGCTTCCCCGGCCTCCGATTGCCGTGCCTCTTGCGCCGCCTCGTCCTTGATCCGTTGCATTTCCTGAAAGGCTTGGACGATTAGGGCGGAAGCCGAACCGATGCCGACTATCTGTTTCGCGAAATTCACGACCTGGCCGATCAGCTCCGGGCCGAAGGCCTTCTTGCCCGCCTCGCCGGCTTCAAGGAGAGAATTCTTTGCGTTCTGCGCGGCTCTACCAAAGGTGTCCTGGTCGATCTTGCCCTTTTCCACCAGGGCGTTGAGTTCGGTCATTTTCGCGCCGTAGCGCTCCATGGGCGTGCGCGTGGACTCATAGACCGATTTGGCGGCCCGCTCGAGCTCCTTGTTCTCCTGCGCGGCCTTGCGGTTGGCCTCGCCGACCTTGGCCAGCCCGGCTTCGATCTCCTCGGTGCCGCGGACGATCTTCTGGATCGCCGCCCAGGCCCGGGCTTCGTCGCCGGTGAGTTCGATCTGGACTTGAGGCATGGGGAGCGGAGGGATTAGGGATTAGGGATTAGGGATTGGGGATTAGGGATTAGGGGTTAGAAAAGGGACGGAAGCCGATCCTAATCCCTAACTGCTAATCCCTAATCCCTCTCTCACGTTTCTCCCGGCAGGACCGCGCAGGAGCCGATCTTGGTCCCCAGGGCGTCGAGGGTCAGGGTGCAAATTGAGGCGTCGGCCAGGACGCAATGCAGTTCAAAACGGTTGGCCGAGGCGGGGGCCACGGCCATCGCGGCGGTCGCCGTATGGGTTGGCGCGAAGCGCAGTATTTGGGCCGGGCTGGTGGCCACCAGCGTGCCGGCGACGGTCAGTTGCAAGTTGTTGTCGGCGATCCGCCGGACCTTGAGGGTCACGGTTGCGCCGGCCAGGCTGGGCCAGGTGCCCGGGTCGGTAAAGTCCAGGGCCTCGCCGTCGGAGGCGGTGCAATCGTCGCCGCAGACGATTGTGATTGAGGTCTGTTCGGAGGCCCCCACGCCGCTGAGCGTGCGGATGGTGACCGTGCCCACCGTATCGCCGACCTTCACGCCCTTCAGGACCTGCCCTGGCAGCGGCATGGCCGAGGCGGAGTAGAATACCGAGGAAGGGGCGCCGGTCGTAGGCAGCGTAATGGTCGGCATGTTGCAGGCGACCTGCTCAAAAGCCGCGCTCGCTCCTGGAAAAAACGTTATTGGGCCGTTCAGAGTCACGAGAGCTACGTTGCCGATAAACGTGTTACTGAAAAACTCGATGCTCCCATTTACGGTTGCACCATCGAGCGACGGGCCCGGAGCGAGCGCGCCGTTGAACGTGCCGCCGTTGATCGCAGCAATGGTGTTCCAATCGGCCGCCGTGCTGCCGCTGGCGGGCGGGTTGCTCTGCATGGGACTGGTGCCTGAAACGACCGTGTCGCCCGCTACGGGGAGCGTAGTGAGCGGATGGCCCGGGCCGATCGGGTTGCCGTCGGTATCCAGATAGTTGCCGAGTTTTCCCAGGTCGCCGTCGACGGCCCCGGTCCAAATATATGCGTTGGACATGGAAGGGATTGGGGATTGGGGATTGGGGATTGGGGATTGGGGATTGGGGATTAGAAAGAGATGCAAGGCAATGCTAATCCCTAATTGCTAATCCCTAATCCCGTTGGTTTCTGCCTGCTAACTCCGGTATTCCTTCAAAAGCGACTGCCCGCCGACCCAGTGCTGAATCACACCGGATTTTGGCGGGAACGCCATGTCGTTCCACTTCTTGTCGAGCGCGGCCGGCGTTACGGCCTGACTTTTCAGGGCCCGCATGAGTGCCAATTCGTCGGCCCCGGCCAAGCGCAGCCATTCGGTATGCCATGCCGCGCAGAGCGCTTTTCCCGGCGCGTCATTGGCAATGGCGATGACCCCGGAGTTCCAAAAAGGATCGCTTTGGCAGCCGGCCGTGACGCAGAGGGCATAGTCCGCCGCGCCGGACCCGAAGCGGCATGGGCAGCCGGGCGCATCGAGCGTGGGCCATAGCTCAGCGACCATCGCCACGCCGGCCGAGACGAACACCGCCGCCAGGCTGCCGGTGACGACCGTATCGCAATCCAGGAACAGCACCTGGTCGGCGGTGCAAAAGTCCAGGAAGCGGGTCTTGTACTCGCGGGCATTCGGCGCGCTGGCCACGGGCGTGAGAGTTACCCCGGGGGGAAGCACTGGCAAGGCAGTGGCACCCGGGCCGGCCTGGTCGGTGACAATCGTTACCGGGCCGGTCCAGCCCGCGGCGATCGCCGAGGCGGCCGAGCGCAGAGCCATCTTCAGATAGTTCGCACCAATGGCGACGTAGAGCACTTGTTGAGTCATGGTATTCTCATTCTTGTGCGAGCATCCACAGATCCGTTACGGTGGGGCGGTAGCCGCGGTCGATCCCTCGGGCCCAGGCGAGGAACTGTCCGTAGCGGCCGGCGGTAGTTTTTTTTTGAGCCAATCCAGCCGGGTGGGAAAATCGGCCAGGGCGTCCAAGACGTCGACGGCCAGTTCCTGGGTCAGCAGGCCCAGCAAGGCCACCTCAGTCGGCCCGATGCGGTAGTTGGCCTGCAGGGCGGCGACGGCCGCCGCCAAAATGTCTTCGAAGTCGAAACGCACCTGAAGCACGTCGGCACCCGGCTCCGGCTCTGGACTCTGGACTCTCGACTCTGGACTTCTGAGCGCCGCCATCCGCGCCTCGTCCCATCGCAAGGCCAGGTCCCACAGCGGCCGATAGCGGTCCAGCACCCGGTCCTGCGTCCAGCGGCCTTCCTCGTCCAGATCACAGCGGCGGGGCAGGGTGTGAAACCAGCGGAGCTCGCCGTCCTCCTCCGTCCAGCCCCGGGCGATCGGCGCCAGCCAGCGGTTGCCGTCCAGCAGCGTTACCTCGTGGCCGGAAAGCTGCTTGGCCCGGGCCAGCCAGTCGGGAGTGGGCGCGGCGGCGGTGAAGTAGCCGACCCAGGGGGAGGCAGGGGGATCGTGCGGCGTGGGGCGCGCGGCGTGGGGCGAGTTGGCACACGCTCCACGGTCCACGCCCCACGGTATTTTCCGCCACGTCTGGCGCTCGGGAAAATATCCGACCTCTCCCGCACAGCCCGCGGCCACGATCTGCCCGGGCGCGCCGCCCGGGCCGCGCGTGACGGCCCGCTTCACCAGCTCGGCCGACTCGAAGGCATAGCCCAGGCCGGCCCGGCGGAGCTCGGCCAGGCTGATTGAGGAGCTGGCGGCGGGGATGAAGTAGAGGAGCATAGGGATTAGGGATTGGGGATTGGGGATTGGGGATTGGGGACCGGGCGTCAGGTCCTAATCCCTAATCCCTAATCCCTTTCTTTCTCAGCCTGGCAAGTTCGCCGCGGTGTTGATGGTGAGCGGTGCGTTGGTGCCGTCGAAATCCAAAAGCATTCGCACGCTGGTTTCGCTCGGATCGTTGCCGCTGACCGAGACGGCCTCGTCGCAGTAGAGGATGCCGCTCACGGTGAGGCAGATATGGTTTGCGCCGCTGGCGAAACTGCCGCCGGGTACGCGCTTGCGCAGGTAAATGGTCGAGTTCGCGGTGGTGCCGTGCAGGCCCAGCAGGGGGACATTGGCGGCGGCGAACCAGGTCGGATCGATGCCCTTAAGGGTAATTGAGGTGCGGACCTGGCGGATGCTGGCGAAGGAATCGTAGATGTCGCCGTCGGCCGACTCGCCTACCACGTCGATGCCGAAGTCGAGCTGCAGCGAAGTCTTTTCGCCCAGGGCGACGCCGGCCAGGGTCGCCGGGCCCAGCGTGAAGCGTTCCAGGTCGGCGGGCGCGGCGGGCAGGGCCGCCACATCGCTAATCGTGACCGGCGCGTTGACGCCGTCGCTGGTCAAAAGGGCCTCATAGCTCAGGTTGGCGTCCTGGCGATGCGAGACGCTGAGACTCTTCGGGGCCAAAATGCCGGCGGAGAAGGCCAGGCTGCGATGCACGCCGCCGGTGGTGCGGGTGCCGCCGGCGAGGTGCTGTTGGAGGTAGAGGATCATGCCGCCGGCCATGTTGGCGATGTTCGCCCCCAGCGGGCCGCAGGCCGCCAGGGCGGAGGCGGCGTTCAGGGTCGTGAAGCCCGGCGCGACCTTCTGCGCGTGCAAGACCTGGATCCGGGCCCAGACATCGCCGTCGGTGGCCTCGCTTTGGATCTGAGTGCCGGTCATCAGGTTCTGCCGGGTGATGCCGCCCAGCACCGCCGCGCCCAGGCCGACGCCGTACAGACCATACTTTTTCGTGACGCTCATATCGGGACCCCTTGCCTTGTTTTCGTGTTTTCGTGCTTTCCTGATCTACAGGAAGCGTGGAGCGTGGGGCGTGGGGCGATTCGACATACGCCCCGCGCTCCACGCCCCACGCTTCACGCCCGACGCTTCCCCTCACGGCTCCGGGGCCAGCGGCCAGCTTATGTCGTGCGTAAAAGTTCCCACGCTGGCTTCGATCACGTTTCTCAGACCGTCATCCAGCACCTTGGCCAGTTCCTCGCCTTCGGCGGCGCTGACCGCGGTCAGCTCTTCGCGCATGTTCACCTTGCTGTGCGGGTTTTGCAGGTTGGCTTTCTGGGCCGCCGGCAGGATGATCCGGCACATGCTGCGGCTGGAGGTGCTGACCGCCTCGACCCGGTAGAGCCGGGCGCAGTCCCTCAGTTCCCCGCTCAAGACCAGGTCCAGGTTTCCTTCCGGCAAGTGCTTCTGTTTCCAGCCGGCATAGCCTTTCCAAAAATTCGGTTGATCGGAGCCCACCTCGCCCGAGCGGGGCGCGTAGTCGTATTCCTCTTTCGCCGGCCGCTCAAAGTGTTTCGGGGTCATTACCCGGTGGTAATGTTCGCCCACGTTGAGCCAGGCCTGCCGCTTGATATCGTTCCACTGCCGCTCGGTCGATCCGTCCGGCCGGATGAAGCCTCGATAGCGGATGCGGGCGGCGTCGATGAACATGGGGGAAGGGATTGGGGATTAGGGATTAGGGATTGGGGATTAGGGATTAGGGATTGGGGATTAGGGATTGGGGATTAGGGATTGGGGAAGGGGTGGGACGCGCTGAGCTAATCCCTAATCCCTAATCCCTTTCATACTCTTCTCACACTCCTTGCCAATTGATCGCCAACTCCACGCCCTGCCAGCAGCCCTGCGCCGGCACGGCCTTTGGATGCGCCCAGAACGGGCCGGCGGCCAGACTGAGGCGCAACATGCCGAGGTAGCCGGGCAGCCCGCTGAGGGAACACAGGTCGTCGATGATTCGGCCGACCCAGTTGCGGAACTGCAGGTTGGCGTCGCTGGTCGGCTCGTCATCGAAACTTTCCGGGGCGTTTTGATATAGTCTCAGCACCAGCCGGCCGCTCTCGCGATATTCGAACGCATCGCCCACCGCCTCCAGTTCCTTCAAAAACCCTTGCCGCTCGGCGGTGTAGATCACGGCACAGGGCCGCAGCGCCATGATGTCGGCGACGGCGAAGGTGCCGTTGACCGCCTTGGCCGGGTCGGGGGCGGGCAGGCCCTCGAAATGGATCTTGGCCAGGGCCCCGGCCTGGTCGTCCGGCCCGAGCCCCAGCCACGCGCGGAAGCTGGGGCAGTCGGCCAGCGTGGCGGCCAGGTTGGCTTGCGCCAGCGAGATGGATCCGAGGGGGGCGGTCATTCAGGGATTAGGGATTAGGGATTGGGGGATAGTTCGTGGACTTCCTCAATGTCATGTGTTTTTCGCCCGGCGGCCCTTGGGAGGGCTTTTCACTTCGAGCGTGGTAATGCGGACCGCGTGGTTCTTGATCTCGCCTTCGGCGCCCGTAAGTCGTTGGTCGTGACTATTTAGCCGCGTCTCGCTCTTCGTGAGCCGCTCGGCCTGCTCGGCACAGGGCAGGGCCTTGAAGGCGTTCCAAACGGCCTCTGAGGTTTTCTCCTGCCGCAGCGTGCGTTCCTCCATGCGACCCTCGAAGCGGCCCAGCCGCCAGAGCGCGACGAACACGGCCACAAGCGGGCTGGCCACGGCGGCGGCGACTTTAATCAGTTCGATCCAGCTCATGTTCCTAATCCCTAATCCCTAATCCCTTGCCCCCTACTTCCTTCGATAGCCCGGCCGCGAAACTTCCGCCACGCCGCGGCGGACCAGGCGGACCTCCACGGCCGAGGCATTGCTCTTGAGGATCATGTCCACGGCATACTCGATGTCGTCCACGCTTAGCACTGAGCCGATCGGCGGGTCGGCGGCGGTGAAGGGCGAATCGTAGCGGCGGAAAAACGTAATACTCAAAACCTGTCGGTACTGCCGGCCGTCCTCGCCGTCGCTCTCCTCAGTCTTCTCGCCGCCCAAAATGGCCGTGTCGCAGGGCACGCTTACCGCGGCGGAGCCGGGCGCCGTAAACAACAGCGCCACGGGCTCCGATAGATAATGGCCCAAGAGCGGCGCGGCATAGGTGGCGAAAAGTTCGCTGAACAAAGCAGTAAAGTTCGCTGAACAAAGCAGTCAGGAGTTAGGAGTTAGGAGTTAGGAGTTAGAAGGAAACGCAAGCGGAGGCGTTTCTTTCGTCGCCGCTCACCTGCTCACCTGGTCTAATGCTCTCCTGTTCCGCGGCTCAGGCCGTTCCGCCGTTGACGTTGGTCAGGAGGAAGCCGGCCTGCGGCAACAGGATATGTTCGTCGGTGCAATTGCTGCAGCGCACGATGTCGGACTTGATCGTTTCGTCGCGGTAGGTCTCCACCGTGCCGCCGATCGTCGAGCCGGCCTCGCCCCAATGCAGGGTGCGGCCGATGCATGGCTCGCGATAGTCGTTGGTCACGGCCACGCGGCAGACCATGCACATGTCGGCCGACCAAATTGAGGCCAGGCTCTTGGCCTCGCCCACGTTGGCCGTGTTCTTCGGGCTGCCGGCGACGATCACCTTGTCGACGTCGAAGGCCTGCGCCATCAACTCCCGGGTGATCTTCGAGGGCAATACCTTCTGACCGGCCCCGCCGGCCAAGACGCCGATCCGCTCGATCACCTGTTCGCACTGCCGCAGGGCGTGGAACCGCAGCCGCGACATCACCACCGCATTGGCCCACAGCCCGGAGTTGAGCCACATGCTTTGGATGGCCGCGGCCACGTCGCTCAGCGGCACGGCCGTGGCCGCGTTGGCCAGGGTCCAGGCGATCGAGACGGCGGCGGTCAGCGCGGCCCCGGTCCAGGTCGTGGTGTTGAAGACCTTGGCCGCGCCGCGATATTCCATGTCGTGCAGCAGCCCGTGCTGCGCGCGGCGCGCGGAGACCATTTCCAGGTCGAAGTAGTTGCGGTACATGGTCTGCTCTTCGTCGTCGATGGGCTCTTCCAGGCCGTGCGTCGTGCAGGCGAAGCTGTGCGGGACGAATTCCCAGTTGCCGCGGTTGAACCCGCCGGTGGGCGTGCGCGCGGTGTCCCGCCGCTCCAAAAGCTGTTCGAGCGGGATCTGCCCGAAGGTGCCGGCCTTTTCGGGCGCGTCGAACACCGGCAGGACCTCGGTGGTGGAAAAGCCCTCGATGTCGGCCAGGAGGTCGAATTCCTCCAGGCCGGGGGTGATGTCGGGACGCAGGGTTGCGAGCGAACTGCTGTAAGCCATTGCGGAGAACTCCGAATTGAGAAGAGGCGGGGGGAGGAGGGAGGAAGAGGAGGGATTGGGGAGGGCAGGGATTAGGGATTAGTAATTAGGGATTAGGATCGCATTGCGTCTCTTTTCTAATCCCCAATCCCCAATCCCTAATCCCTTCTTGGTTCTCAGCCTTTCACGCTAAGGATCATGCTCAGGCTGTTGATCTTGCCGATCACGGCCGTGCCGGTGGCGGCGTCGTGGATCGCCACGGTCACGAGCACGTCGAGGATGTCGCCGGGCACCACGCTGGTCGGGGTGAGGGTGAAATCGAAGTTCGCGGCCACCAGGCTGTTCATCGACTGCGCGGCCGTGGTGTTGAGGTCCACGGTGGGGGCTGCGTTGCGGTAGCAGTTGACTCCGAGCGTGGCCGTGGTGTCGGCCACCGTGGTCAGCATGCCGGCGTTGATCCGCAGCTTAAGGGCCTGGCCGGCCACGTACTCGTTGGGCACCGCGAACTGGAAGCGGGCGTAGGCCGAGGCATTGGCCGCTTTCTGGTCGATCGTCTGCACGGTCGAGGCCGCGGTTCCGACCGTGTTGTCGATCAGGCCCATGTTGGTCGTGGCGGCCGGCGTCGGCAGCCGGGTGGCCAGGTTCGTCTTTTCGGCCAGGTCGGTCAGCTTGATCGCGAACAGGGCCGAGGCCTCCTGCTGGAGGTTGGCGCGGGGGATCGAGCCGCTGGGCCAGGCGGCGGGCGGATAGGTCGGCATGT
>JBEKZQ010000144.1:0-13394 GCA_049509675.1 Thermoguttaceae bacterium | reverse complement strand
CGAAAGGACGCCCTTTTCACCAATAGCAATTGCAGAGCAGGCACCCCCGACTCCCGCGGTCCGTGCCGGCATGCAGGTCGAAAAAACCCGCGTTTTGGGCGCATCAGCCAGATCGGACCCGGAAGGCCGTCGGTTGTGACCGACGATGGCTGCATTATCGTTGCTTTTGAAACGCGACCACCGCAATTGGCGGGCGGGGGTTGCCCGACGGAACCTGCGGTCTCAGGCCGGGCTCGCGACCGCTCGCCACAAGGGGCTAAACCCCACCTTCTCCTCGCCCAGTCTGCTACCGAACAGTCGTGAGGTCAGGGCGTGGGATCAGGCTTTTTGCTGGCATGATAAAGCAACTTGCTGTACCCTGTATTTGTAAGCTTGGTAAAGCCATTTCAGTTGCAGGCGTCTTCCCTATGCACAGCATAGGCCGGGTTTCCCCGGGAAACTCGCTAAGCCTACCGGCTGGTGAGCCGCCTTCTTGCTTGCTTTTCGGCCGGCGTGTTACTACGTCGCAGTCCTCGCAGTTTTCGATTTCGACCTCTCGTTATACAGCGGCAAGCATGCCCTCGTATCTACGTTCCGTTTTTCCGATTCTCTAACATCCAACGCATTTGGACGCCTCGCCTGCGGCGACCGCGTGCTTTCGGGCTGCGCTCCGCTTCGGTCCGTTCCGGACGCTACTAACGCCCCTTTCGCCCGCATGGCGCGACGGCCGCCGCACGCGGCCTGAAGTCGTCGCCTTTGGCGCTGAAGCATTTGCTTGAGTTTTGGGGCGAATCCCCAAAGCCGTCAAGGACAAGCCTCCGGCGGACGATCGCGGCCTCCTCCCAATCTTCCTACGCTTCGCTCCGTGCAGACTGGTGCCCTCCGCGCCGTCCGTCCTTGACTGCTTTCCCCCCTTTCACGTTTGGGCCTTCGTCCCCCCTGCCGCTGAAAAGTACGCGTGCTGCTTTTCAAGCAACAGGGGGGTCTTGAGCAATTTCACGGACACCGAATCACGGCAACGGCTGGGGCCGCGCACCACGTTGTTGACGCGAACATACCAGTCTGTTGCCATGATCTTACCCCTGTAACGTGGGCACGTTCAGCTCGATCTGGTCTTTTGGCCGCCAGCGATGATTTTGCTTCCAATGGTTTGTCTGCACAATCAGCCACCCGCTGCCGGCGGGTGGTCGCCCAGCCGGCACGGCTTCGCTGCTTCGATGAAGCTGCTTAGCTTTCCCGGTTATACTAACGCTGGCGAACACCAGCCGAGCCAGTACGATGCGCCGCGGGCCACCTCTACTTTCGCGCGAGATAGTATTCGAGCAAACGAAGGTAGCGAGACGCGAGCTTTTCGTCACCAGCCGCTTGAAATCGCTTGTATTCGCCTTCAACAAAGTCATGCCCCATCGTAACAAGCTCCCGCGGAAGCGGTACGCCCATCGCTGCCCATACCGCCGTGCCCAAGAAGTCCAGCATTTGCTGGCCATCGGTGTCCGGCACAATCATGGATCGGCAGAAAGCAGCAACGTGCCTCGCCATCTCGCCACTTTTCGTTTTAGGGTCTTGATTCGTCACGGCCTCTAGGTATTCAAGCAAGTCGTCGCCGACCACAACCCGAAAATGCTTTGCCACTTCACTTTCTAGCTTAATCGCACTGACAACCGCCGGGCCATATACTTCATTTGCCTCAATCAGCGTTGCTACCCCAACATCGAGCCCTCCACGGAATACTATCCCGCCCGCTAACGCCCACGCCGCCGACTCGCTGATTGAGAGGATTGTGTCTAGAAGCCCATTTATGTCCTTCCAGTGTTCGTCGTTATCGCTCAGTGGCACTGCAATCACCACAGAGTCGGAAATCCCCCACATCGTGTATTTTATTTGCTCCAGAGCCCGGAAGGGTTCGTGCCACTCGGCTGGCCAATTGGTCAGGTCCAACCTATCGCGTTTCAGGCCGTCGAAGAAGTCGGCGAAAGCCTTCCGAAAGTCCCGCACCTTACCGACGCTTTGCTTGGCTGCCTGCTTGAACTCTTGTCCCTCTTGCACTGTGGTTGGGAGGCGACGCAACTTTTCCAGAGCATCGCGCTGCCCAAGCAAGTCCAAGAACGCGACGACATAATTCTGAAAAGTCATTGTCCTGCTCATTATGGGGCTGCGACGAAACGGATGAATTGTTGACCTAACTACGCGGCTCAATGCTCCAAAGCCCCGGATGCATTCATCATTGGGTGGAAGTCGCCCGCAACTGCGGTGCCAAGAGTTTGGCCAATGAAGAGCCACCCGGAAGCCCGCGCCGGCCTGCCAGGAGTGAGTGTTGAATTGCGTGCCAGGTTTCGTTAGTGCCTGCCACACCGCCAGAATACTGATTCGGCCAGTCGCCCGACGCGGCCTTGTACGCGTCAGCCCATTCCAGAACCTGCTTGATGGTTAACGGCGCAAGGTCCCCGATGTTTCGCACGCCACGGTGTTCGGCCAACAACTTGGCGAGTGAAGGGCCGCCGGGAAGCCCGCGCAGCGCATTTTGAAGGGCGCTGTTAACCTTGGCCCACGTTTCGCCGGTCCCTGCAACCTGCCCGGATGTCGCGCTCGGCCACTTACCTGTTGTCACCTTGTGCGCGTCTGCCCAAGTGAGAATCTGGTCGATGGTCAGGTCCGGCAAGCCATGAATGTTTCGCTTCCCTCGATGCTCGGCCAGCAGCTTAGGCAGTGAAGAGCCATCGGGCAGACCGCGAAGGCCTTGTTGCAGCGAGACATTGATTCTGGACCACGTTTCGTCAGTTCCAGCAAGCTGCCCGGATTTCACGTTCGGCCACTTACCCGTTGTCACCTTGTGCGCGTCTGCCCAAGCGAGAATCTGCTCGATGGTCAGTGGTGGAAGATCCTTTTTGTTTCGCTTGCCGCGGTGCTCCGCCAACAGCTTGGCCAGCGACGACTTGCCAGGCAAACCTCGCAGTCCTTCCAAAAGCGCGCCGTTAATTCTGCTCCAAGTTTCGTCGGTCCCGCTCAATTGCCCTGATTTCTGATTCGGCCAGTTTCCGGCTGTCGCCTTGTGCGCGTCCGCCCATGCCAGAATCTGTTCGATGGACAGCGGTGGAAGACCCTTCAAGTTACGTACGTTGCGGTGCTCGGCTAGCAATTTAGCCAACGACGAGCCACCCGGCAGACCACGGTGGCCTATCCTCAGCGTGCCATCAATTCCCACCCACGTTTCGTCCGTGCCTGCCACTTTCCCAGATTTCACATTCGGCCAGCCACCCCTCGCCGCCTGGTGCGTGTTTGCCCAGGCGAGAATCTGCTTAATGGTCAAGTCCGGCAGGTCTTGAATGTTTCGGGCGCCGCGTTGCTCGGCCAGCAGCTTGGCCAGTGAAGACCCACTCGGCAGACCCCGAAGGCCCATATACAGCGCGTCGTTGATTCTTGCCCACGTTTCGTCGGTCCCTTCAATCTGTCCGGCATTCTTTGTGGGCCACTTGCCCATAGTCGCCTTGTGCTCATCTGCCCATGCGAGAATCCGCTTGATGGTCAGCTCAGGCAAACCCTTCTGGTTTCGTTTGCCGCGATGGTCGGACAGCAGCTTGGCCAGCGAAGAGCCGCGTGGAAGTCCGCGAAGGCCTGTGTATAGCGCGGTATTGATCCCGGCCCACGATTCGTCGATCCCGGTAATCTGCCCGGAACTCTTTTTTGGCCACTCATTCGTGGCGGCTTGGTACGCATCTGCCCAGGCGAGAATCTGCTCAATTGATAACAGGGGCCTCTCGGTCGTCTGCTCGACCATCCGGACGTAGAACGCCTGCTCAAAGTCACGAAGGAGCAGCCGGGGAACATCCAGATGGATGTTGCCAGGGAGGCAAATGCGGCCGCCGGATTTCGGCCGCCTCCCCAACGACAGTCGCAGTTGGTCCAACTCGTCCGCCAGTCGTCGGTCATGTGCTCGCAATGCCTTGAGCACCTGCCACACGGGATCGAAGGCCGATTGCGAGAGGACGTGGTCAGCGTCTTCGGTCTCGTCGATGAAGACCGGAATCACGATGGTGCCGATCTGCTTGCCTTGGGCTTTGCGGATCACGCGCCCGACGGCTTGAATGATGTCGACCATCGACCGCTTGGGGTCAATGAACGCCACGCCATCCAGCACCGGAACGTCGACCCCTTCGCCCAGGCAGGCGCAGTTGGAGAGGATGCCTCGCGTGTCGTCCGGCAGGTTGCCCAGCCCTTTCAGCAACGTGGCTCGTTGGCCAGCGGGCGTGTGTCCCGAAATGTGTTTCGTCCAAAGTTCTCCCGAGGGCCGCGCCGACCGCGTCAGGTGGGGGATCACTCCGGGCAGGGAATCTCGCAGTTTGGCATCGACGAACCGTGCGGCCTTCGCCACCGACGAGTGGAATGTGATGATTTTCCGCAGGTCGTATTTTTTCATCGCCTTGGCCAAGCCGATCTGCGCGGCCAGCGTCCGGGCGTCGGTACTGAGCCCCTCGGCTGTGCGGACCAAGCGGGCCTCTTCCGCCCAAGCTTTGGCTTCGCGGTCGGTGACTCCAATCACGACCACCTGATAATCCGTCAGCAACGGCGGGGCGGCACTGATCGCTTCGTGGAACGTGAGGACATGGAATACAGGGCCGAAGACGTCCGTGTCGTCCATCGAGACGAGTTCGAAGTCCAGTTCCGCCGCGCGCCGCTTGACGTGCTCCTTGAAGTAGCGTGGCGTGGCGGTCATGAATAACCGCTTGCGAGCCTTGATCTTCTTGCCATCCAGGACGGTCGCGAACAATCCCTCAGCGTGCCCGGCCAAACGGTGGGCCTCGTCGCAAATCGCCAGGTCGAACGGTTTCACTTTGCTGGTCTGAGCGGTGGCGATGCGGTCGGACGACTGGTACGTGGCAAAGACGACGGCCGGGCGTTGCCGACGCTTGCCGAGGAAGTGCCCAATCTCCGCAGGATCGGTCGTGACCTTCACTCCAAGATCGGCTGTCGATTGAATGGCCGTGTCTGCTTTGTTCTGCAAAACCGACTCGTCAGAACAGACGACGAGGGTGTCGAATGCCTCGACGGATTGGCGGCCCCACTCGGAGAGGTTCTGTTGCACCAGCGAGAGCGATGGGACGAGGACCAGCGTAAGAGAACTCCGCAACCGTTCGGCAATCCACAGCGCCGTCAGCGTTTTGCCCGTGCCGCAGGCCATGATAAGTTGGCCTCGGTCATGTTGTCGCAACCCGTTGACCACGGCCGAAATTGCAGTGGATTGATGGGGTCGTGCATTCCACCGAGGCAGCCGCGCGGCTGTTCCTCCAATCTGGACCGGCCACCGAACTTCTTCCGTCAGGAAATGCCCACGCAGTACCAGCCCCACCGGCTTCTCTTGACCTTGAAGCGTCCGGCGGGCCGTGGCCCCAATGTCGTCCGTCGTGGCCATGAGGAGTCGATAGGCGAACTGGCGGCGGTTCGAATCGGACAGGAACGAGTCGATTTCTCGCTTCGGAATCGCTCGGTCAGGATGATCGGCCTTGGCCTGAATGGCCCACAACTCCCCCGCGCGCGTTCGGGCGACGATGTCGATTCCCGCATCGATCCCCCACCGATCCGGCCAATCCTTCCACAGCCAAACTTGGTCGAACTGACCTCGATAGCGCGGGGCGTTCAGCAAGAACCACTGGCAGAGCCACTCGAAGTCGCCACCAAATGCCGTACCCTCCGCATCACGGCGAATCTTCGCCTCGATGTACTCGAAGCTGCCTTCCGTCAAACTTGGCTCGGATGTGGCCTTCATTAGCATGTTTGGAATCACCGTTCAGAGGATCTGGCTCCATACGCCGCGATCCACCCACAAGCCCCCATTCTAGCAAACCCATCTGCGAACAGGAGATGGAGGCTGTCAAGCGGCAGGGAAAGTTGTTGTCGCGGACCTGGAAAGGGCAAACTGACAGACACCCTGAGCGGCTAAGCCTTCGGGGCATTCTCATCTCGACCAGTCATAAGAATCTGTGTCCACAGTTTCAAGTGTGGAAACACTACCATTCTCGACCACCTTGACTAGTAGGATGTCATCACCACCCGATTACGTACCTCCAGCGCTGCGTCATGCCGCAACGTCGCTAGCCAGCAGGCTTTACGTCATCCATCCGTCGCCGCATGATGGCGTCCCAACCGCCCAAACCGGCCAGAAAAAGTTCAATAGCCGTCTTGTCGCCCCGAGGTTTTTACCCAGGTGCGAGGTGCGTTCATCGCAAACAAAAGGGAGCAATCGCGGTCTGCGGCGGAAATCTTGTCTAGCCGACAGTAATGCCGAATCGGCTACTGATGGAACGAAGTAAGCGATACACCATTTGGTTACTTCCCAATAATGTTCGCCTCCCGAAGTGCCCGGCGGACCAACCGGCAAACCTCCCCAAACTCGGGTAACTCGGCCATCTGTGCCGCCAGGCGGACGTCCCACAGCTTCTTGTAACGAGCCTCCTTGGACGCAAAAACCTCGCGCGCGTCGGCAGGTCTTCTCTTTCGGAATTCCCATTTCTTCTCGATTGCGTGCGTCAAGCTGCCAAGATCAACATGCCCATAGCACGTCAAAAACCAGATGTCATACAGGTCGCGAGGTTCGTTCCGTGCCGCATCGAGCAAAGCAACCACTTTTTCGGTGGCGATTTCACTCAGCGAATAGGCCAGAATCTCAGCATCCTCGGGCAGGTCTCCATACTCCTCGTATGCGCGCAATACTCTCCGCGATTCGAGTGGGAAAACAATCTCCTCCTTGATCGTTATGTCCACCTTGACCTCCTTCGCCCTGGCGGTCGCCGGGAGGGGACCTTCGTAGCTCAGGTAGAAGGTATGGCTATTCTGGTGGGCCTGTGTATCCTCATGGGCGAACCGGATCGACACGCCCCCGGATCGGCTGACTTCGGCGAACACCGGATCAAGTTCCTGGCGGATCAGGTCGAAGGGCACTTCGGCCGTGAGCGTAAAGTCCAGGTCCTCAGAAAACCTGTAGTCACCAAAGTAACATCGCTTGAGCGCCGTCCCGCCCTTGAAAGCCAGCCGCTCCCGCAGCGGCGTCCGCGAAAGCCCGATCAGAAACCACGCCAGGCAGTAATCCCTTTCCAGGACGGTCTCCGGTATGCGCCGCCCGCCGTCGCGGGCCAGGCGGTTTGAAAGCAGGGCAAGGTTTCGTTGTGGGATCATTGTTCAGGTTCCTATCACGGCCCGGAATTCTTCTGGGTCCACGTTGAGTTGCAAGTGCCATCGTGCGGTGTGCTTTCCCTGGGGCGGCATGACAGGATCAAGGAGCGAATAACTCCCGGTCACACACCCACGCAGCCGTTCCCTTTCAGCCGTAGTGCCGAGGTCGTAGACCTCCATCAGGAAGCCGAGCCGCCGCATTACGGCACCCACGTTCAGACGGAGGGCGTATTCGACGAGCCGGCCCATATCCACGTCGGCCCGACGAATCCACAGGCCCTTCGCCACCTCCGTCACTCCGCCGCAATACTCCGGCTGCCGCAAACCGTCCAGTACCGTGCGTTCCAGGTCGCTCACCGTGATTTTCTCCTGTTTGGTCACCCAGTGGTCCATTGTCCCGAAGAAGTGTTCCGGCTTGCAGCGTATGAACCGGAACGGCACTCCAAGGACGGAGCGACCCCGCATAGCCTCTGGTGAAGTCACGCACACGACGAGTTGCGGCTGCGTTACCATGTCGTGGATGTCCATTGCGGACGCATGCGACAGGTAGTGCGGCTTGCCCCCCATCAGTTCGCGGGCAACGACGTAGGGGTTGCCGAGATATTCGCTTTCGCGGCCTAGCTCCGGCGGAACCAGTTGGAAGACCCCAGGCCGAAGCCGTGTCGCCACCCCACGCCCAACGAGCTTATGGACCAATGTCCGCGTGGACGTTCCCATCAGGCCCGTGATGTCCTGGGCGTCGGCAAGGGTGAAGATCGGGCGTCCCCGCTCGTGCAGCGCCGTAACCAGCAGCGCGGACTGAGGGCCTAGCGTTTTGCTCGGGTTATTATGCTTTGGCATCATTTCGTTCCTTACCAAGGAACATATTGCACTACAAAGGTAATCATGTCAAGGTTTTATGGCACTTCATTCACGATTCGTTCCCAAGTAAGGAACGTATTGCACTCATAATACAATTATATCGGCTCGCATAGCCCTCAACCCGTAGCGACGGCCGGTTCGACGAACCCGAGCAGGGTCAGAATTGTCTTCCTTATGTGCGTCGGCAGCCCATCCCATGCTCCGACGACCCGTTGCAGATCAGCGTCAAGGGATGCCAGGGCAGGACAATCAGAGCGGCCCCCTTGCAGCGCATTTGCAGCGCAGCACGCCGGGCAATTGACGCAACCACAATCGCTGTCAGCGGTTGCGTCGGAATTGAGGTTGGGTTCGACTCCCGTACCAGCACCGCAGGCTCAACACCTGCTACCAACGCAGCCCGAGGGAGGCGGGCCAACGTGTGATCGGCCACCGGCGGCCAGCGACCGGCGGCGACGAGGACTCCGGGCCGTCCGCCCCAAGGGGCAGGCGCCGGTGGAATCAACGCCCAACCGGCACGCGACTGCACTGGTGGCAGCACGGACGAGTGCCATGTAGTGCGTGGATGCCACTTCCACCGGCCTGAAGGCAAGCGGCAACGGATGCCCGGCGACTCGCCCCAGGGCTTTGCCCGGCGGCGATGAGCCCGGCGGAAATTGCCGCACCGCCGCAGGCTATGTGGATGCTCAAACGACACTCCGCACTTGGACGTGTGATCGCCGCTGGTTCCGCCGCCCAACGGCGTCGCTTGGCACGACGCGGAAACGAAACAAGAGCGGCCCCGAAACGCCGCAGGAAGTAAGGTGAAGGATGATCAAGACGATCAAGATTCGCAGCTACGAAATCGGTCTGCACTTCCGCGACGGCGAGTTCAAGGGCTTGCTCGGCGCTGGTCGGTACTGGTTCTTCGACCCGCTGGGCAAGGTCAAGGTGGAAGTCCTCTCGCATCGTGCCCCGTGGCTGGCCCACGAGAAACTCGACGTGATCGTCAAGTCGGGTGCGCTCAAGGACCGCGCCGTGGTGCTGGACCTGAAGGACTACCAGCGGGCGCTGGTGTGGGTGGACGGTTCAGCCACATCCTGCCGCCGGGGCTGTTCGCCTACTGGACCACGTTCCGGGAAGTCGCCGTCGAGGTGATCGACGCGCGGACTGTCCGCTTCGAGCACAAAGACATCCAGGTGATCGTCCGCTCGGCAATGGCCGACCGGCTCCTGGAAGTGTGTGCCGTGGAGCAGGGCCACGTCGGCGTGTTGTTCGAGGACGGCCGCTACGTCGAGACCCTGTCGCCGGGCAAGTACGCCTTCTGGAAGAACATGGCGAAGGTCATGCTCGTGCCGGTGGACCTGCGCGAGACCATGCTGGACATCGGCGGCCAGGAGATTATGACCGCCGACAAGGTGACGCTGCGTCTGAACGCGGTGGCCACCTACCGGGTGGCCGACGCCCACAAGGCCCTCAGCGCGGCCGACGACGCCCGCCAAGCCCTGTACCGCGAGGCCCAGTTGGCCCTGCGGGCGGTGGTCGGCGGTCGGGAACTCGACCAGTTCCTGGCCGACAAGGACGTCGTGGCCAAGGAGCTGGAGAAGATTGTCCGGCAGCGGGTGGCTGTGTTGGGCCTGGAGGTCATCTCGGTAGGCATCCGCGACGTGATCCTGCCGGGCGACATGAAGGACCTGATGAACAAGGTCACGGAGGCGAAGAAGGCGGCGGAGGCCAACCTGATTGTCCGCCGCGAGGAAACGGCGGCCATGCGCAGTCAGGCCAACACGGCCAAGGTGCTGGAGGGCAACCCGACGTTGATGCGGCTCCGGGAGTTGGAAGTCCTGGAGCGGGTGGCTACCAGCGGCAAGCTGAACGTCGTGCTGGGCGAGAAGGGCTTGGCCGAGCGGGTCGTGAACCTGCTCTGATTGAACTTGATGCCCGGAGGCTAGGAGCGATCCTGGCCTCCGGGCCGGTACTTCCAATTCATTGCTGCAAGTGATTGAGTAGATTGGGGCGAATCAGTGAACTCTCAAGGTCTGCTTTGATGGCAAAGATGAACAAAACACTGCGATATTTCGCAAGTCCCAAACGCGCCGACTATTCGGTGGCGCCATCGGTTGGCCGACCTGCTGCCGCTCCCCTTCGCCGCAGATTCGGACTTGTCTCAATTTGGCCGTGCCACGTCAGCCACGGTCCACCCTGGTCCAATCCCCTGGCCGCGGCCGGCGGTCCCTTGATCTCGGCCGCACTAACGTCACAATGACGGAAGAGAGCCTTCAGCCTAATTGAGGTACGTCATGCTGACCAAGTTGCCGTTCTTCTTGATATTAGTGCCCGTGGTGTACACGGCCCGAGCGGTGGGCCGGGAATTGCCAGCCACGCCAGCCAACCTCCGGCAGCAAGTCGCGGCCTTGCAACCCGGAGATACCCTCATGCTTCAGCCGGGCAAGTATTCCGGCGGAATCTGGCTCAAGGGGCTGCATGGCCGGCCGGACACCCCGATCACGATTCGCGGCCAAGGCCCGCAGACAGTGCTTCTGGGCCGGGAGGGCACGAACACCGTCGATCTCAGCGACTGCCAATGGCTGGTGCTGCGGGACTTGACATTCGACGGCCAAGGCAAGGAAGTGGATGCCATCAAGGCCGGCAAGGAGACTACCCGCGGTTGCCACCACATCACGATCGAGAACAACACGATCATCAACCACGGGGCCAATCAGCAGATCGTGGGCATCTCCACGAAATCCCCGTGCTCGGACTGGATCATCCGCGGGAACACGATCCTCGGGGCTGGCACGGGGATCTACATGGGCAACTCCGATGGCAACCAGCCCTTTGTGCGCGGCACGATCGAGTACAACCTGATCCGCGACCCCGTGGGCTACTGCATGCAGATCAAGCACCAGAATCGATGGCCCGACATCGAGGCTTTGCCCCGCGGGCCGAGTACCACGATTATCCGCTACAACGTGTTCATCAAGGGCGACCGGCCCAGCCTCGATGGCAACCGGCCCAATCTGCTCGTGGACGGTTTTCCCGACGAGGGCCCCGGTTCCCAGGACCGATACCAGGTCTACGGCAATGTGCTCTTCCACAACCCCCGCGAGAGCCTGTTCCAGGCGACCGGACGGGTCTCGATCCACGACAACGTGTTTGCAGATGCTCCGGGCACGGCAGTCGCCGTGCTGCCCCACGCCGGGAAGTCGCCCCGGCAGGTGTTCATCTACCACAACACGTTCGTTGGAGTCGGGCGAGCCATAGCAGTCTCCGGGACGCCCAAGGAAGCGTTTGCCGTCGCGGCCAACCTTTGGGTTGCCGACCAGAAACCCTCGCAGCCGTGGCCGGCGGGGAACGTGCGGTTGACTACGGCCGCGGCGGCGAAGATCATCGTCGTTCCCGTGCCCCAATTGGGCAAGCTCGACGTGCAGCCCCACCGGCTGATACCGGCGACGGTCCCTCTGGAGATACGCGGCCTGTTGCAGAGGGATATGGACTACGATCGCGACTTCTGGGGCAACCTTCGTGATCCATTCGATCAGGCTGGCGCCTGCCAGCCCGCACTCCGGCAGCGGCCGATCGAGGCGCAGCGGCGAGTGCTGAAACCTCCGACCCTGGAACGCCCTTTCAACCCGTGATACGAGCAATCGGTGCGGTCACTTCATGCCGCCGGAGATGTTGACAATCGACGGCTCCCAGGGCGAGGGCCGCGGGCAGGTGCTCCGCTCGTCACTGGCGCTGTCGAGAAGATCGAGTTGTAACGAAAACGCCCCCGTTCAGATCGTCTGAGCCGGGGGCGTTCGTCTTGCCGCTGGTCGATTAGATGACCGAGCGGACGACCCCGCCATCCACTCGCAGGGCCGCTCCATTGGTCGCCGAGGCCAGTGGGCTGCAAACGTAGGTCACCATTGCGGCCACTTCCTCAGGCGTGGCGAACCGTCGCAAGAGCGACGACGGCCGCGTGTGCTCGAAGAACTCCCGCTCGACTTCGGCCGGGCTCTTTCGATCTTTCTGCGCCAGACCTTCCACAAACCCGGCCACTCCTTCCGAGCGGGTCGGGCCGGGCAACACCGCGTTGACCGTCACGCCGGTCCCGGCCGTCATTTCGGCCAGCCCTCGGGAAATGGCAAGCTGCGCCGTCTTCGTCACGCCATAGTGGATCATCTCGACGGGGGTATTGATGGCCGACTCGCTGGAGATAAAATGGTGGGGCTCGCTGCGCTCGACCCACGCTACGGTTTGATGAATAACCCGGGGTAACCACTGACAAGCCGGTAGGAACATGGCCCCACAAAACGCGCACGAGGAGGATTATCCGCTGGCCTCCGACCAGTCGGCGCCCTCGAAGGCCGAACAGGCGCCCCTGCCGCCGCTTGCCGAACCGCTGGAACCCGATGAGGGCCAACTCCGCCAGCGGCAGTTCTCCCTGGCCGAACTCATGCTGCTGGTGACGGCCACGGCCGTCTTTCTGAGCTTCGCCAGCACACTGGCGTTCTGCTTCCCGGCCGAGCATCAACGGGCGATCCTGGCCGGCCTGACCGGACTGATCGCCCTGGTGCTGCTGTTGTTACTCAAGTTGCTGTCGGCGCCGCCTCGTTTGATGCACGGCGCATGGTGGCTGTTGTTGTTCTTCTACGGGGCAGCCTGCCTCGCCGCCCTGATCAGGAGGTAGCAGGAGAATTGGAAGGTCGGGGTCTGGTCCATTTTTCGGCTTGTCGGCGTAGCCATTGGCCAAACTCTTGACCGAAAACATGGACCCGGGTACCCTCTGGGTGCCTTTCGCGCCAGACTTTGCAGTTCTCCTGCAAGAGGTAGCCGTTCACTGGCTCGTCAAGTGGATCGCGGCGGGCACGTCGGGGGCCGCTTCCAGGCCCAACTCGGTCTGCGTGTTGTAACGGGCGGGGATGGTCTCCTTGCCATCGACCTGTTTGGAAACCCGCACGCGATAGAGGCCCACATACAGGCCGGCGTGGTCGGAATTGCTTCCCTGCGGAAGACATCGACCGCCTTTGCTGACGCCCGTACACGGCTGATAATCGGGGCCCATGCACTTTTCGGGCTCGAAGGTTACGGTGGCGCCGTCCAGCGGCTGGTCGTCGAGAAACACGGAGACACGCCGGGCGGCCACCGATTGCGGCGACTCGAGCCACTTGCCCACGCGCGCGACGATTTCCTCCCGAGTGAGCACGCCGTCGTGGTTGCTGTCCATCGTCGCCAGCGCCGCCCGCAAGCCCGGGGCCTGCTTCAACTCCGTCGCATCGAGCTTGCCGTCGTGATTGGCGTCGAACTCCTGCAGGGCGCGATCGGCAACGTCCGCGGCGGTGAGCGTCGGCCATTTCGGCGGCGGGGGGACGGTGGGCGAGCAGCCGATTCCGCTGGTCGCCGTCCACAGGCTTGAAACCCAAAGCATCGCC
>JBEKZQ010000143.1:0-13398 GCA_049509675.1 Thermoguttaceae bacterium | reverse complement strand
CGTGGCCGTCAGCGGGCTGGGATACTATCCCAATCCGCTGGCGGCCGACCGGGCCGAGGCCCAGGTCTATATCGACCAACTGCGGCGGATCATTGCGGCCGCCGAGTTGCTGGGGGTGGGCGTGGTCAACACGTTCGTGGGCCGCGACCCGCGCAAGAGCGTGGCCGACAACTGGCCGCGATTCCTGGAGGTATGGCCGCCCTTGGTCCGCTTTGCCGAGGAGCATGGCGTGCGGATCGGCATCGAGAACTGCCCGATGTTCTTCACGGCCGACGAGTGGCCGGGCGGCAAGAATCTGGCCCATGCCCCGGCCATCTGGCGGCGGATGTTCGCCGAGATCGCCAGTCCGGCCTTCGGCCTGAATTTCGATCCGTCGCACCTGGTGTGGCAGCACATGGACTACATCCGGCCGCTGGCGGAATTCGCTTCCCGCGTCGTACACGTACACTTGAAGGATGCGCAGGTCGATCGGCAGCGGTTGGACGACGTAGGCATCCTGGCCACGCCGCTGGAGTTTCACACGCCGAAATTGCCCGGCCGCGGCCAGATCGACTGGCCCCGTTTCCTCGAATCGCTGCGGTCGGCGGGCTACGCCGGCCCGGTGTGCATCGAAGTGGAGGATCGCCAGTACGAAGGCTCGCTCGAGGCCCGGCAACAGGCCCTGCGGGAGAGCGGACATTTCTTGAAGAACTGCTTGAAAGAATTGATGGAACGATGACTCAGTACACCCCACGCTCCCCGGTCCACGCCCCACGCCCCACGCTCCCCGGTCCACGCCCCGCGCTCCCCGGTCGTTTGAAAGGATTGACTGAACGATGACACAGTACACGGTTCATGATATTGCCAAGATGATCGACCACAGTTTGTTGCGGCCCACGATGACCGTCGACGACTTGGAACAAGGCATCCGCCTGGCGCGGCAGTACGACGTGGCCAGCGTGTGCATTTTGCCCTATTACCTGAAGCGCTGTGCGGAACTGCTGGCCGGCTCGGCCGTCGTGCCCGGCACGACCATCGGCTTTCCGCACGGCGGACACACGACGGCCACCAAGCTGGCCGAGGCCCGACAGGCGCTGGACGACGGCGGCATCGAACTCGACATGGTCGTCAACCTGAGCAAAGTGCTCAGCGGCGACTGGGGCTACGTGCGCGACGAGATCCGCTCGATCGTCGACATGACCCATGCGCGCGGCGGCAAGGTGAAGGTGATTTTCGAGAACTGTTTCCTGCAGGACGAGCACAAGATCCGTTTGTGCGAGATCTGCGGCGAGGTCCGCGCCGATTGGGTCAAGACGTCGACCGGTTTCGGTTCCGGCGGGGCCACCCTGGACGACCTGCGGCTGATGCGCAAGCACGCGCCGTCGCACGTCGCGGTCAAGGCGGCGGGCGGCGTCCGCGATCTGGACATGGCCCTGGCCGTGCGCGCGATCGGCGCCACGCGGTTCGGCTGCACCCGGACCGCCGAGATCCTCGTCGAGTGCCAGCGGCGGCTCTCGGCCGCGGGCTAGCGTGCGGAATGGACCTGCGGGCGGAAGACTTCGCGCAGTTTGCAGTTCTCCTGATCGGCAATCCGCTCCCCTTGTCACTGACTGCCGTTGTGACCTAGAATGCGCGTTTTCGCCTGGCGGAACAATCCTCAACCTGCATCTTCCCATGCGCTGGACCCAGAGCCTCATCCCGACCATGAAGGAAACGCCGGAAGGCGCGGAAATCCCCAGCCACGTGCTCATGCTGCGTGCCGGGCTGGTGAACCAGTTGATGGCCGGCGCCTACAGCTATCTGCCCTTGGGGTTGAGGGCCTTGCGCAAGGCGGAGGCGATCGTGCGTCGCGAGATGAACGCGGCCGGGGCCGTCGAGTTGTTGATGCCCGCCTTGACCCCCATCAGCTTGTGGGAGCAGACCGGCCGCGTCCGGGCCTTCGGCGACGTGCTGATTCAATTTGCCGTCCGCCGCCAGAATCGCAAGGTGCAGATGGCCTTGGGCCCCACGCACGAAGAAGTGATTACCGAGCTGATCTCGCGGCAGATTTCCAGCTACCGGCAGATGCCCTTGACGCTGTACCAGGTGCAAACGAAGTTCCGCAACGAGGAACGGCCGCGGTTCGGCGTGCTGCGTACCAGCGAGTTCCTCATGAAGGACGCCTACAGCTTCGACGCCTCGCTCAAGGATCTTGGCCGCAGCTACCAGAAGATGTACGCCGCCTATTGCCGGATCTTCAGCGCCTGCGGGCTGCCCTATCTGGCCGTGGAGGCCGAGAGCGGGCCGATCGGCGGCGACGCCAGCCACGAATTCATGGTCCCGGCCGAGAATGGCGAGGACGTCGTGCTGCATTGCAAGGACTGCGGCTATGCGGCCAATCAGGAGCGGGCCGAGATCGGCGCCCGGGATGTCACGCCGCCCGCCGTGCCGTTGCAGCCGTTGCAACAAATCCCCACTCCCGGCGCCGCCACCATCGAACAGGTCAGTAAACTGCTCGGTTGCCAGCCGCGCGAGATGATCAAGACGCTGATTTACCTGGCCGACGAAAAGCCCATCGCCGTGTTGGTGCGCGGCGACCATGAGGCCAACGAGGGCAAGATCCGCCGCGCGGCCGGGGTCGCCGCCCTGGCCCTGGCCGACCCGGCGGTCATCGGAAAAGTGACCGGCGCACCGGTCGGTTTTGCCGGCCCGGTCCGCTTGCCGCAGAAGATCCCCATTTATGCCGACCGCGACGTCCTGCACATGGCCAACGCGGTGAGCGGGGCCAACGCCGACCAGGAACACCTGCGCGGCGTGAATCTGTACCGCGACTTCGAAGTCGATCGCTTCGCCGACCTCCGCAAGGCCGTCGACGGCGATCCGTGCCCCCGCTGTGCCAGCAAGGTGACCCTGCAGCACGCGATCGAGATCGGCCACGTCTTCAAGCTGGGCACGAAGTATTCCGAAGCGCTTGGCGCCCGCTTCCTCGATCAGAACGAGCAACTCCATCCGATCATCATGGGCTGCTACGGGATCGGCATCAATCGCATCATCGCCGCCCTGATCGAGATCAGTCACGACGCCAACGGCATTGTCTGGCCCGTGGCCTTGGCCCCCTATGAAGTGCTCTTGGCGCCGGTGAAGATAACCGACGAGGCAACCCGCCAGGCGACGGACCAACTCTACGAGGCGCTCTGCGCCGCCGGGATCGATGTTCTGTTGGACGACCGCGACGTTCGGGCGGGCGTGAAGTTCAAGGACGCCGATCTGATCGGTTTCCCCTTGCGCGTGGTCATCAGCGAACGGGGATTGGCAGACGGCAAGCTGGAAGTCAAATGGCGTTGGGAGCCGAAGGCCGAACTGATTGCGCTGGAAGGCGCGGCGGCAAGAATCGCCGACCTGGTGCGCCAGGAGCGCGCCGACGGCGCGCGATTTGCCAAGGCGAGGAGTTAACTCCTAACTTCCAACTCCCAATCCATACATGGGGCAACCTGCTTCCCACCCTCCCTGCCTGCTTTTATTAGCGGCCTTTAGCCGGCATGACGAGGCATTGGCCTGGGCCCGGCAACAGGCCGCGGAAACATGGGGACCGCCGGCCCTGGAAAGCCCGGCATTCCACTTCACAGAAACCGACTACTACCGCCTCAGCATGGGGCCGGACCTGAAGAAAATCTTCTTCGCCCTCGGCTCTGCGTTTGATCCGGCGCAATTGACGGATGTCAAATTATTGACCAACCACTGGGAGCAGCAGTACGCGGCGGCGGCCGGCCACGGCGAAACGCGCCCCTTGAACGTCGACCCGGGCTACCTGACGCTCGGCAAGTTGGTGTTGGCCTCGACCAAGGATTTTGCCCATCGCATCTACCTTTCCCGCGGAATCTACGCCGAGGTGACCCTCTACTATAAGCACCACCATTGGCAGCACCATCAGTACACCTTCGCCGACTACCGCCGGCCGGACTATCAGGAATTCTTTACCCAGTGCCGGGAGTTTCTTCATCGTCGACAGCGTGACGCAAAGGGGTCAGGTCCATGTTTTCGGTCGTGAGTCCGGCCAAATGGCAATGCCTATCAGCCGAAAAATGGACCAGACCCCGACTTTGTAGTTCTCGTTGTGTATGATGGGGGAGAGTGACCCAAGGTCGTTGCCATGAGTCGTTGGCCGGTCAGAATATCGCTGCTGTTGGTCCTTCCGGTCCTTGTCGGGGTGGCGCTCGGCGTGGGCACGGCCCAATATCGATTTGCGCATCCGCCCTGGCGCGGCATGTGGCGGCAAGAGCCGGTCCACGCGGCCGGCGGGACCGCATCCAGCAGCGAGGCCCGGCCCAAGGCCGTCGTGGACGCGGAGAAATTCGATTTCGGCACCATCGAGAGCGGCGAAGAGGGAAGCCATGCGTTCGTCTTTCGCAACGACGGCACGGCCCCACTGACGCTGGAGGCCGGCGGCACCTCGTGCCACTGTACCGTGAGCACCATCGAAAAAGGCACGCTCGAACCGGGCGAATCCGCCAAGGTGAAGGTAGCCTGGAAACCGCGGGAAATGCCCGGTGAGTTCCGGCAAACGGCCAATATCAAGACCAATGATCCACGGAAATCGCAGATCGCGCTGGCCATCACAGGGCACGTGGTAACCAATGTGCATAGCGAGCCGGCGGAACTGATCTTCAGCACGCTGGCCTGCGACCAATCGGCCCAAGGAGAGGTTCGCTTGTGGTGTTGCCTGCCCAAGCCGAAACTGGAGATTCGCGATTTCAAATTGGCTGATCCGGCCACGAGCGGCTATTTTTCAGTAACTTACCGGTCGATTCCGCCGGAGCAAATCGATCGCCAGTCGCAGGCCCGCAGCGGCGTATTGCTGGAGGTTGCGGTCAAACCGGGCTTGCCCCAGGGGCCGTTTCAGCAGACAATCCTCATGGCTACGAACTTGGAGTCGACGCCGGCCATCGAGGTTCCCATCAAAGGCACCATCGTCGCGGATATTTCGGTGGTCGGGGAGCAATGTACCGGTGACCCGACTGTCGTGACGTTCGGAACCATCAGCAGCCAGACCGGCGCCCAACGCCGGCTGTTGCTGATCGCGCGCGGTCCGCATCGCACGGAGTTGAAATTCAAGCCGATCCAGATCTCGCCGGAATTACTCCAGGTGAGCATCGGACACATGACATCGGTGGGGACGAATGCGGCCACCCAAACACCCCTTGTTATCCAAATCCCCAAGGGATCCCGCCCTGTCAATCACTTGGGATCGGTGCAAGGGAAGCTGGGAAAGATTATTCTGCAAACGAATCATCCCAAGTATCCGCAACTACCGATTTTCGTTCGTTTTGCGGTTGAGGGATAAGGAGAGCGGGGTTGAGGACGCATGGAGAGGACAAGCAATGCAGGACGCCGGCCATGATCGTAATGTCTCTTGTCCATCGTGTGACTGTCGGTATGCGGTCATGGGGATCTTGATTAGCGCAAGGACGACGCATGGCGCGACCGCCCGTTGCCGGCGTGCCCTTATCCGGCCTTCGATCCTGTTGAGTGTGCTGGTGGCGCTTGTGGCCGGGTGCTTCTCCGCCAAGGAACCGGCCCCTGCGACGACGCAGCCAGCGGCCTCGGCTGCAAAGAGCGATAGCGCGGCCCCGGCCGGGGGCAAGTTGGTCACATCGACGACGGTGCCTCTCGCCGTCGCGCCGGCATCGAAACCGGCCGCTGCCAAAGTCGCGGCCGCTCGTGCGTCCTCCGCCGTCGAGGCGTTGCCGGTTTTGCCGCACGCCGCACGCCGCACGCCCCGCGTCCCGGCATCCACCCAAGATCCTTTGGCAGTTTCCGCGACGGCCAGCGCTGCGGCGGGGGAACCGGCCGTTTTGCCGTCCACCGATGCGGCGTTGAAGCCGCTCGCTCCCGCACCGCGAGTACTGGCCAACCAGGACGTCCTGCCCAACCCGCTGCGCGAGGCAGCGGAGCCGGCAGACGACGGGGCGCCCGAGGCCAAAGCGCCGCCCGCCAAGTCGGCGCCGGCCCGGGGACCGACGAAGTCGAAGCCGGCTGCGGTGGAGCCACCTCCCGAACCACCGGCGTCCAAGACCGAGCCGCCAACTGGCGCCGAGCCGGGGCCAACGATCAAGATCACGCCGAAAGTTGAGCCCCTTCCCAAGGCCGAAGTGGTGCCCAAGGCCGACGGAAATGAGAAATCGATTGCCAACCTGCCCAAGCACAGCACGATTCCCTTCGATCCGATCAAGGAGAACGGGCCGATCTTTGTCAATTGGCAAAAGCCGCGATTGGCGTTGGTTTTCACCGGTCGCGAGGAGGGGTATCTCGAGCCGTGCGGCTGCGCCGGCCTGGATCGCATGAAAGGCGGTATGAGCCGCCGCTACACCATGTTCAAGACCCTTGCTACTCAAGGGTGGCCGTCGGGAGCAGATCCAGGAACACATTCACCCGCGAACATGCCCCAAACCCTTGCCAATCAGGGGTGGCCGTTGGTGGGCCTGGACGTGGGCGGCATCTCCAAGGGTTTTGGTCGCCAGGCGGAACTTAAATTTCAGACGGCGATCAACGGCATCCGGAAGATCAACGGCATTGCCGGTGCGGGCTATGCGGCCATCAATCTTGGCGCGACCGACTTGCAACTGCCAGCCGCCGAGTTGTTGGCCGCGGTAGGCGGCCAGAAGAAAGCGGACAGCCTGTACGTCTCGGTCAACGCGGCGCTGTTCGGTTTCGCCGCCGACTTCACGCCCCAGGCCCGCGTGGTGCAAGCCGGCGGCCTCCGCCTGGGCATCACCGCGGTGCTGGGCAAGAAATATCAGCAACTGATCCGCAATCCGGATGTGGAAATGCTCGACCCGCCGGCAGTCCTGGCCAAAGTCGTGCCCCAACTGAAGATGGCCAAAGTTGACCACCTGATTCTCTTGGCCTACGCCTCGGAGGAAGAAACCAACAGCATCGCCGCCCGATTCCCCGACTTCGACTTCATTGTCACCTCGGCGGGCGGGGCCGAGCCGCCCAATCAACCGACGCTATTGAAAAACGGCAAGACCCGATTGATCGAGGTCGGCGAAAAGGGAATGAACGCGGTGGTGATCGGATTGTTCGACGACCCCAAAAAGCCGTTGCGCTACCAACGTGTGCCGCTGGATTCACGCTGGGCTCCGGCAAGGCCCATGAAAGACCTGATGCGGGCCTACGAGGACCAGTTGAAGGATCTGGGGTTGGCGGGCCTCGGTATCCGCGCGGTGCCCTATCCGCAAAAAGATCTTCGCGGCGGCTTTGTGGGCACGGAGAAGTGCAAGTCCTGCCACGAGGCCTCTTACCAGGTATGGAAGAAGACGCCGCACTCGACGGCCTACGCCTCGCTGAAAAACGCCGACCCGTTCCGGAATTATGATCCCGAGTGCATCAGTTGCCACGTCGTGGGCTGGAACCCCAGCAAGTTCTTCCCATACGACACGGGCTATCAAAGCGAGTTGAAAACCCCGCACCTGGTCAACGTCGGCTGCGAGGACTGCCATGGTCCGGGCGAGAACCACGTTGCCGCGGAAATGGGAGCCAACCGCGCCCTGCAGGTGAAGTTGCAAAAAGAAATGGCCATTTCCAAGGAGGAGGCGGCCGATCCTACCTCGCGCAAACAGAACTGCTTTAACTGCCACGACCTGGACAACAGCCCTGATTTCAAGTTCAACCTGTACTTCCCCGTGATAGAGCACCACGAGAAGTAGCCAACGACATGAGGCTCGTGGGACTTGGCAGTCGCCACGAGCCTCATGCATCCACGGCTTTAGGGTCGCTTGTCGTCGGCCGCTCGCAGGATCGGGGCCGGCGATTGATAATTGCCTTAACAGTTCAGGCCGCTGTTCCGTCGCCACCGCCGCAGTGCAAGCAGCAGGGCCGGGACGGCGACGCCCAGCAGCGCGATGGTTCCCGGTTCGGGAACGACCGCGAATTCACCCTGCCTGTTCACCACGCCCCAGACGGTATCGGTGGCCGGATCGACGCCCCAGTATCCCAGATAGCTGGAGACGTTGCTCTTATGCGAATTGCGGAAGGCTGTCCAGGATTCGACGTACGGCCCGTACTTGCCGTCTTTTCCGCCGCGCAGCACGGCGCTCGATAGTCCACCGGGCTGGGAGGCGATGGCCGCGTTGACCCATTCCGGCGTCAACTCCCAGGGATGACGCGGATCGGTGACGACCTGATCGAGCCAACCCAAGTACAGGTAGCCGGCAGGGGCATCGGTCTTTTCATCGGACACGCTTTCCAGCGACGACGAGTAGGTCATCTGCAAGACGTAGGCGGGCAGGGTCCCGCTGGCGTTGGCAACGAAGGGACCGGGCGCCGCTGTCGACGGCTTGGAGATATCCACGACATCGCTGACCAACCAACCGGCACAATCGGGCACCAGCGGCCGCGACGAGTTCCCTTCTTCAAGGGCCGATGCGCGGCTCCGCCAACTCATGTCGATGGTCATCGGACCGGAGACTTCGAGAATCGACGCCTTCGTGTTGTGGTGATCCTTGCTTCCATCGCTCAACGAGGTGCATGTGGAGGTGAGGTTAGGGGTGACCCCCGCCTTTGGGGCCGATCCTTGGTAGACCTGGCCAAAGCCGTACAAGGCATTGGAGTACAGGCCGCCGGAGCCGGCATCCTTGCCCACAGCGTTCTTTGCCGGCAAGGTACCTTTCTTCTTCGCAGCCGTCAGATCGGAAATGCTGACCGCCGCCGGGGTGGCCAAAGTCACGGCGGCTGCCCCCGCGCTGCTCGTTGCAGCCGGTGTGGCAGCCAGGGGCAGGGTGGAAGGCGTCGGCGGCTGAGGGGTCGGCAATGGAGATGCAGGCGTAACGGCCTCTGCCGTGCTCGCAGCACCGGCGGTGACCGTTCTTGCCGACGTGGTCGCATCGGACTGGGCCGACTGGCTAGTCGCCGCATGGGGAATCTGCAACCCCAGCCTCTCGGCGATCGTGATCGTGGAGGCGTTGCCGATGCCTGCCACCCCAATCGCACCTAATAGTATCAGGGAGAATTCAGAGAATTTGCGGAAACGCGATTGAGACACAGCCGTTCTCCTTTTTCAACGATGCGCCACTGAGACATTCCGAACTTAGCTAAGCGGAGCGCAACAACATCTGGCGCAATACGACATCCTGAAACCCGGTTTTTGCGAACGCGAAAAAAAAAGATCGCATTCCGCCACCGAGCTCAAGAGCAAGTATTCCCCCAAGCGTCGTCGAAGGAGATCGGGCCGTCTAGGCTGGGATTCCGCGCTGCCTGCTAGGTCTGGGTGAAAGATTTGGGTAAAGTCACTAAGCTCTATTCTATAGAAAGCTACGGCCTTGTCAATCACTTTGTTGAAATTCTTCCCGCCACCTCCGAATTCGCGAAAAAAAACCACCCCTCACCCCTCAATAGTACTGCAAATGCACGGAAAAATACATCCTTATTACTATATGATAGTAACCTGTAGTGATTGTAGCGCCCCAATCGCGTCAAATCGCAAGATCCAACTTTCATCGTAATCACAGCGCAGTTCCAGAACTTTTCTCGCCGCCAACGGCCAAGATCGGCGACGCCTGCCACTGCTGCGCAGGGTCGGCAGTCGTGCGAAAGGGGACAGGCACCGTGGCGGCGACGTTTCTCCCACTGCTAAACCAACTTGTGCCACGGAGCCAGTCCCCCTTTTCCGCCGACCCTGCGCAGTAACACTTTGAGCCGAAAAATGCAGCGGACCCCGACTTTGCAGTTATACTAGGAATGGAAAAGAATGATGCCATTCTTTCCATGTTCTTACGGTTCGTATCATTTCCAGCCGTGCAAGGCACACATCTGCGATGATTCAAACGACGGTAGGCAGGCACATGGAGATCTTGCTGGTCGAGGATAACCTGCAGGATGCCAGGGTCACTATCGAGGCGTTGAAGGGAAATGTTCCCTGCCGCGTCAGCTTGGTGTGCGACGGCGACGAGGCCATGCTATTCTTGCATCGCGAGGGGGTGTTTGGCCAGGCCCCCCGTCCCGACCTGATCCTCTTGGATATGGAGTTGCCCAAGAAGGACGGTCCGCAAGTTCTGGCTGAAGTCCGCGCCGAAGAACTGCTGAAGAAGATTCCCGTCGTCGTTCTGACCGCCTCGCTCGTTCACCGCGCCGTGCTACAAGCGCAACAACTCCATGTCGACGGATTCATGACCAAGCCCGTCAATTTTGAGCAATTCATCGGCGTCGTAAGGCTTCTGCGGCGATCCTGGCTGGCGGAAGTGATCTTGCCGACGCTGGACTGAGGATCTTGCCTGCGGCAATCCCCGAGAATTCCCGGAGCATCTGTCTATGTCGAAATAGTCGCCACGCATGTCGGCGAAACCGCCACGACCTCTTCATCGCGGCGATTGGCGACCAAACGGAAGGTCGGCGGCAAGTGGAGACAGCATGGCCGCTTAGAGGGAAAGCGGGCTTCCTTGTGACAGGTGGCACGTGCTTTGCTCCCTAGTGTCCTTGTGTTGCATTTTGCGCGTCAGGACCGGGAACACAGGAGACAAGAACAATGCGTACGTTGCCGCTGGTTGCTATCACAATGGTTGGATGGTGCCTTGCTCTTCCTCCATCGAGTCTGTTGGCAGCCGAAGCCAAGACCTTCGGGCCCGACCCAGTGCTCTACCAAACCACGGTTGATCGTGCCATCGGGTTCTTGGCGGCGCGACAGGCCCCGGACGGCTCGCTCAGTGCTCCCATGGGGATTGGCCCAACGGCGCTGACCATGCTGGGCCTTTTGCGGAGCGGACGCATGGCAGCCGATCCCCAGGTTGCGAAGGGATTGAAGTATCTTGAGCAGTTCGTGCAGGAAAGCGGCGCGATCTGTGCGCGGGGCAGTTACGTCCCGACCTACGAAACCTGCATCGCCTTGGTGTGCTTCAAGGAGGCCAATCGTGACGGACGGTACAACAAGACGATCCGGCGCGCGGAGGCGTTCGTTCGCGGCGGCCAGTGGGAGGAGAGCAGGGGCAAGGACCGGTCCGATCCGTACTACGGCGGAGTTGGCTACGGCGGCAAGTCTCTGCCCGACCTGTCGAACACCGCGTTCCTGGTCGACGCCCTGAAATCCTGCGGCGCCGGGTCCGACGACCAGGCCATCCAGAAGGCGCTGGTTTTCGTCTCGCGCTGCCAGAACTTGGAAAGCGAACACAACACCACGCAGTTTGCCGCCAAAGTGAACGACGGGGGCTTCTACTATAGTTGCGTGCTGGGTAAGCAGGACGAGAAAAAGCAACTGCCCGGCGGCGGGCTGCGCAGCTACGGCACCATGACCTATTCCGGCTTGAAGAGCATGATCTACGCCGGACTGACCAAGGACGATCCGCGCGTGAAAGCGGCCCTCCAGTGGATACGCGCGAACTACGACATGAAGAACAATCCCGGCCTGGGCGACGCGGGACTGTACTACTACTACCACACCTTCGCCAAGACGCTGGATGTCCTGGAAATCGACCTGATCGAGGACGCCAAGGGAGTGAAGCACGACTGGCGCCGGGATCTGACCGCGGAACTCGCGCGCCGGCAGAAAGCCAACGGCTCCTGGGTCAACACCAACAGCCAATGGATGGAAAGCGATCCCGGCCTGGCCACGGCCTTTGCGCTGTTGTCGCTCTCCTACTGCCGGCCGCACGCGGCGAAATGAGTTCGCGGGGATCTTCGCCCGCCCTACGAGATGAACCACCACTTCGACGGCGTGGGCTGGATGACGTCGGTCACTACCGACGACGTGTTGTTGCTCAGGTTGGAGTCGATCTGGCTGGGGTCGCTCACCGTGGCCGTATTGGTGAAGCTGCTGGGCGCACCAGCGTTCACCGTTCCCACGATCGTAATGGTAAACTGCCCGCCGGAGGCCAAGGAACCGGTGGACAGGCTCACCGTGCCGTTGCTGTACGACGCGGTGCCTAACGTCGAGGTGGCGTAGCTGTACGTCACCCAGGCAGGCAGGGTATCGGCAACATTCACGGTCGTGGCGGTGGCCGGGCCGTTGTTTCTGACGACCAGCGAGTAGGTGAGCGTGCCGCCGATAGCAACCGGATTGGGCTGGGCCGTCTTGACGATGGCCAGATCGACGTCCGGATTGCCCTGCGGCGGGGCCGGCACTTCCACGGTGGTATTGACCGTGGACGTGTTGTTGCCCAGGTTCGGATCGGTCTCATTCCCTTTGACCGTGGCGGTGTTGGTCAGCGTGCCGACCGCCGTGGAAGCGACGTTCACGAGAATGGTCGTGGTGGTGCTGGCCCCGTTGGCCAGATTGCCGACGTTCACGCTGACCACGTTGCCAGTGGCAGTCACGGTCCCCTGGCCGGCATTGCCCGAGACGAACGTTTCCCCGCTGGGCAGCGGATCGTGTACGGTAACGCCCGTGGCGTTGGAAGGGCCGTTGTTGGAAATCGCCAGCGAATAGCTGAGTTGTTTGCCGGCGATGACCGAACTGGCCGAGGCGGTCTTGACAATGGCCAGATCGGCTTCGGCGGTCAAGGGCGTGTTCACGGTCGACGTGTTGTTGGCCAGGTTCGGATCGGTTTCGTTCCCCTTGACAACGGCCGTGTTGGTCAGCGTGCCTGAGGCGTTGGCGTCGATCGTGGCGACGATCGTGGTGGTGGCGCCGGCCCCGTTGGCCAGGTTGCCGATGTTCACGGTCAAGGCCCCGTTGTCGTTGATGACCGATCCCTGGGTGCTGGTCGACGACTTGTAGGTCAAGCCCAAGGGAAGCGTGTCGGTGGCGATCACCCCGGTGGCGTTGGAGGGACCGTTGTTGGTCGTGGTCAGGGTATAGGTCAGTTGTCCGCCGGCGACGGCCGGGTTGGGGGTCTCGGCCTTGACGATGGCCAGGTCGGCCTGGGCCTCGTCGGCGAAGTTGTGCGAAAAGACCTTGGGTCCGGCGGCATTGATGCTTCCCAGGATGCCGTCGCTGGCGGCGGTGGCGTTGATGTCCAACTGCACGGCGCCGACACTGCTGAAATTGGCGCCCGAACCGCCGCCGCTGACGAAGCTGGAGAACGGCACGAAGATGTCCGGCCCGGCGGAACCGTCGCCCGTATTGGGGATGTTGACCGTGGCCGACGACCAATCGTTGGCGTCGCTGTAGATTTTCAGTACGGCCGTGGCGTTGTCGTGGTCCGCGCCGATGGTCAAGTCGATGCCCGTGCTCACGCCGGCGCTGGTCAGATCAAAATGATTCAGTCCGCTATAGTTGGGCGACTGGGCGTTTCCGCCCGTGCCGTCCCAAACCGCCCGCAGCACGGCCGTCGAGACTGGGCCGGTCGAGAACTCCAGGGTGTTGGGCACGTCGGTGTTCGCGCCCAGGGCGGCGTCGCCGTATTTCGACGTAAGCTGTACCAACAGATCGCGATGTCCGCCGATGGCGCCGGTGGCGGCCACGCTCGACGTGCCGGTCGTGGTGGTCGAGTACGAGGCCGCAGCTTGCGAGCT